>CAIMVM010000232.1 GCA_903844895.1 uncultured Pseudomonadota bacterium
CTAGGCGAAAAAACAACTGCGGTGCGTTCAAAAGACTCCATGAGGAATCCTGACCCATGCGCCTCACAAACGGGCCGTTTTATCAGATGACGCGGATATCGACAGGTGCTATATGTCTCGGATTAGAATTAAAATAAGGAGCAAATTTAAAAAATATATCAGGCCGCAAAGATTTGCCTGAAATATAGGCGATGTGGAATTGGGACGCCTATTTTTTTCGTCGAGAGATTTTTGATTTCTAAGATTCTATGAATTTGTATTAGATTTCAGTGGTTTTGACGCACTGAATCAGCCCACTAGGTATTTGGGGCTGTTAGAAAAGGCCAGGACCTTAGTCGCTATAGAAAGTTATTAACGATTCTCAGGGCGGTCATTGCCAATACCCCAAACATTAAGTGAGAGGTGACTTTTTGGTGGCCCCTCACTCTGACATATCGTCCGCCAAAATCATCTTTAATCGTTGAGTTGGTTCGCTCTACTGTAGTGCGGATTTTGTAGCGCTCTTTTTCTGCAGGCGCGAGTGGAATTTTCTCACCGCCTTTAGGTTTTTTAGGGTCAATGATAGCGACTTTGCCGGCATCATTTATGTAGGTTTTGATGTGGTCACTGTTGTAAGCCGCATCCATTAGGGTATACAAGCTCTTTACCTTTAAGTTAGTAGCAGTTTCTAGTGGAATCGCAGCACCGCTGTCGTGCATAGAAGCCGAAGTGACTATTGCTGAAATCGGGGTCCCAAGATCATCAACATCCATATGGAGCTTATAGCCAATCCAATGCTCTGAATGGCCTTGGCTATTTTTCTTTCCTCCTATGTCGGCACCCTTTGGCAAATCTGCAAGCATCTCATTTAAGGACATTCCTAGCTGTTTTTCAATACGGCTTGGCTCTTTTTCAGGACGAACTTCATCTTTTTTTGGGCGACCTCTTTTAAAGGTGGCGACCATTTCGGCATGAGCCTCATCGGGCGTCCTAGAGACTTTTTCACGACTCTCAATTGCAGTAGCATCTCGGCTTATGTGGCCAACCAATCTATCTGCATACATTTCACTGACCAAAACATCATGGATTTTAGCCGCAAGGCCTTGCTCAGCAAACTCTAAAAAAGCATTAGAAAAGGTGCCTTCACATGGAATTTTACCTTCGAAACCACATAATCGTCTTAAAACCTTATCTACTTTTAGGCGATCAATGAGCGCAACGGTCGATGGAATATTGAGGATGCTTTTAGCGATAAATGCCCTTGCCATTGCATCACGACTGACTGGACGACGCCCTACAGCGAATGGGTTTTTATAGGCGGTAAAATTTTCAACCTGGATCATATCAAGTGCAACAATGACCTTCAAATGCTTGTCAGTTGTGGGTCCCAGCTCTTCGCTGAAACCTGGAAAAAGATTTCGTTGCATTGAACTAAAATAACATGATAGTTTATTTCTAAGCATACATTCCTTTTTTTGTGTTGTTTGGTTACAAACATCTTGAGGAATTATGCTCTCTATGTCCACTCAAAAGAGTGATAAATCATTATTTATTCTGAGTTTTTAAATTCCCTCTAAGGAGTTTCTAATGAAAGTATCTAGCGTCTCCATTATAGCCTTAGTGGGAAGTCTTTCTCTTTTGGGATGTAGCAAAAAATCCGGAAAAAGCAAAAATACGGCACCTAATAAGCCCACGTTAACTGAAAATTCCCTGCA
>CAIMVM010000233.1 GCA_903844895.1 uncultured Pseudomonadota bacterium
ATTTGTAATATTTATTTTATTAATATTAATACAACCCATAACGATGGCTCTCCAAAATCAGTTAGCAAAACTGAATTCAGTAACAACCCAAATTACGGGAGAGGTAAACTATGGGACTTCGCATCAGGACTAACGTGGCGTCACTAACAGCCCAAAGGCAAATGGCAAACACATCAAAGGCACTTAATGATTCTATGGATAAGCTATCCAGTGGCTACCGAATCAACAAGGCATCTGATGACGCAGCCGGTCTAGCCATTTCTGAGCAAATTAAGGCAAACCTTGGGTCCCTTGGTCAAGCAAAGCGCAACGCTTCTGACGGGATTTCCATGATTCAGATCGCAGAAGGCGGGATGAATGAAGTGTCAAATATTCTTGTTCGACTCAGAGAGCTTTCCACGCAGGCAGCATCTGATACCGTGGGCGAAAAAGAAAGAGAGTTTTCGAACCGTGAATATACGCAGCTTGTAGACGAAGTGGATCGTCTATCCAATACCGTTGAGTTCAACGGCATCAAACTCCTCAAAGGAGCAGAAGCCGGCATTGAAACAGCTTCTATACATGTAGGCTCCGGAAACGGATCAGTAGAAAACTCCGATACCATTTTACTTGACGTGAAAAATTTGGAAGTAAGTTCTGCTAAGCTGGAGTTAGGTAAGGGAGATGAAATCACAACTCGAGAAGGCGCATCAGAAAGACTCGCTACGATAGATAACGCCCTTTCGACAGTATCTTCACTAAGAGCAACTATGGGTGCTAAACAAAGCCGACTCAATAGCACGATCAATAACCTTTCTATTTCTATAGAGAACCAGTCTGCTACAAACAGCCGAATTAAAGATGTAGATTTTGCTGCGGAAGTTGCTGTTTCCAGCCAAAACAGGATTCTGGCTCAAAGCGGTATTTCTGTTCTTTCTCAAGCTAATTCGATTCCTGAAATGGCGGTCTCTTTAATCCGCGGATAGAACCGCAACCAGTTAATAATAGCAACCTAACCTTTTTGCGAGTGGTGTCATTTTGATACCACTCGCAAAAACTATTCTTTCAACACCTTGATATCGCGGCTTTTACTAACTCTAGAATTCTTGGCAAGCGAATTGCAAGTGTACAGTTAAGGCTCGACAAAGGGAGGAACGCCTCATGATAACTTCAGCTTCGATAGCGATTAGACTTGGAACTTCACTCGATGAAGTAGAGAAAAAAGTGATTTTAGAAACGTTACAAATGCATCGCTTTAATCGAACTAAAACGGCGAAAGTTCTTGGTATTGGGATTCGTACGCTTCAGCGCAAGTTAAAAGAGTATGAATCCAATGTTACCGCCATTGAGTTTAATCAGCCGCTGGCGAACTAGTTTAAGGCTAGTCTTTTTCGACTCCTAGGGCCCCCGCGAAGGTTGGGGGTTTTTAAGTCTTGACAGGCCCCTTACATTTGTTTATTAATTCGTCCTCAAACTGCGGGACCGTAGCTCAGGTGGTTAGAGCGCACGCCTGATAAGCGTGAGGTCGGGCGTTCAACTCGCCCCGGTCCCACCACCTCTCTCTTAGAGATTAGGTGAGAGTATCTGATCCAAGTCAAACCTAAATTTCGCCATATCTTTTTTTTAAATGAAATCCCCACTACACACTAAAATGTAGCAGTCTCTTTTTCTTTTCCAACTACCTTCAGACGCTCGTCTTGATGTTCTTACTCGAGCCTTGCCACCAGGGCGGAAAAAGAAATTCAAATTTCCCGCCTCTTTTTTAAAGATTCTATCTAGGCCGCTACCTTGGCCTCTCCGAGGCAGGGTACTCCTTTTTTAGGGGGAGGGTACTTTGAGGGGGCCCAGTTTTTAGACCCATTCTTGGTAAGCTGTTTTTGCACGTAGGTCGCTATGCTTTTTTGAGTTTCCTGCTAGCTGATTTATTTTTAGGGCTCTATCTAAGTTGCTATGCTTTTTTGTGCTCTTTTTCGACCGCATTGCTAATTGGGCCGTCGTCGAAGCTGTTTTGTCCTTTTATTGCACAGAAAGTGCCTTTGTAAATTTCGTTTTGCAGCCGCTTTTTGTCAGTTTTTTGTCAGTTTTTTGTCGCCGTTTTTTTAGTTGGCTAGAAATTTAGGGCTTCTTTTTTTAAGTCCCGCCCACCGATCAAGGATCGGCTTTATTTAAGCTCACCTAGCCTAAATGTATAGCAAACCCACACTATTTTCATGGAGTTCTATCTGGAAGAACTCGTTAAATTATAGTGCCTCGTCAAAATGTATGAAAATTGACCAGAGGAATTTTGAGGCTTTTCAACCTTTAAACAGGTTATATACAAGTTATGAATAGGTTATCCACAGATCCCTAAGCTGGTTTTATAAAATGTTTTCTGTACCCTCGTGCGTTTTATCCTTCGCGACGGTATTCCCCAGACCGTATATTTTTCTTCGTCAATCTGCTCAATATTGAGTCAGGCGGCTGACCCATTTTTTGGCATAGGTTGACATTTCATTTCATTTATGTATTTTTTTTGCCGAGGCTTTGTCCATTAAGCCGAGATCTACCAGCATGGTTATCAGCAGTATTTGATCTTTCTTTGCAATTTTTTTCCTAGAAAAATAGTCTAGAGCCTTCGCGGATAAATTGAATTTCATTGGTTTTTCTAAATTAGATTCAAGCTTGATTAATCCAGCTTTATGCTTAAGTTCCTTCAGCAGCTCTTTTTCAGAGAGATCGCGACTTGCAAGTTGCAACAAAGCGCCGGTTTTTAGCTTTTCAGGATAGTCATATATTATCTTTCTGGCGGGCTCAGACCAGGTGGCCATTTTTTGAAATCGGCCGATGGTTTTTCGATCTTTTTTCATTATTTCTTGCAGTTTGAGCTGACTCATTCCAGCTTCCTTAAGCTTATTCAGCTGAATTCCAATGTCGAGAGGATGAAGATTTCGGCGTGCTGTATTTTCAAAAAGCTGGACCATTTGTTTGGTTGATAGAGTGTCAAAATGTCGAATGACACATGGAACTTTGTCCATCTTTAAGGACTCGCAAGCGGCAAATCTTCGATGTCCAGAAACACAAACAATTTGGCCGGCCGCTACAGTAACGATTGGGTGCTGGAGAAGTCCTACCTCTTTTATTGAGGCTGTAAGCGCTTCTAAATCAGGATCATTTTGTTCGGTTCGGTCATTTCGAACGTTTTCCGTTCGTACAACCAAATTCAGTGGAATAGGAACAACGGTTCCATCTTTAACGGTATTTAACATGGAAATAGCTTGGTCTTGCTTGATTCTAGCAGCGGTGTCCGTAAATCTTTTCATTTAAAAAATCTCCAAATTGCGTGATTCACCAAAGAGATTCATGATCTCAGAAGGCGTGCCTTTAACCTTGGGCGTGCCGTTGGTGGTGGAACCCTTTGCGGTTGTCAAATCTCGAATCAATTTTTTTGCTAAAGCTAAATAGGCCTCAGATACAGGAAGGTCAGGCTTATACCAGATGAGCGGCTTTTGGTTGGAAGAACTTCCGGCCAGTGCTTTTGAATCCGGGATAAGGCCTCGAATCGCAATCTTATTTGATTTACAAAAGCTTTCCAAGAGCTCAAGAAACTTCACATGGGTGGTGTTTTGGCGATCAAATTTTGTGATCACGAGGCCTAGGAAGCCAAGGCCCTTATTTAGGGTGCCTTTTATCGTAGTAATTTCAGAAAACATGTACTGGAGTCCGTCAAACGGATCCGCTTCGGCGAACATCGGCACTAAGTAGAAGTCAGCCGCCGTTAAAGCCATTTGAAAAAGCAGGTCAAGGCTAGGATGGGTATCAATTAAAATGATATCGTAGGCCTTGGCCTCTTTTTGTTCGAAAGCTTTTTTAAGAAGTAGAACTGAACCTGGTTCTAATATTTTCTCTCGCGCAAGTTTAGAAAGCAGCATATCTCCCGCAAGCAGGTCCAGATTTGGGTGACATGTTTTCATAACGGTTTGGCTGAGTCGACTTTCTCCGGTAATCACGGAAGCAGTAGACTTAGACTGTTTTTTGGCTTCAAATTTCAACCCTAAATAGGAAGATGCATTCGCTTGGTAATCCAAATCAACGAGAAGCGTCTTCTTACCTGATTCGGCCAGGCATGCGGCTAGATTTGCAGCAGTGGCCGTCTTTCCAACTCCGCCCTTTTGGTTCGCAATTGCAATAATTTTTGCCAAAGATGACTCCCTGCTTAGATGATGTTTGGGGTCATTATAAGATCACCTTGTGATAAAACGCAAAATGAAAATGGGATCTTAAATCCCATCAAGTTTAGATGATGGATTCCATCCTCTCTTTCACTCGTCAAACCATAGTTTTTTTTGCCATTTACTTTCAAGACGCCGGCTTGAAGCGCTATTTCTGAGCCTCGGAACATCAGCCCGTTGTTCTTTTTTGCCACCCTCCGACGTGGGATTTCTTCAGAGATGTCAGGCATTGATTTTTTGCATGAGGAGAAAGATTTTTCTCTAATTCCCTATCATAGGTATCTAAAGCCGCTTGAAGAAGCCTCAGATAGTTTATTTAGGGCTGGCGATTCATTCTAGGAGCGCGTTTTAGGGGTTTTGACATGGCTATTTCTATTTGTAATTTCTATATGTAATTTCTATTTGTAGTTTCTATATCAAAATTATACCTAGCAACAGCTTGGTCTAGCGGTGAGGCGAAACAAAACCTTCCGCAGGCAGCTCGCCCGTGACTTTTACGGTTTCTTTCTTTTGAAGCGCATTCAGGAGGCCATCTTTGGTCCTGAGCTCAGAGGCTGAGTACATAGTTCTTAAGTCTGTGACAGGAGTTTCATCTCCAAGGCGAGACCGCTTCATGACGACATTACCGCCAATATTAACCGTTGCGCAGCCAGGCAGGACATTTGCTATAAGCACACTTGCATAAATAAGTAATCTCATGTGTTCCTCTTCTTTCCATATCCTTCCACTTCTTTCCACTTCTTTCCATATCTTCGCTTCTCCTTTTTATCGGCGCGATAGTGCAAAGAACGTAACGTCTGAGCATAAGCACATGAAATTGCGAGGATTTTTTTTAAATTCCAAAGCCTATCAGGCCTGAGAGCTTTCCCGATCTTAGAGCTTTGATGGTAGAGGCATTGAAACTTAAGTCAGGATTTTAATGAAGCAAGCTTCTGTTCAAAATAAGGAATTGTTTTTTTCAGACCTTCTTCCAGGCTTATCTTAGGAGCCCAATTCAAGTCTCTTTTGGTTTGAGAGAGGTCTGGCTTTCTTACTTTGGGGTCGTCTGAGGGGAGTGGCTTTCGATCAATTTTTACCTTTGTGCCTACGAGCGAGCGAACTTTTTCCGCAAGTTCTGCAACCGTAAACTCGACATCATTTCCAATGTTGTAAGGGCCAGTTAGTTTGGAGTTGTCTGCGAGCTTTAAAATAACGTCGATCAAGTCGTCACCAAAGCAAAAAGACCTGGTTTGTTCGCCGTCACCATAAATGGTTAGGGCTTCCCCCCTAAGTGCCTGAACAATAAAATTAGAAACGACGCGCCCATCCTCAACAGCCATTCTTGGTCCATAGGTGTTGAAAATTCGGACTAAGCCTATATTTAATTCAAATTGACGCTGATAGTCGAAAAAAAGTGTTTCTGCAATGCGCTTGCCCTCGTCATAGCAACTGCGAATACCATGGGGATTAACATTGCCCCAATAAGATTCTCTTTGTGGGTGCTCCTTGGGGTCTCCATAGACTTCAGAAGTGGATGCTTGAATGATGCGGGCTTGATTTTTTTTTGCCAATTCCAAGGCGTTTAAAGCGCCTAGGAAGGATATTTTGGCGGTATAAACCGGATCTTTTTGGTAGTGTACGGGGCTTGCAGGACATGCAAAATTCATGATTAAGTCGACCTTTTGAGGGATGACCGCGACTAAAGGCTCGCAAACATCATGGTTTACAAGTGTAAATCTTTTATCATCCGCTAAGTGAGCGACATTAGCCTTTGATCCCGTGTAAAAATTATCAAGACAAATGACGTTAAAACTTCTGTCTAGAAAACGATCGCAAAGATGGCTGCCTAGAAATCCGGCACCCCCGGTTATAAGAACTGTTTTATTAGACATCAATACTGCCGTCCTATCAGGATGAAGGGATAACAATAAGCTATCTCACCAATATTTTTCCACAAAATTGAGAAATTATTTTGCCTAATCTGCAGGATCAGAGTAAATTTTTAGATCCCTAAAATGCAAAGGAACGTCTCCCTAGCATTTCTAACTTTTTTTGAGAGGACTGCTGACTCATGAATATTCACGAGTATCAAGCCAAGAAACTATTTGCTGATAACGGAGTTCCCGTACCAGCAGGTTACCTTGCCTATTCCCCGATCGAAGCGGAGTTTGCTTTTCGCCGTCTAAAATCAGCAGTCGCTGTCGTTAAGGCACAAGTTCACGCTGGTGGCCGAGGCAAGGGCGGTGGCGTTAAGGTCGTAAAGACTGCCGAAGATGCCGCTAAGATAGCTGAGTCTATGATCGGAATGACACTAGTCACACATCAAACCGGCCCTCAGGGCAAGAAAGTGCACAGTGTTTATGTGGAATCTGGATCAGATATCCATAAAGAATACTATTTGGCTCTTCTGCTCGATCGCGCTACTGCCGGTGTCTCTATTGTTTTCTCTAAAGAGGGGGGGATGGACATTGAAGAGGTTGCCGAAAAGACTCCTGAAAAGATTGTTTCTGTCTCTATCGATCCAACCGTTGGAGTTAAAGGGTATCACTTAGCAAATATTGCAAAAAAAGCAGCACTTTCGGCATCAGAAACGAAGGAACTCACAGCGATCGTTAAGAATTTGTATAAAATGTTTTTCAAATATGATTATCAAATGATTGAAATTAACCCGCTCGTGGTTACCGGCGAAGGCAAGATGCTAGCCTTAGATGGCAAAATGCAATTTGATGATAATGCGTTGTACCGTCAAAATGAAATTTCCTTCATGCGAGACTTTAAGGAAGAAGATGCCAGAGAAATCGAGGCTTCTAAATTTGGTCTATCTTATATTGGTCTCGAAGGAAATATAGGCTGCTTAGTTAATGGTGCTGGACTTGCTATGGGCACTATGGACATCATTAAGTATTACGGCGGTGAGCCAGCAAACTTTTTGGATGTCGGCGGTGGCGCTAGTGAAGAGCAAGTTAAAAATGCCTTTAGGATTATTTTAACAGATAAGGCCGTTAAGGGCATTTTTGTTAACATATTTGGCGGCATTATGAAGTGCGACACCATTGCCAATGGCGTGATAGCTGCGGCCAGAGAGCTTAAACTTCAGGTGCCTCTTGTCGTCCGACTTGAAGGAACAAACGTCGAACTAGGCAAGAAACTTCTTAGCGAGTCTGGGCTAAATATTACTACAGCTGATGGTATGGCTGATGGTGCAGAGAAAATCGTTAAGCTTGTTAAAGCTAAGTAGGGAGCAAACATGGGAATTTTTGTTGGCAATCATACACGCGTGATCACTCAAGGCATCACCGGCAAAAGTGGTGAATTTCATACGACTAAATCACACGAATATGCCCCGCGATTTGTAGGCGGTGTAACTCCAGGTAAAGGCGGCACTCACAGCTGCGGTTTGCCAGTGTTTGATACGGTTAGAGAAGCGCGTGAGAAGACGAATGCGAATGCATCTATGATTTTTGTTCCACCTCCCTTTGCTGCGGAAGCTATTTTAGAAGCTATCGACGCAGAAATTGAAACTATTGTCTGTATTACGGAAGGCATACCTGTTCTTGATATGATTCCCGTCAAAAAGGCTTTGGACCGCTTAAAAGGTCGTATTCGCCTCATTGGCCCTAACTGCCCGGGAATTATCGTGCCAGGAGAATGCAAAATTGGAATTATGCCTGGACACGTCCACAAAAAAGGTGTCGTTGGCATTATCTCCAAGTCAGGTACGCTAACCTATGAAGCGGTCGGACAAACCTCTGCTCTAAATCTTGGGCAGTCTACTTGTATTGGTATTGGCGGAGATCCCATAATTGGGTCTTACTATACTGACCTTCTCCCGCATTTTGAGGCGGACCCTGAGACCAAGGCGATCGTTATGATCGGTGAAATTGGTGGTGATTTGGAAATCAAGGCAGCTCAGTTTATTAAAGAAAATATTAAAAAGCCTGTGGTTGGTTTTATTGCAGGTCAAACAGCTCCAGTCGGAAAGAGAATGGGCCATGCGGGCGCCATTATTTCAGGCGGAAAAGGAACTGCGGCTGAAAAGATGGATGCCTTAAGAGCGGCGGGAGTTCACGTCGTAGAATCTCCGGCGGAAATCGGACGAACTGTAGCGAAGGTTTTGGGAAGATAACGTGCTAGGCATTAGAAATAGATCTGGGATAGCGATCGATCTTTGGGTCGGTCACCCAGATCTATTTCTGTGTGATACCCGCATTAATGAGGAAACAGACCTTTCTCTTTTTAGCCAGTGGAATCTAGCCAAAGAATATGTTCCAGTAACCAATGGCACCCGGCATATAGCGTTTACGCCAAAGCAAACGGATTCTCCTGACGAAGTATTGTCGACCTTGTTGGATCGCTTTCAAGATTATAAAAGAATCACTATCATTCTTCACTCAGTCCCGTTGCACTCCAGTTATTTGGACGCTTTTTCCAGAATTTTTCCAGAGGAAAAGCCATGAAGCCAATAAAGACTCCTTTGAAACAATTAGCATACTTTAAGACTGGTGGAAGTTCGTTAGGGGTATACTCTCCTTTCAGTCATCAGGCCTTGGGAGAATGCCTTCGAGAGGTTTTAGATACCGGGAAGCCTCTTTTAGTATTAGGAGGGGGAACGAATTCTCTAGTCTTAGATGACGCTTTTCCTGGCTACGTGATTGTATTTAGAAACATGAAAACCATTACGCAGATTTCAGAAACTGTCTTCGAAGTCGAAGCCGGGGTTACCAATACAGAATTTTCAGAGTTTGCATTTTCTAAGTCATTGAGTGGCGCAGAATGGATGAATTTTCTACCTGGTGAAATCGGGGGGACAGTTCGCATGAATGCTAGGTGCTATGGTGGAGAGATCAGTCAAATCGTTTCCAAAATCATTTGTTATGATCCGTCTGGCATGGAATTAGAGTTTACAGGCTCCGAAGTTTTTAGGGGATATAAAGACACTCTACTCATGGAAAACAACGCCATTGTGTCTAAGGTACAAATCTCCCTGACTCCCTCAGGAAATCCGGAAAAAAGCAGAGAAAAAATGGACTTTTGTCGTACAGACCGGGAACGCAAGGGCCAATTTTTGTTTCCTACTTGCGGTTGTGTGTTTAAAAATAACTATCATCCGGATGTTTCAGTTTCTTCGGGGTTATTATTAGAGCTTTCTGGTGCAAAATCTCTAGAGTTTAACAAAGCAAAAGTATCCGAAAAACACGCTAATTTTGTCTACAACAAAGACAGCGATGCTCGATCCATATTGGAACTCACCTTTCAGATGCGGGACTTAGTCTGGCAAAAATTTGGCGTTTGGCTAGAGTATGAAATGGAGATCCTCGGAGCGTGTCCAGCCGATCTGCAGGAAAAAATTGGGGAAGTAAGATCAAGCCCCAGGAACCCAGAACAAAAGGCAGCACTTAAGCTCGCTAAAGAAAAATTTGAGTCGATGTCGAAGGCCCCCAAATGAACAAAAAAATGGAAGAGCTCTTATCTCATTATGCTAACGACCATCGCCATGTATGGAATCAAAGGATACATAAAATAGCAGTACCAGCAATTTTAGTGTCGTCAGTCGGTATTTTTACAAGCCTAGGAAAATCTGTTTTACCTGAAATCAAGCTTCTTTCAGGCGGAAACTTACAAATTCTTTTTATGCTGATTTGGTATGGTGTTTTAGATAGAAGACTACCCCGGGTTATGGCGCCTCTTTTATTTGGAGCTGCGGCACTGATTACTTATATGGATCGACATTATTCGGAGCTTCTATGGCCCCTTTGCGTCGGAGTTTTTGTCATAGCTTGGATTTTTCAGTTTATAGGGCACCGACTAGAAGGCAACAGACCCGCGTTCTTTTCTGAACTTAAATACTTATTGGTTGGGCCTATGTGGGTGATGATTACCTTGAGACGAAGGTTTGGGGACGATACCATCTGACAGCTTAATGGTGCCAGCCAACCCTTTTCCTCGCGCGAAGTCTATTGGCGGCCTTCCACAATTCTCTTCAATTCTTTTGAATCAGCAATGATTTTCTTAATTTCAGGGGCAAGAGGGTGGGACTCACTCCACAGATTATTTGTTTCTTTAGGGTCTAGGCTTACGTTAAACAATTCCGGTTTTTTTCCTTGGGAGTAAAGAAACCGCCAAGGCCCATGTATCAACCCAAAGCCTTCATGATTCCAACTTCGAATCTCGCCCGTATTGAGAGCTAAAAGCCATCTGTTAGAGGGTATTTCAGAAAACAAAGAAGTTCCATTGAGTTCTTTGATCCAGGGTTTGTTCTCCTCTAGGCGACCAAGTTCCAGCAGGTCGACAAAAGTAGGATTCAAATCCATATTTGAAATTTGATTCGTTTTGAAATTTTTTTGGAGGCTTGAGAACTGAGTGCTGAAGTTCTCTTTAAAAGAAGTAGAGACACTAACAGACATTGGGATTTTTATGATTTCATCATAGTAACTTTCAATTCTTGGAACCTGACGAGTGTTTTCAGCAATGTCGCCGTGATCCGAGGTAAACACGACAAAAAAATCTTGATAGCGTTCTTCAATTAAATGGAGTGTGGAGGAAAAGGCTTCATCAAGTATGGCCATGGCTTTTTCACAATTGCTGCCTTCAGGAATAGAAGGTAAAAAATCTGAGTTTTTTTGACAAGGAATATGGGCAGCATTAAAATTCACGACTAAAAACAAATTTTCGTTTGGAGGACTCTTCTGTATCCACTCTATAATACGCTTGCTTGTTAAGAGGTCGTCTTGTCCAGTATCATTGATGAGCTTACCCCCCATGGATTCGGAGGTTTCAATCAGGCCTAATCCTTTAGTGGAGAAAAAACTTGAGAAGCCAGCCCAGGAAAATCTTTGGCTTGAAAACCACGCAGTTTTGTAATTAGCAGCATAAAACATGTCCCAAATGAAGGGCATTTTGTGGAAATCATCATGATTTCGATCTGGGCGCAAACCGGTAAAAAGTGACGGCATGGACATATCGGTTGCAGAGGCGTTGCTAAACGCGTTTTGTGTACTGAGGGTGATCTGGCGAGATAACCAAGAATTAAGTTTTGGAAGTGCATCGGGACCAGTCTCATTCCATTGGCTGTGATAGGTACTTAAGCTTTCTGTCACAAATAGGACTACCGCTTTCGGTAAATGCGAGTTTTCAACGGCCTTAACTGACAAGCGATTTCCGGCATGAAGTTTTGGTCCGGATCCTAAATGAATACGCAAGGCGTTAATATGGGAAAGAATTAAAGATGCTTCGATACTCAAACTACCCTCGGCGGACTTTCTTGTTAAATGTCCTGTCTCTAAAGCCACCGTGATCAGGGGAATGAGGATTCCACCTAAGGATTTCTTCTTAGATTGCATCCCAAAATAGAGTCTTTTGCCGATAAAATAGGTCAATAGGCAAATGGCTAGACTTGGAATCCATCCCCCATAAGAGTTCCAGTAGCCAATCATATAGGCAGGATCTTGCCAAGTGAGTCGCAGGGACTGAGCTGTAATGTGTTGGCCTAAATACCGAAAGTGCACAAAGTCGGAAATTACGAAAAAAGACCAGACAAAACCTATAAAGGCACTTAATATTTTTTGGGCTGAAAAGGTTCTAAAATAAGTGCCTATACTGATCCAAAACCACCACCAAATAAATGCCAAAACCATGCCCTGAAAATATAGACTTAAAGTAAATCTTCCGACATTGAGATTGCCCGGGAAATTTCGGAGCAAAATGTCGGCTAATAAACTAATCATGGTTAGCCTTAAAGCATAGCCCATAAACCCTCAATACACTGTGGTGATACTTGTAAAGTGTGAGATAAAAACTAAGAAATACCGGACAGCTGTCTTAAGTATTTAAACGAATAAATTCCTGTGTTGTGCCCATCGTTAAACCCTATGACACAAGCATATCTGCCAACAGAATCAATTTGTAAAGGTCTTACTGTATTTGCTACGGAATCCGGCTTTAAAATGCGCTCGCCTGTTCTTTCGTCGACACAAGAAGCGCAAGGACACTTCCGTCTTAATTCGACAACATCAAGTTTTGACTCGGCTCCATCCGTCCAGGTGATGCCTAGGTGTTTTTCATCGGATTGATAGATTTCCTTGACCCCAATGTAGCTTCTCATGCGCCTCTCCATTTTAAACTAAATGAACTTAGCGATTCTCCGCGAGTGGCGTGGAGTATGGATACTTCTCGAGCCACGTTTCCTGAAAAATTGCGGTATGCTGCGGACGCTTTTCCCGCCTGTAAAACCACTGGCGATCCTTTATCTGAACTTTCTGAAACCTGAACTTCAAGGGGGATTTGACCCAGAAGAGGAAGCGAGTAGGATTCAGCGAGCTTAACACCACCGCCTTCGCCAAAAAGATAGTACTTCTTATTTTCAACTTCAAAGTAGCTCATGGTTTCAATGATTCCCAATATCGGAATTTGGAGGGTTGAGTACATGTGGATGGCTTTTTTTGCATCTATCACTGCTACGTCTTGGGGCGAAGTAACAATAACGACACCAGTAGCAGGGGCAATTTGTGCAAGTGATAGGTGTATGTCACCAGTTCCTGGGGGGCAATCGATAACGAGATAGTCAAGCTCACCCCAGTCCACTTGGGTTACAAAATTTTTCACCATACTTGAGGCCATAGGCCCACGCATGATGGCTGCTTGATCGGTTCCGGAAAACATGGAGATAGAAATCATCTTAATATTATCTTTAATGGGCGGCAGGACCAAATCACCATTCATTTGAGTGGGATTTTTTACTCCGGTCATCATAGGAATGGAAGGCCCATGAATATCTGCGTCAAGGAGCCCAACCTTAGATCCAGCAGAAGAAAGTCCGTAAGCAAGATTTACTGCGCTGGTAGACTTCCCTACCCCACCTTTGCCAGATGCGACAAGAATGATATTGGCGACTTTTCCAAGCGAATTCGCAGTTTGTGGGGATTTTGTTTGACCTTTTGTTGTCGCGGTCATAATGACGTGAACAGACTCCACCCCAGGAATGGATTTAACAGCAGCTTCTGCTTCGGATTTAAATTTTTCTTTGACAGGACAAGCTGGGGTTGTGAGGTTTACTTCAAATTCTACGGCGCCTCGATCTATTTTCAAATTCCTGACAAAACCAAGGCTCACAATGTCTTTGTCTAAATCAGGATCTATGATCACTTTCAAGGCTTCGCGCACCATATCTTCCGTGATTTCTAGATCCTTCTTTTTGAAGAATTGGTCTAAAACGCCCATAAACTTCCCCTCTTATAATCCCCATTTGTTTTCTAAAAATGCTCATGCGCAAAAGCTGTCTGACAATACAAATAGTCTAATGCAAATTTTCTAAGTATCTAGCTGCGGTGATAGCGGCTTGACAGCCCATTCCTGCAGCCGTAATAGCTTGCTTAAACGTAGGATCTGCAATATCTCCAGCTGCAAAAACACCCGGAGTTTTCGTTTTTACAAAATCTGTAACCTTTATATATCCATGATCATCAACGTCAACCCACGGTAGAAAGATGTCAGAATTGGGTTTGTGACCGATAGCATAAAAAAGTCCGTCAATTTTTATATCTTCTTTTGCTGAATTTTCGAGATTAATAAGTGTAACTCCTGTGAGACCCGTTTCATCGCTAAGTGTTTTTTCAATGGTCCAGGGAGTCTTAATCTTGATTTTTGGATTGTTTTTGACGCGATCAATCATGATATTGGCAGCCCGAAATGTATCTCTGCGGTGAACTAAAATTACTTCTTGGGCAAGATTGGCTAAGTAACTCGCTTCTTCCATGGCAGAGTCGCCCCCACCGATAATCATTACTTTTTTTCCGCGATAGAAAAAACCGTCGCAGGTGGCGCATGTCGAAAGACCTCGACCCATGAGGGAAGCTTCTCCAAGCAGGCCTAGGGTTTTGGCGGTAGCTCCGGTACTAATTATTACAGTTTTTGTTTCTATGAGTTCTTGATCTGCCCATAGTTTCAATTTGGAAGGATTGGAAAAATCAACTTTTGTAATGGTGTCGTAAACAATGCGGGTTCCTACTCGCTCTGCTTGCGCGGTCATTTCTGCCATAAGCTTTGGGCCTTGAATGCCCTCAGCAAAGCCAGGAAAATTTTCTACTTCCGTTGTGGTAGTAAGTTGACCACCATGTTGAATGCCAGCATATATTACGGGTTTGAAGCCAGCTCTTGCCGCATAAATAGCCGCAGTCAATCCAGCAGGTCCAGTTCCAACTATAGTTACATCATTCATAGAAGCCCCTAAGCAAAATCATCTAGGGGCGGATCCTATCAAGAGGCAGATCAATTGTCATTAAGACCCTTACAAGGCTTAAGCTTTGGGCACCTTGGGTTTATCTGATTTCCTGTTCCGCGGGAGCCTAAAATAGTAGCAGCAGAGCAAAGCCCTGCCGCTATACAAGGAGTAGGAAGGCTATTTTGTGAGACGTTTAAAGGCATGATTCCATGTATTGGATGCCGCACCGAATCCAAGCCAGGTGATGCACATCGCTTCGAGAGCAACAGAAAGCGCCATAGATCCCACGTCTTTTGCTCCCGCGAGATTTTGCGGGCCAGCACCATTTTTCGTGGAAACGATTTCCGGGCCTAAAGTGGCCACAACGATGGTGTCAGCCCATTTTGCCACCTCTGAAAAAGTGTCGCCTTCGGCTGAAAAGCCCCCGTCGGCGAGTTTCTTAAGCGCCTCAGCGAGCTTAGGACCGTAAGTTCGCGAGCCAATCTTTACAGTGTGTTTTTCTGATAGAAAGCCTTTGGCAAGAGACTGAGCCACATTGCCAGTACCCAAAATGGCAATTTTCATAAGATCTCCTGAATAAGAATAACGATAATTGTATAATAAAAAGGTAAAATAGCTCAAAAAGCTCAAAAAGCTCAAAAAGCTCAAAAAGCTCAAAACAGGGAGCCATTCTATGCGCTATATTGTATTTTTAATGGGGCTTTCTGCTTTTTCAAAAGAGCTATTTGCCAATTCTGCGATTCAAAATCTCGTTTCAAAAGTGGAAACTCGTTCTAGGCAGTCGATAGAGGTTGTCCGCGTTTCTGATGGAAAAACGATTTTTTCCCATAATGATAAGGTTCTTCTCACTCCAGCAAGCGTTTCTAAGCTTACCATTGCGGCTGCTGCCTTGGAAATGTGGGGGCCACAATATACTTTTACAACCAAGGTTTATTATACAGGTAGCTTTTCAAATGGAGTCATCTCTGGAGATTTGATTGTAAAAGGTGATGGAGATCCTTTTTTGGTGAATGAAAAGATTTCAGTTCTTGCTTCTGACTTAAAAAATCGTGGCATTAAAGAAGTAAAAGGCAGATTCATATTAGATCCCTCGCTCTTTGATTTGGAGACAAGGGATGAATCTCGCGAAGAAGGAAAGTTATCTTCAGACAATGCCTATGACGCACCTATTTCAGGTGCAGGTGTAAACTTTAATACATTTGAAATTGCTATTTCACCAAATGAAAGTGGCGCGCGGGTTTTATTGTCTCCCTTTCCGTTAAAGGGATTTGTCATTGCAAATAAGGTAAAGTTAGGGTCTTCAACCAATGTGCAAGTCGAGCGATTTTCCTCAAAGGATGGGCGCGCGAGCCTTGTTGCTTCTGGAACTGTCACAAAGGATGCAGGCCTCATCAAAATGTATCGCTCCGTAAATAATCCCCACCTAGCCTCGGCAGAGATGGTCAGGGCCTTTATTGAAAATCAGGGAATTTTGATTCGTGGTGAAATTGGGATTTCCGAAACCCCTAAAGTTGCAAGCGAGATTTTGAACCTAGCAGGATACCCCCTGGACTTTATAGTCAAAGGACTTAATAATTTTTCCAACAACTACATTGCAGATATGCTGCTCAAACGCATGGGATCAGCATTTCCAGCTAATGGGCAGGCAGATCAGCCAGGATCTGGAACAGAAAGTAATGGGCTAAAGGTATTGGAAAGATACCTTAAATCTCAGGTGGGAATTAAGACACCGTTTGTTCTTAAAAATGCCTCTGGACTATCATTCGAGAATCGACTCTCGGCTGGACAAATCAATCAAATTCTACTTCGCATGGCGAAGAGTCTCGATGTTTTTCCCGAATTTTTTGCCAGCCTTCCAGCAGCTGGTCGAGATGGGACTCTTAAGAAAAGGTTTCAAAATAATGAAGGCAAATCTCTGGCTGCAAATATTAGAGCCAAAACGGGAACTCTTACCTCGCCTAGATCTGTGTCGTCTTTAGCTGGCTATGTGAAAACACCAAATGATGGACTCTTGGCCTTTGCAATTATTGGAAATGGACTCGAAGGAAAAGCTCAGCCTACTATAAATGAACTTCATGGGTTTCAAGACAAGTTGGTGTCACTGCTCGCGAGTGGAGACTATAAATAACCGCATTCCCAGAATTATCTGGGGAATGCGGCCAATAGCGATTCTTTAATTCAGTTTAGCTCAGCAAAGACTCTTTCTTGCTCAGCTCGAAGGCGCTCGGGAAGTCGCTCGCCATAGGTATCTAGGTATTCCCTAATGGATTTGGCCTCTTCACGGTAAGCAGCTTTGTCGACCGTCAGGAGTTCTTTAAGAGTATTTGGATCGATATTAAGACCCTTAATGTCAAGATCCTGAGCTAAGGGCAAGTTACCGATAGGCGTCTTTTCGGCGTCAATTTTTCCAGAACAGCGATCTAAAATCCATTTTAGTACACGCATGTTGTCGCCAAATCCTGGCCATAGGAATTTACCTGCTTTATCTTGACGGAACCAGTTCACATGAAAAATCTTGGGTGGATGAGTCAGTTTCTTTTCCATGGCGAGCCAGTGGGCCCAGTAGTCCCCAAAGTTATAACCAGCAAACGGCTGCATAGCCATAGGGTCTCGACGCATCACGCCGACTTTTCCTGTAGAGGCTGCAGTAGTTTGACTTCCAACTGATGCTCCCACAAGCACTCCATGGGGCCAAGAGAGGGATTCAAACACAAGCGGCACAAGTGTTGAGCGGCGGCCTCCAAAAACGATAGCGGAAATAGGCACGCCATTTGGATTTTCTGCTTCTATAGAATAACTTTCACATTGTTTCGCAGGGGCCGTAAATCTTGAATTGGGTTGAGCTGCGGGACCAGTTTCTTTTTTATAAGGACGTCCCTGCCAATCTTTAACAGGTGTTCCCTTAGTGAGACCCTCCCACCAAGGTTCATTGTTTTCAGTAAGTCCGACATTGGTAAAAATACAATTGCGATTAAGCATGTTTAAGGCATTGGGATTGGTTAGTTCTGAAGTTCCTGGAGCTACACCGAAATAACCCGCTTCTGGATTAATTGCGTAAAGACGTCCATCTGCTCCTGGGTGAAGCCAAGCGATATCATCTCCCACTGTCCAAACTTTCCATCCTTTATAAGCAGGAGGTGGAATGAGCATAGCTAGGTTGGTTTTACCGCAAGCCGATGGAAATGCTGCGGCGACATATTGCTTTTCACCTTGAGGGTTTTCGATCCCAACAATCAGCATGTGTTCAGCCAGCCAGCCCTCGGTGCGGCCTTGCCATGATGCAATGCGCAGAGCGTGACACTTCTTGCCTAAAAGAGCATTGCCACCATAGCCAGAGCCAACGGACTTTATGAGGAGTTCGTTAGGAAAATGCATGATTCTGCGATGCTCTACTTTTAAGTCACCCAAGGAGTGTAGGCCCCTGACAAACTTATTTTCAGATTCAATTCTCTTAAGTGCCGGCGTTCCCATTCTGGTCATGATATGCATATTGGCCACAACATATTTAGAATCGGTAATTTCCACACCGCATCTCGAAAATGGAGAATCGATAGGCCCCATGCAATAGGGAATGACATACATCACTCTATTTTTCATAGCCCCAGCAAAGAAACCGTCTATTTCCTTATGGGCCTCGGATGGGTCCTTCCAATTGTTATTGGGGCCCGCATCAATTTTCTGTGGAGTACAAATAAAAGTGAGGTGTTCGGTTCGTGCCACATCGTTGGGATCGGAACGATGGAGATAGCTGTTGGGATAGGATTCTTCGTTAAGCTTTATA
>CAIMVM010000234.1 GCA_903844895.1 uncultured Pseudomonadota bacterium
CTTTCACAGAAGAAAAATGCTCGATCAATGAGCGTGGGCCATCCATAGCTATCAACTCCAAGCTAAAATATATACTTGGAGAAAATTTTAATTCAGACCTATCAGTCTGTAATCAATAATATTTAGATGCTTTTACCCTGAAAAGTAGATAAAGTTTTAAGGCGACTATGTGGTTTCGAAGGTAAAATTCCATGTGAAGCCACCTTTTCTAATGCCTTTTTGGAGTTTGCTGAACAAGGCCTTGCAGCAAAAATTCATGATGTCATGGTAAGCGAAATGTATGCAGATAGATTGGTTGGCCACATAAGCCGAGATGCTACTGCAATTGAGGGTCGTGAAAAAGTCGTTAGGACGACCGATGAGGCTTACGCCGAAATAGCGACCCCCTTTAAAAGAGGTCGCCCCAAAAAAGATGAAGTTCGTCCTGAAAAAGAGCCTAGCCGTATTGAAAAACAGCTTGGAATGACATTAAATGAGATGCTTGCAGATTTGCCAAAGGGTGCTGACATAGGAGGAAAGAAAAATAGCCAAGGCCATTCCGAGCACTGGATTGGCTACAAACTCCATATGGATGTTGATGATCTTGGCACCCCGATATCAGCATTAGTCACTTCGGCTTCCATGCATGACAGCGGCGCTGCTATTTCTCTAGAAGCAGCTACTAACTTAAAGGTTAAAAGCTTGTATACGTTAATGGACGCAGCCTACAACAGTGATCATATCAAAACCTACATTACCGATGCCGGCAAAGTCGCAATCATTGATCCTAAAAAACCTAAAGGCGGTGAGAAAATTCCACTCGCTCCTGCAGAAAAAGAGCGCTACAAAATCCGCACCACTGTAGAGCGAACCAACTCAACGATAAAAGATGATTTTGGCGGACGATATGTCAGAGTGAGAGGTCACCAAAAAGTAACCTCTCACTTAATGTTTGGTGTATTGGCAATGACCGCTCTAAGAATCGTTAATAACTTTTTATAGCGACCAAGGTCCTTGCCTTTTCTAAGAACCCAAAATACCAAGCGGGCTGATTCAGTGCGCCAAAAGCACTAAAATTCAATACAAATTCATAGAATATTAGAATTCAAAAATCTTTCGACGAGAGAATCTCACGCCTAAATTCCACATCGCCAATATTTTGGGCAAATCTTCGCGGCCGGATATATTTTTTAAACTCGCTCGCTAATAAAAACTTTTTGACCATAGTCATCGATGAAGAAAAAGTTCCGGCTTATCGCATTAAAAAGAAAGTTTGGGGAGCTGAAAGGACTTGTGTTGTAACGGTATCAAGCCAATTGAAAGAAGGTCAAATCAGAGGCATTGAGCAGCATCTCTAAACCAAATACACACTCCTTGAAAAACTCAAACAGCAGCTTGAGAGTCCTAAAAGAAGAAAGGTTCTCTCTGAAGAGGATATTAAAAGCAGACTGGTCGGGATCATAAAGGGGCAGTTTGTAGACCAGATTCTAAAATATAGTATTTTTAAGCTGGAAGATGGGACTCACAGCTTTACTTACTTCATTGATGCAGATGCCTATACCCATCTCCAAGAAGAGATCTTGGGC
>CAIMVM010000235.1 GCA_903844895.1 uncultured Pseudomonadota bacterium
GATTTCACCAGCCGAACATCCAAGGTGAAGCTTATGGTGCCGCTTTTCAAGCTTACATCACTCCCTGGCTAGGGCTCACCGGTGAGAAGATCTTCAAAATGTCAGAAGATAAAACCGAAATAAACTCGGTCCTGAATTCACAATGGGGCGCCTTTTTAGAAGTGTCCATTCTACGACTCGAATATCAAATCACCCAGGAAGATATTCACTCTGCCTCCGGCAGCGAAGACCCCAGGTTTGGTAAAAAACTCGGGATTTCTCTGAGATTCTAAAAATCCCAACAAGGCGCACGTTCTTAAGGCTGGGATTTTTCTAATCCCAGCTTAATACCGTAAAAAATCACTTTAGACACTCTAATGCCAGTTCCAGATAGAGCACCACCATAATCCTTATATTTAGGAGTATCTGCTTGTCTTGTAAATAAAGGATCCGGATCGGAAAGCGTGAACGAGCCTTCCTCAAAAACCAAAGGCGACCTTTCACAGATTGGTTTTCCAAGCCAACCTAAAACCTTATGACTGGCATCTTGCTAAAATGGTTTAGAAAACAAGCTGGAGCAAAAAAATCCTGCCTAAAGCCTTCCAAATCCATTTGACACAATGCCACCATTCTAAGGGAGTGATATTTATGCAGCAGCATCACCAACTGCTGCAAAATAGACCTACACGTCCTCAAGGATCTCGACCTAAAACACGCACCTCAGCCAGAGCTTCTCTGTGATATCATGAAGAGCCTTTTAACTTAGGCTCCATAGGAGAATCTATAGGACTGAGATTCCGCTACATGAAATTAAGAAGAGAAACGAATTTACCAAACCGCATTTTGCGGTTTGGCTATACACGAATCATGAAACCTTGTAATTTATGCTGTTTGGTCCGCTTAAAACAGGTTTTCACCTTTATCTCCTAGTTCGAGCACACAATTTCTTGTGCTTTAAATGCTGAGGATTTCTTTGCAAAAAGTTTGCAGGGGAAGAATCCGTGTCCGGTAGTTGGTGTATTCTTCATCCCGGGAACCAAGATGAACCTGATAGAACACGGGGATCGGCAACCGCGCGGCAAAATACGGAATATGGGCTGAAAGCGATTGGTCACCGGACTTTACCTCCACTGCAAACAATGGCTTTGCGTTTTTCATCACCACAAAATCAACCTCACGCTTTTCTCGGTCACGCAGGAATCGCAGCTCGTAGTCGTCTCCTTGTGTGTCTTCAAGAAAGTGACAAAACTTGAGCAGGTTCGAGGCCACCAGGTTTTCAAGGCGATGCCCTTTGGACTCCACAAGAGACCAATCCCAAAGATAGAGTTTCTTTTCCTTTTTAATGGCCTTGATGCTGTCTGTTCCATAGGGCGGAATCCGGTAGCATACATAAAGATTCTCTAGTATAGAAACCCAGCGTTCCGCTGTTTCATGGGAGCAAGAGAGCTCTTCTCTGAGCGAATTGATAGACAAAACAGACCCAACACGCTTCCTTAATAAAGCTCCAAGATGTTCTATTTTGGAAACTTCTGAGACATGCTCTAAGGTTACAAGATCGTCGCGGTATACGCGAGAATTTCGTTCGCGCTGCCAGCGTTTCCATTCCTGAATGGAGGAGGCAAAGAATGGCTCAGGGAACCCACCAAATTCAAGGAGCTGATCCATGTTCGCATTGAGCTTTGGACCCAACTCCACAAGACTCAAAGGATGGAGGCGGTAATAATGATAACGCCCCTGAAGGCTGTCACCTCCGCGGCGATAGTAGTCAAGCCTCGCGGATCCAGTGACTAAAAACATTCTTGAGGACTTATTTTTGTCATACAACCCTTTTAGCAAATTACGCCAGCCTGGGTATTTATGGATCTCATCCAGCACAATCAGGCTCTGATTTGATGGCAGACGCCCCTCCAACAGTCTGTCCCTATCGTTAACATCATCCCAGTTCATATAGGCCGGATGATCTTCGTTCGCGATGACACCAAGGTGCCGAGATAGAATATCAAGAGATAAGGTAGTCTTTCCTACTTGCCGGGGGCCACCGACAAACACCATTTTCTTCTTCAGATCATCCATAATCATTTCAGTAAGATATCTCTCCAACAGGGCACCCTCCGGACAAATTTCAGCCCGAACAGACTTTAGTCCGGACTAATTTCTATTGTACCAGAAATTAGTCCGAAACGCCATTTCAAAACCTTCGTATGGAGTTCTGCGCCTGACGACTGACAAGCGGACCAACGCCCCAATTTTCGCTGAAATTTAGATCCTTTTACTTTAAAATTTCCCGAAATGTCGGCCTATCGAACTGCTTTGTATTAGAAGACCCGCAAATGGCTGTCTTCCGTACTGTAAATCTCTACAGACATTAGGTTACTAGCATTATTGGCAAAAATGGCTAGATTTACGCCTACTGGTATCTGCTAATCATCCGGTTTTGTTGATTTTTAGTTTGGAATATTTATCGCATAGATAGATAAATACAGTCCAAATTTTGGTCCTGTGATTACCGACATTAAAGGGCGGCTTGATGGATAGTCGCGGAACTATAGACAATTCTGCTGAAATGGAGATTCCTATGGGGTCTGAAAAATTGGGGGGTTTGAAGTCAGGTTCTTCCCAACAGCGTTGGGAAACATATAAAACTGAACTAGAAGCAGCTCTAGACTACCTTCCTATAGACATTAAAAAAGCTAGGATCGAATTGGCTTTTAACCGTTGGCGCGGAATAGGATCCTCAAAAGAATTATTAGCAAGGGCTAAAAATAAAAATGCACCAAAAATCGGAGAAGTATTTCAAGGTACTTATGGAGCCGGAAATCTAGATGACTGAAATACCAAACCGTAGCCAGATTTGGCATCTAGATTGGGGTAATAAGTTTACAAATAGTAACGAATTCGCCAAACCCCATTACGCGGTTTGTTTGTCTGCAGATAATGAAGACTCCAAAGTTGCGCTGTTTTGTCCGCTTACAACATGTCAAGAGCATGATGATCAAGGCCACTATGCGGTCCGCCTTAATAGACAAATTACGGGCAAGGAATGCTGGGCGCTCTTGCAACATGTAAAATCTCTCGACTGGAAAGCTAGAGCTGGCCCATTTAAAATAGGTATGTACCTAGAGATGAAATGATCGCCATTGTGCAGGCACTAAAGGATTATGTAGACCCGAGTGTTTGTTGAGTACCGGAGGAGGCGTCTTTACGACTACCTAAAACCAAGATCTAGGAATCAGTTGAAGTTCACTCGACAAGCAACTAGAATGAAGTTCAAAGAAATTTGAACGGAGCCCCTGAGAGTTATGAATAGTTCTTTAAAAGTCACTTTATTTGTAATTTTATTTGAAATGACGAACGCAGGATGCTCTCAAACCCCTGAAGGCGCGCCAGTTAGTACCCAAGTAGCGGATGTTGCCCTTGATACGATAGCAATAGCTTCAGGCAAAGCCTACGCCGTTAGCGGTTCACCACACACTGGTGGAGTTAACACTAGGATAGAATTAAATGTTCTTGGGCTTATGACTTGCCATACAGCGACATCTCGAAATGTTTTTTTCGAGATTTTAAACGATGAAAAAAAGACTCTTGCATCAGGTGCTTTCAACGCAAATTGGCAAGCAATCCTTAACTCAAATTTGACAACCGGCCAACGTTACCTCGTAATACTTAAGTCGGAAAGATCCGGCAAATCGTTAGGGCAGTTTTCTTTATTGTATTCCGGAATAGCACCTTGGCAAATTCAAGTCACAGCCTTATGCCCCTCTTGAACCTCGTGATTTTAAATGTTGAATAGATTTTGGACCGAGA
>CAIMVM010000236.1 GCA_903844895.1 uncultured Pseudomonadota bacterium
GGGCAACAGCCCTTTGGAGGCAGCCGTGCATCGGGCACAAATGACAAAGCAGGATCCATGTTCAATCTCCTTCGCTGGGTCAATCACCGAACGGTCAAAGAAAACTTTTTGCCTCTAAATAACTATAAATATGACTTTTTGGAAGAAAGCTAAGACTTCGTCTCACCCTTGGTGATTTGAAGAATTTCTTAGACAGATTGATTTCCATGCGCATACTAGAAACTGATAAGTCTCTTAGTATGCGTTTTTCCTTTTGACTAAAAGCAATTTCTCTTTCTATGACCCTGTAAGACCTAATTTAGGACTTTTGGTGATTCTCAAAGTCCCTCATTTTGATCCCTTAAGCACATAAACGAACGCTTTTGAGTATTGATTCCTATGAGCTTCTGGCGAAAACTAGTGAAATGAACAAACTCCGCTATAATCATAGATAGCATAAAGGGGTCATCGTCATGAAACTTATGGATCAAATCAAATATACTCTCTTCATACGGACATGGGGATTTCTGAAAGTACCGATGATTGCGTGGTTAAGACCAACCGTCGTAGAATTTTCCAATGAACTCATTGCCATTGATATTCCGCTTTCCAGACGCTCAAAAAACCACTTGAACTCTATGTACTTTGGCGCCATGTGCGTCGGGGCTGATGTCGCTGGCGGAATCCTGGCCATGCACTTTATCGAAAAAGACAAACTCCCGATCAATCTTGTTTTTGCAGATCTAAAGGTAGATTTTCTTAAAAAGGCTATGGGGCGAACTCGTTTTACTTGTGCTGACGGGGCCAAGATTAAGGACCTCATCAGCGAAGCCATGTCTTCAGGTGAAAGGGTCTCTGGTAAAGTTACAGTAACGGCCACCTGCCCCGAACTCTCTGAAAATGAGCCCGTAGCCATCTTTGAGCTCACAATAAGCTTAAAAAAAAGAAAGCCTAAGAGCGCTACGTAACACCTCCTTTCCATGAGCAATGCATGCTCCTTAGTCGCGATTCTAGGGCTAGAGAACGCTCAGCAATGAGCTTTCCCTGGACGATGGTCTATGCAATTCAGCACCCAAAAGCGGCCTCCCCCCGAAACGGGCCATTATCTGCTAATTCTGTTGACACAGTGACGTAAAATTGATTCCATGCTCTCTGCTTTTGCCGTTAACCCGCAGGATTTTACTGCATATTTATATTTGGAGGCTTTATGGCTGTTTTAGTTGGTAAACAAGCACCGGACTTTTTAGCGGACGCTGTCGTAAATGGTGAATTCAAGCAACTTCGTCTTTCCGACTTCCGTGGAAAATATGTAGTACTTTTCTTCTATCCTCTCGATTTTACTTTTGTATGCCCCACAGAACTCCATGCATTTCAAGCGAAAGTAGCAGACTTCAAAAAGCACAATACCGAAGTAATCGGTGTTTCCATCGACTCTAAATTTTCGCATTTCGCATGGCTCAATACGCCTGTAAATGACGGTGGAATCGCCGGTGTAAAGTATCCACTAGTTTCTGACATCACAAAATCTATCGCCCGCGACTATGATGTCTTAATACCTGATGCCGGTGTTGCATTAAGAGGCACTTTTTTAATCGACAGAAGTGGTATTGTTCAGAGTCAAATGATCAATAATTTACCACTTGGCCGCAATATCGAAGAAGCTTATCGTCTTGTAACGGCTCTGCAATTCACCGAAGAACACGGCGATGTATGTCCAGCAGGCTGGGAAGAAGGCAAGAAGTCCATGACTCCTGACCAAGCAGGCTTAAAAGCTTTTTTCGCTAAGTAAGGTTTCTTTTTCAGTCCGAGAACCATAAACTCACAAGAGCGGCCCTTAAAAGTCGCTCTTTTTTTGGAATCACTCATGAACCCCCTCAACGCCAGAGACGTAATTGATAACTTTGACTTAATCCTATTAGATGCATTTGGTGTTTTAGTGGATGATGCGGGCGCCATTCCAGGAGCGGTAGCCTTTATCGACCAGCTGATCGAAAGAAAAAAAGACTTTTTTATTCTCACCAATGGATCCAAATTCACTCCTGACGTGAGTGCTGATGGCTACCGAAAAAAAGGCCTGAAAATAGAAGACCATCAGGTGCTTTCATCTGGAAGTTTATTGAAAGATTGGGTTTCTGCGAAGGGGCACCAAGGTAAAAACGCCTGGGTATTAGGACCTGAGTCCTCGTTGCAAGTAGTGAAGAATGCAGGGTTGAAGCCTGTCGACTTTGAACTTGATGCGGACAGTCTGGTACTAACTAACCAAGATGGCATTAACTTTCCTGGCGACTTTGATGCCATTATTTCTAGGATCTTTAACCTTCATCAACGCGGCAAGAATATAGAATTGGTATGCCCCAATCCCGACGTGGTCTACCCCCTAAGATCAGGACACTTTGGTATTACAACAGGAGCTTTAGCAGCCCTCATGGAAGCATCTTTAGACGCTCTGTTAGGAGCTGGGAGTCCCAAATTTTCCTATCTGGGAAAGCCCTTTCCTCCCTTATTTGAAAAAGCAACAGCCGGCTTTAAAGGGAAAAGAATTTGCCTTATTGGCGATCAGCTCACCACAGATATCAAAGGCGCTAATGACTTTGGAATCACTTCTATCCTAGTAACGACGGGGATCACTACGGAAGTAGCGGATCATTCCAAGATTAAACCACATTTTATACTTAAAAATTTGAATCTTTAGAAGTCGCCTTTTGAGGCATCAAAGCATACTGTTCCAGAGGAAACAGCCATTCTTGGCCACTCCCTCGCAAGCCTAAGCCAAGTCTTTGATTTCAAAGACTTGAAGCTTGTTGGAAAATCCTAAACTCTAGAATTTGTGTATTCAAATTGACTACGGTAAAATTAGTCTACCAACTTAAGGGAAATTTATGCGCTCTTCACTAGTTTTCATTTCTTTGATATTTTTTGTATGTTCATGCAAATCAAAAACAGACATGGACACGTCTAAAACCCTAGATGCTGGCCAACGATTAGATGTCACTTTATCAAACGACCAAAAAACGCTCACCGTAAATGACGGTCTGCAAGACTCCGCCCTAAAAATAGAAGCAAACTCTTTGTCTGCTCTTGTAAATTTCGTGCCTGATGACAGCCATAAAAGCCTTAAAACCGCTCGCTTAACAGGTGAGCTGATTACAGCTTATGGGGTAAACCAGTTTCAGAAACAAATTGCCCTAGGTATTCGAGGCATGACCTACAACGAGCATGTTTGGTCTATGGTTTTTCTAATTGATTTTAACATGCCCAAACAACCAAAGCTTCTTAAGCTCTACAGAGTAGGTTCTAAAAAACCAAGCGATGAAGTCACGAATCCTTTTGCCAGGATCACAAAAATTGACTTTACTTCCAACGAGCTTTTCGTTACCCATACAAGCAGTTTTGGTAGTGGAGACTCTCCGTTTCATGAAAAAGTTCGCTTTGACGCAAAAGGAAATGTCGTCGAATGCATCAAACTACCTGAAGGTACTTCCAATGGGTCTTGTTTTGATGAGCCAAAGTTAGAAGACTTTCCACATTAGTCGCCGTGAAAAAATAGGGCCTATCAAGCTATCTCAGGCCCATGGTGAGGCCTTAACCCCTCGCCAGGTCCTTACGTTGATGGGAGCTAATCATGTCTAGACCTAGATTTCTCTTAGTTCCACATTTACCGTTGTACCTATTTATAGGCATCTATGTATCCTCTGGATGCACACAGGATTCGCAAAGGATTCGCGCTCATCCTCCGCAAGAAATCATCCAAACTCCTCCTCTCATCTCCCCCAATGTGAAAACAGATCCCTATAAACTTCGGCTTTACGCTTGGTTTTCAAATCCTGAAAAATACACAACGAATTTGTTACAAGTTACCGATTTAATCCGAAAAGCAGAGCTACTCGGAGTGGAAAAGATCTACGTTTCCACCTGGCGAAAAGGCTGTACCGCATTTCCTTCAAGCGTTATGGCAAAACGGGGTGAGGCAAAAACGTGTCCAGGCTTCGACTGGTTGACTCCCATGTTAGCTGCTGCAAAAAAAGCTAAAATCACTTTGGTTCCTTGGCTGGAATGGGGACTTCACATTCCTAGCACTAGTAAACTCAGAACGGTTGGAAAACTGCCCATAGTAGAAGAAGAGATCTGGTGGGACCAAAAGGCTCCTAGACTTGATCCTTTCTCCCCAGAAGTGATTTCATTCTATTCCGATTTCATTCTCGAAGCTTCGACTTATTACGACGTCAAAGAAGTTCATTTATGTGACAACCATGCGCTTAAAAATTCTCAGCTTACCTTAAAGAGAAAAACGGCTGAGAATTTTACTCAAACCATAAGTGATACTACGGCTAAGGCAAGAGGTTTAGGGGTCTCTATTTCATTTTCTGCTTTAGACAGCATAGCTGCAAAACGAGACTATGGCTCTGACTGGTCCCAGTGGCGAAAATCTGGACTTGTTTCAAGTGTAACTTCAGAGCTATATCCTTTAAGATTTAATCCCTCGGCATTTCCGGCAAAAGCAGCAGAGGAAATCAAGGCAGGGGCAGACCAATTAGGCGTTTACGTAGGTGCTGCTGGAAATTGGGACGACGAACAAATCCTGGGATATATACAAGAAGCTAAAAAACTCAAAGTCGGAATAACCCTTTTTGAAATCGGTTATTTTGTTAAAGACAAGTCCGATGAGAATTTAAAGCTGTTACGTGACAAAATTGAACTCTAGATATTAGTCAGAAAACAAAGAGTTAAAGTGCTCATACAATTAAGCTAGATACAGAAATTCTTTGGAATTTAAGCCCAACATCAATAACAGACGGCTTCCATTTTCACGAAGGAACTTCCTATGAAGAAGACGTGCTTCCAGTGTTTCTCCTGACAAAAAAAGTAAAAAACTTTTTAAAAAAACTCGTAGGCGCCTACCTGCAGCTTGCGTCCTTCAGACCATCTAAATAAACCACATGTAAGGCGCTTTAAAACGAAGGAAACATTTAGGAACAAAACTAAAAAAATCTGTAGCAGGGGAATTTAGGGACAACCTTTCAGCATCCCTAGCCGCAAATATTTCGGTTTAGAAATATTTACACTCTAACGGCCAGCCTTGAGCCTTCAAGAAATGCTTCAGGTCGCTTCTAGTTTCCATCCTTTTCATCAAAGCTTTTCTGAGCCAAGCCCATTTCATTTTTAGCAACTGGCCAACACCCCATTAACGCTGTTTTTTTCAGTTTCCAGGGATTTGATGGGAACCCCCAGCTGTATTTTTCATCGCAGACGGGACTACAAAAATCTTCAACTTAAGCTCAAGCAAAAGGATTTTTTGACGATAAACGGGCCTGAACGAACCAGCGTCGGCAAGGAGCTGTTATGTCAAAAATGCTTGAAGACACCAATTTAGCTGCTGAATTGGAAGCCTCCTCTGTGAGGAGTGGGCAAAAGCTTTTTGATCGTATCGGTGGTCGCCCCACGCTTGAGGCTGTTCATAAGCGATTTTATGATAAGATTTATGCTCATGCCTGGATTGGTCAATTTTTTCAAGGAATCGATCAAAAGCACATTGAAAGCCAGCAAACGGATTTTATCGCCATGCTTTTTGGAGGACCGAAGTCCTATAGCGGAAGAATGCCCGTTGACGCCCATGAACATATCATGATTGATGAAGAGATCTTTGCTCTCCGAACCGAACTTCTTCTTGAGTCCCTAACGGAATCAGGAATTGGCCCTGCTGAGATCGAAGATTGGCTGAGGATCGATGGAGCCTTTAAAAAAGTATTGATAAAGAAGTCCCTTTCCGAATGCAAAAAAAGATATTTTTCCGATTCTATTTTAGAAGTGCCAAATCCAAACAATAACAAACGAGCATCCTGAATCCTCCCCCGCGAACGAGGGATCTGAGTAATTTCCTCATAAGTTTTGCTTCAAAGAAAATCTTGACCCTAATTCCTTAAATACATGGTCTTCGGACCGTGTATCTTTCCTGGCGTCATTTTTTCTGTAAGTGTGAACTGGAGCGTAATTCCGTCTATCCACCACCTTTCTACAACCTTCGACAACCGTCGCCAGATTTGCTATCTATCTATTTATTTTGAACTGATACTACTTTTTTTTCTGCTGCGCCGTCCACTAAACTCATACACGATTTGCTTTCGTCGCGGCGAACGTTTTCTACGCCAAAATCTGTGATATATCAAATATAGAAAAATTCCCCGCTAGGTTCGGCCAATGAGCTGTCATTTGTTGTACGCCCATGAAGGCATTAGAAGGAGTCAATAATGCACATAAACCCAATTTTACCGTCGATTCTTATTATGAATGTGACCGCTTGTATGAAGAGCCCCGGGGGGAGCGAGTCTGTCGTTGGGTCACGAAAGGATAAGGTGATTCAACAACCCGCATCTACAGAAACTCGTCTCGCTGGAAAGGAGATACTTGTATCAACTACTGCGGGAGTAAAAATGAAAATTACCTGGGGAGTAGCCGGCAGTGAGACTTTAGGAAATGTAACAACCACGTCTTATCGACTGTCACCATTTCAGGTCGAGGTTATAGATCTTAAAGACCCGAATAGCGAAGTAAAAGTAACACTTCGAAACAAGTTGAAAGTACAAAATTTGTCTAATGGAATTTGGCAACTGGGAATAACTAAACAATATCTGGTTCCTTTAGTTCGATCAGGCAATATCTACCAAGGAAGTCTTGACGACGATGGCATAGCGGTGACGGATGAGGCCGGCGGATCTGAACTACCCATGAACAGTTCTCTACGCCCTATTCAAATGGAACACAGTCAGCAACTACACTAGGAAAGCACAGGTCAGGAATTGCAATTGCTAGTAAACGGTAAAGCTCAGACATTTGACGGGCAGGCCAGGCAATCTCTCTTGGAATTTCACTTCGAAACAACGAAAAAGTAGGAACCATAGACCAGCTTCGCCCCCAGCTCCCTACTGAAGGACATGCCTGTTCATCAAGACCATGCACTTTTTAGGCCAATTATGCCTTAAAGTTTCACGCTGAACACTATTTGCCACCTGAAGCAAGACGAAATAGATTTTCCTGCGACGGTGACTTAACAAATGTCATCTTCTAATTTCCATGAAGGGTTGACTTTCGTTTTCTGTGCAGCCCCTTGCGGCCTCAATATATCCAAGACTTCCTGCTTGCAACCCATTTGGGGTAATCTTTTTTGTACAAAACCCATTTAGAACCAAGCCTAATGAGACCGAAATCTATTTAGAAAGAAGCCTTGGGCCGCTGACTCTGATTGTCTGGTCGACAGCTAAAACAAAAATGAAAAGTGTGAAATGCCACATCAACTTGTAGGAAGTCACAGACCGTCAACCGTGAAATTGAGTCTAGAAAATCCCAAGTAGGTGTCGAGTTTTAAATAATCATTCCTTTTTTTATAATGCTTTCAATCCACCAAACCAATGGCAGCGATATCACTTAGACAAACAGATTTTTATCGAAACAAAATGCAAAAAAATGTCTATCTGAAATTTTGGAACGATTTCTGCATGTATCTAGCGTGTGAGTTAAAATTTACCCTATTGGAGGTTTTCCATGCTTAGAGATCTAATTCCCACTGTGAGACGCACCCCAGCCCGCCCATTAGAGACAGATCCTATCGTCAGCTTTCGCACATCCTTGGAAAGGCTATTTGACGACTTTACGACCAACTTTGAAGACCTCGCGCCAACTCCAGCGGGGCAGTCACTGCGGTCGTTTACGCCAAGACTAGACTTGCAAGAAGACGACAATAAGATTGTACTTACTGCAGAGTTGCCTGGACTAAGAGACAGCGACGTACAAGTAGAGTTAAACAGAGACTATCTGACCATCAAAGGTGAGAAGAAGTCGTTCCAAGAAGACAAAAGCAAGGAAGGCATTCATTGTGAGCGCGCATTTGGGGCTTTTGAACGCACCATCCGACTCACAACCGAAATCAATAGAGACAAGATTGATGCCTCAGTAAAAGATGGTGTTTTGACGGTAAATCTACCCAAAACCCACGAGGGTAAAAAAGATGTCAAACGAATACCAGTCCACCATTAAAGAATGTTGGCTGGGAGATTTGGGCCTAAGTGCACCCATGGCTTCTTGGATGCTGAATGGGACTCCTTCGGGTCAAGCAAGTCTTTGGGCCCCAAAGGAAAGTGGTGAGCGGAGGCCCTTTAGGAATAAGAAGGGCCGCATCCGCCCTTTTTTCTGGGAGGGGTGATTCATGCAGCTTTAGCGCATGCGGTTTCAAGCCACTATCTGCAGGATGGAATTCTGAACTTCCGAGGTCATTCAGAGCGAAGAATTTAGTTGCACCTTTTCGTAGTTCGATGAACGGCCCAAAATTTTCGGAAATCGTAAGGTGAGAGGCCCCACTCAAGGATGTGCTTTTGCACTAATTCACTAAGTCTCTTAGTTCCACGATGTCAAAAAACTTGATGACGTCTCGTGTTCGCCCCGAAGAGGTCGAAAGGGCCCAAATGACGGCATTTACAACCCCCTCGTCATGGAGGTCCACAGGGCGATGGGGCAATCCTTCAGACTTAAGTAGTTTTTCTACTATTGCGTTTGCGGCGGAAGACTTTATCCAATCTTCAGGACTTAGCTTAATCGTAAAAGGATCCTGGGCGCGTCCGTGAATCACCAAATAGACCTGCCACTCGTTAACTCCCTGAGCAAAAAGCAGCCCGTTTCGGCTCAGAAGGGTATCTAGTGCTCCGGGTAGTTTTAATTCCTTAAGTTTTGACAATTTGGCTGCATGCAGCGATTTGTCTTCACCACTAAATATTCGTTTTAACCATTCTAGAGGTCTCTCTGAGGCCTTAGTATCATGGTGATCTAGGCGGCCTCTAAATAGGGACTCTAAAAGAGGAAGATCACTTTCCGAAACTAAAAAGCCTTTTTTAGTCACTTCCTCTGAAAATATGGAAGCCAAATCTTTTAGAAAAATATGGGCCTGCCTCTGGTCATTGACGCGTCCAAAGGCATGTACCGTTCCTTCAGCCGGAGAGGAAATCGACACTCTATACTTTGAGCCTTCTTTATCGATGTTAAAACATTGCACCGATCTCAAATGAAATTTATGGGGATGAAAACTAACCTGATGCCTTCTAGGATCTTTGGACTCGTCAAGGAATGCAGAAAAGAAATTGTGGTGTGCTCGCACTTTTAGGGAGTGCGCTCGAAGTACTACTTTCATCAAATGCTTGGGAAGGGTATGCAGTTGTCTAAGGCTAAAGACGTCACGTTGCAAGTTGTGAGAAGATGAGAAAAAAAGCAGGTCTTGATTATGGTCAAAAAGATAGAAAACTCCTGGTCCTCTGGGAATATTCTCAAGATCGGTTTCTTTGACGCCCCATCCCAAGCGAATCGCAGATTCTGTATCTCCCTGAAAGCGAACAGCTTGCTCTAAAGTCATAATCTTCTTAAATTCGATTCGAGCCATCAGTTCTTTAAAAAGTTTCAGTGTCATAATGGCATCAGCTTCAGCTCTATGGTTTTCCTTTTCTGCAAAGCCTAAAAAGCTCGCCAATCCTTTTAGAGACTTGTCACTGGCCTCAGGGATAAGTTTTTCCGCCAGAAGATGGGTGCAGAGAAAGAAATTATCTAAATTATGTGCTGAGACTTCACCCGCAAAATGCCTAAGAAATTTCAAATCGCCGATAGTGTTATGACTTACGAGAACATCAGCACCAATAAATTCAATAAATTTAGGCATGACTTCATCAATCAATGGCGAGTCTTTAAGCATTTTGTTAGTAATTCCGGTCATCCGGCGCACAATGCCAGGAATGGGAATCTGAGGATTTACTAAAGTATAAAACCGTTCCACGATCTCGCCACCACGAAACTTTAAAGCTGAAATTTCCGTAATGCCATTCTTCTCTGGATTGCCACCCGTCGTTTCAATATCAAAAACGACCGCATTTAAATCTCTAAGCAATATCGTTAAAAGATTCTGATCAATATCAGAAGAACTCACAAAAGGGCGTGACGCTTCTATCGCTCGATAAGGCCTAAATTTTTTTCCCCTTGTCGGCCTGTCCATCTAGGTCCCATGTTTAAGATACCTAGAGAGTCTAGGCGCCTATTAAGTACCATAGGCTGGCCACTTTCGGAAAGAGAATTGACCTATTACCACAGTTTTTCATGACAGAGAAGGCAGGGAGGCGGCCCACTAGGGCCGGTCCCTAGGAGATTCAGTCCGTGGCAGCTTGCACAGTTTTCTTCAGGAGTCATAAAACCGGCCGCATGAGAAAATCCCCCCTTGACCTCCGTATGAGAGGTAGGAGCGCGGGCGTCCAGAAAGCTGCTATCTAGCCACGCTTTCCCATGGCATGTGTAACAACTAGGCTCGAGCCGACTTCCTCCAGCTAGGCCGTTTCCATGGCAAGAGGAACAAAATCTCTCGCCCCTGTAATAAGGAGTAGCATGGGCCACTCCTTTAATATTCTGATCATGAATGCGTAGCTGGCGTGAAGGCTCTTTTTTTTCGACGGAACAGCCACCGATCACCATCACTGCAACAAAGCATAGAAAATAGAGCCCCATTCGCCACATAATTAAATCCTTTTGTCCAATCATAACGTGATTCTATGCAGGGATCTAGATTCCAGACGAGTAAGCTAAAGAACCAGCAATAAGTGCTGAAGCAGGTCTAAACTATTATATAATGAATCAAGTACACTTGGAGACGCCGTGAGGGTATTCGTCCTTTTGATGTTGTTTTGCTCTCGCCTTGGATTAGCAACGCCACTCATTGCCATTCGCGAGTCTCAAAATTGTGATGGTTGCCACGACGGTGGTCGCACTCAGCGTCCTATCTTGTGGCGCAGGTGCACTTTAGACTGCCAAGGCTGCCATATCGATCCTAATGGGGGCGGTGCCAGAAATCAGTGGGGCAGCTACTATTCCCAAAATGAAATGGCCATTAAAAGTTTTGTTAAGCAAGCAGATCCCCTTAAGGACACCTCTAGGTTTGACGTTCATTGGGATGCCAGAACTATTTCCAGAAGCAGCGCTGGAGAAACGAGATGGTTTCCCATGGCCTCTACATTTACGCTTCGCGTAAGGCCCATGATCCAGTGGTTTCATTGGGTCTATTCCGCTACTTCTTTCGGACGCATCGGGGAAAAAACGTTCCTTTTAAATCGCTCCGACGCAAGACGATTTCGTGATTCGTATTATGGGCTGATCGATGGTCTTCCCATGAATTTGTACCTAAAGGCCGGCCGCGGCCAGCCTCTCTATGGCCTTCGAAGATCCAACCATAGCCTTTGGATTCGAGAAAAAATCGGCTTGGATGAATTTGCAACCACCGACAGCGTTAATTTCGGCGGGACCCCAAACGTTCCCTACTTTCATATTTCGAAAATGTTAGGAGATCCTTACATGCCACAGGAAGATAGACAAAAAGGAATGAGTTACCATTTTGGTCTTAGAGGCGTGAGCTATGGCTGGAACATAAATGCTTCTGGCTGGAAGACAAAGTCAGAAAAATCTGACATTTCGATGACTGCCCTTGGGGGTGGGCTTCATGCCTATGACGTCCTCATTTCCGGCGAAAGAAATTTTAGAAAAGTCGCAGCCCTAAATCCCGAAGGTAGCTTTAGTTACCCTGGCCTCATGACCCACCCATCTTCTCAAATCAGTGAATACTCTATCGCATATACGGGCTTGAAAGGCGTCTCCGTCGCAGTGTATGTGGAATCCCTTAAATCGGACAGCGCCGACTCTAAAAGATTTTCTGCTTCCTTAGATCTTCACCCCATTCCGTGGATTCAAATGGAAGCCTGGCGCCGAAGGGAGCTGGGAACCAGGATGCTATGGGACACACTTTTTGTGGCTCACCTTCTCTACGATTTTTAGACCCAAATAGAAAGTCATGGTCTCCAGAGGTCCTATTTCCAAGAAATAATACCCCATGAGAAAACCCATGACTCGTGGAACTGCTTTGCCAAAAGAGCAAATGCTATTAATAATTTGAAATGAGCGAAACCCATTCTGGATTAGAGACAAAAGGATTGGCATTTCCTTGGATTTTCTGGATACGGCTGTCTCTTTTTAGTTCATAGGCACTTGGTGGATATTTTTCATTCCACTTTCGAAGAACCACCTCTTCGCGATCATCTACCGGAAGGTTGTACATAATTGACATATAAAAAATGGCTCGCGCTGTCGCTCCTCTTTGTTTTGCCGGAGGCATAAAGGAATGTCCGCCTGGACAAAGAATCCCTTGGGTATCGTCTTTAGTCTCGCATTCTCCAAATGGGTAACTTCCTCGCTTGCCGTTTATCTTAGAACCACTTGGAAATAAGTGATGAAGATCCGCTCGCGACAATCCACTTTGTGGATGAGTTTTTAGATAAGACTGGGGAACGGTGTGTTCAGTATTGAAATGATTGGAATCGGGGAGGCCACGAGCTGGCTCTTCAATTCGGTCCTTAGAATAGACGCAATCCACATAACTCGTGCCATTTTCTGTATAAACGTCCAGCACATGATAAATCTGTATTCTCGCTTCATCATAACCAAGGGACTTAAAACCTTTTTGTTCCATCGCCTGAAGAGCGCTTACATTACACTTCAACGAGCCGGCACAATCAAACGGATCCATTTTTGCTGGGCCTGCTTGCCGCCCAAGGGCACTACTTCCTAAGAAACATAATGAGAAACCTAAAGACAAAACCTGACTGACAAAGAAAAAGCGCTGAACTCCCTTAAAAAACTTCATACCCAACCCCTAAGTTTTTTTGTTCTATTTTTGTTTTTGAAATAACCCAAATACCCCAAAAACAATGTCATTACAGTGCCCGGGTCTCTATCCTGATTTCTGCATAAAAGTCAATTCGAAAAAAGCTAAAAAACAAATAAAATCAGAACGCTACACCTGCCGAACTTATAGCAGGCAGAAGAATTCTTTAGTTTCGATAGGTTAACTAAGCACCAGAAAAAGAGCTGAAAGGCCCTCTCGATGGAGCTCCCATGTCAGCAGTTTCCTTCTGGAATGCTCTAAAAAGCCCCCCCAATCCTCTCCACTCGCTATCAGTTTTTAGTTGCTTAGAGCCTACGCCCCGCATTAAGTTGAATCCTTACCTAAGGAGACGCCATGCTGGATCAAGAATTAACGGCTAAAATCGAAACTTTACTCAAGCAAAATCAAGTGATGCTTTTCATGAAGGGCAACAAAACACAGCCTATGTGTGGATTTTCCGCTCAAGTGGTAAGTCTTCTCAATAAGAATAAGGCTTCCTATGACACTTTTGACATTTTAGGCGACTGGGACATACGAGAAGGCCTAAAAGAGTACTCCCATTGGCCGACATTTCCCCAGCTCTACGTAAAAGGTGAGCTTATAGGCGGCTGTGATATCGTCATGGAACTGGAACGCAAAGGCGAATTGGGTAAAATACTTAACGGATAATTCGCCCTCTATTTTAAATTAAAGTCAAATTAAAGGTGCCCTATGCCCATTAATCCCTCTGATTTTACTCTTGTAGTTCACCCGGGCACTAGCCCAGAGCCCGTTACTGGGGCTATCATGACGCCCATATTTCAGACCTCGACGTTTGTTCAGCAAGCTCCGGGCGTTCACAAGGGCTACGACTATTCCCGTGCGGACAACCCCACTCGAGAAAAGCTTGAGCACGCATTTGCCCTTTTAGAAAAGAGCCGGTTTGGACTCTCCTTTGCCTCCGGATTAGCTGCAGAGCAAGCCATCATTCAAATTCTAGAACCAGGCAGCACGATTCTAGTTTGCGAAGATGTGTACGGCGGCACGGGAAGACTTTTTAGAAGACTCTTTGCAAAATATGGATTTGACTTTCGTTTTGTCGACATGAGAAATTTAGATGAAATTAAATCCAATATAAATAAAAACAAGACGTCTATGATCTGGGTGGAAACTCCCACCAATCCCACATTACGAATTGTCGATATCAAAGGCGTAGCAGCTATAGCCAAAGAAAATAATGCGCTATTAGTAGTAGACAACACTTTTTCATCCCCTCTATTTCAAGCGCCTTTAGCCCTTGGTGCTGACATTGTAGTTCACTCTACTACAAAATATATTGGCGGGCATTCAGACATCATCGGCGGCGCTGTGATGCTTAATAGCCAAGAACTTTATGAAAAGCTTAAATTCGTTCAGTTTGCGGGTGGAGCTACGCCAGCCCCTATAGAATGTTTTCTTCTTCTAAGATCGATCATGACCCTCGGCGTCCGCATGGAGCGTCATGAAAAAAATGCTATTAAGGTCGCAGAATTTTTAGAGGGTCACAAAAACGTACGCTCCGTCTATTTTCCGGGTTTAAAAAACCATCCCCAACATGATCTTGCCAAATCTCAAATGACTGGCTTTTCGGGAATGGTTAGCTTTGACCTTAAGGGTGACTATTCCCATGTTTTAGCTTTTTTAGAGAAACTTAAAGTTTTCACGCTTGCAGAAAGCTTAGGCGGCGTCGAATCTTTAGTAAATCATCCCGAGAAAATGACTCACGCATCCGTCCCTGAAGATCTTCGCCGGAAACTCGGAATCAATTCCAATCTTCTGCGCTTGTCGGTAGGCATAGAATCGGAAGAGGATCTCATTGCAGATCTCGATCGCGCATTAAGTTAACAAGATTGATGTAATGCTCCATTTTGAGTTCGTATAGATACTAAATCCCAAAAACCTCATCCTTTGACAACTTGACTTTAACCAAGCTAAGTTGTCAAAGGATTTATGGTTTATGAGATACCTTCACCTAACCTGACAACAGTCCCCATAGACGGTCACCTCGAAAGCTGAAGATCTCTAGTTAAGTAAATCCTAGGTGTAACACCTGTTTCAAAAATGCACCTTCTTAAGAAATCCGCTTTGGGACAAAGGCACTTTTGTGTAGCTTTCAGTCTTTATGTCAATTTGTCGTCATAGCTTTATGAATGGAAAGGGACTGAGACATTTTGGCGTTATGCCCGAAAAAGTGGCGCAAAAATCTGAAATCCTATCTCCTTTCCTCGTGGTGGGCGCTCATATTCTCACCAAACTATGATAGACTCTAAGACAGTAATATCCAAAAATTGCAGTTTAAAAGCAGGAAAATAACTGATGGAAGCAAGTTTGATTTCTAAAATAGTTTCAAAACGCATGTTAGTTGCCTTTGGCCTAGGGATTACAGGTGGCCTGCCCCTGCTATTAGGAGGATCTACACTTCAGGCTTGGATGAAAGACTTGGGTGCAGATTTAACGACGGTGGGCGCTGTCAGTCTTATTGGACTGCCCTACACTCTCAAATTTCTTTGGGCCCCCATCTTTGATAGATTTGTCATCAAACCCTTTGGAAGACGCAGGGGTTGGCTCTTTGCTACCCAAGCACTCTGTGCTGCTGCTATCTTTTATCTCGGAACTCTTGGTGGTATGTCTAGTCCGTCCCTGCAAGTCATCGCTTGGGGAGCTTTCGTGCTAGCCTTCTTCAGCGCCTCTCAAGATATCGTCATTGATGCGTACCGAAGAGAATCTTTAGCTGATGAAGAGTTGGGACTAGGATCTTCCCTTTATATTTCGGGTTATCGTATCGCCCTCCTTATCTCTGGTGCGGGCTCTTTAGCGATTGCGCAAATTTATGACTGGCAAAGAGTGTTCTACGTCATGGCAGCTATCATGACATTAGGAATGGGACTGACATTTTGGGCTAAAGAGCCCGAAGTCTCGGATGCTCACCCTGTCAATTTTAAAGAAGCAGTCATCGATCCATTTGTCGACTTTTTCAAAAGATCTGGTGCTTGGATTTTTCTTGCTTTTATTTTCTTTTACAAAGTAGGCGATCAAATGGCGTCCAATATGACCATGCCGCTCTATTTAGATTTAGGTTTTTCAAAACTAGAGATCGGTGCCATTGTTAAGGGTATTGGCTTTTGGACGACACTTATTGGTGGATTTGTCGGTGGCGTGTTGATCTTAAGATGGGGCCTCATCCGCTCACTTTTTATTTTTGGAATCTTACAAATGCTATCCACTGCAGGATTTTCTGTTCTTCAAATGGTTGGAAAAGACAATCTTGCTTTAGGCATCGTCATTGGTTTTGAAAACATCACCTCAGGAATGGGTACATCAGCTTTTGCTGCTTTTTTAGGAAGCCTGACCAGCAGACGCTATACAGCAACACAATATGCGCTTCTTTCCAGCTTTATGGGAATCCCACGAGTGTTTGTCGCTGCACCAGGCGGCAAAATGGTCGAAAGCTGGGGATACTTTAACTTTTTTCTAGTCTGCACCTGCATTGCCATTCCAGCTCTCTTTATGATTCCTAAAATGTCAAAATTAGCCGAAGCCGATAAAGGTCAGGCTTAAATTTTTTGAAGCATCTAAATTTCCTATGAATCAGACACTGCGATTCAAAAATAACGTCTAAATGAGATCCTCCCAGAAGTCCCCCGACTTCTTGAGAGGATCTTCGATTTTTTTAGCCCTCAAACCTTGCGTCACATCTCACTATTTGCCTCTAACGCAGATCCATCAGCCCTCATGGCTCGTCCCAAATTGGACTCTACAGCCAAAGAACCTTATAATTTGTTAGGCAATAAAAGGAGCGATAGATATGAATAAAAGGTCTTATTGGAATAGGCAGAGGAAGACCTTACTAGCCTTCGGGCTGTCTTCCCTAGCAGGTTGTCTTCCGCTGAATAAACAAGAGGAGGTGTCCCAATTGGAAGCCAACTTTCAATTACAGACGCCGCGAGGCAGAGAAACCAAATTCTTCACAAGTCCCTCCGGACAAAAAGAAATTTGCGTACTTCCCAAGCCTTTTCCTGGAGTTAAGTATGATGATGGAGACTCCTCCGGAGAAGAAGAGCTGTGTGCAGCAGATTTCTATAAGGTTCCAGGTGATAACCGACTTGGCACAGCTGTCGCACTTTGCCCAAAAATGTCCAGTACATTTCCAGGCGTGGAACTTTACGATCTTAACAAGCTTGACAAGGCTAAATATGAAACAAGCCTGTGTAAGAATCAGGACAACCGCCCCACGGATCGCATTGCCAAATTTAAACAATCGGTTTCCTGCAGCTATTCAGGCTCTATCCTAGGATACTATCATTTATCTCGAATTCTAGGCGGTGCAGGAATGGTCCCAAATGCCGTGGTGAGAACCATGGACCGACGAGCCCATCTCAAAATTGCTGAACGCGGTGCAGCTTGGTCTACAGGCCTTAACGCCACTCTTTGGAATCAAGTAAAGAACATGGATTCCACTTCGAATTTTAACGACAACTATACAACCGCCGACAATACGCAAATCTTTGGAGTCCTTTCTGACAATCCCTCGAATGAAGTCAGATATGCAGAGATAAATGCCAATAGTCAGGACGGTGGTGTTGCCAAAGCAAGATTTCTACAGACCGCCCCTGTCAAGAATGTTACTAATCCCGCAAGTGCTGCAAAAATAGTTGCTCGAGATTTTGCTAAAGCCGCTCCGGTCCTACAACAAATGAGAGATATGGGCGAGCTAATTCTTATGGACTATATCTTCCAACAGCAAGACCGCTTTGGAAATATTCACTCCAAATTCTACTGGTTTTGGTTAAATGAAGCAGGAAAGATTGAGCGAGACAAAATCAAGCTAGATGACAGTGAAAGACCAATCTTGTCAAACAAGCCCAATCCAAACGCTGTCGTCGTTAAAAAATTGCTCCTGAAAGATAACGACTGTGGAAGCCGAGCAGGAAATCCTAAAGCCTTTACTATATCCGAATTGTCTCTAGTAAGGCATATGCATCCAAGGACCTATAAAGGAATTCGCTATTTAGCCAAGCAATGGCAAGCCGGTATTGCGAAGCCTTATTTCGAAAGAGAAGCTCTCCTTAATACCCCTGACGCCTTGGGACGAGAAGGCATAGCTGAATTTGGAAAACGTGTCATAGCAGCCTCAGATCAGCTCACTGCAAACTGCAAAAACGGCAAACTGCTTCTGGATCTTGATATCACCTCTCATATCAAAAACTCTCCTGCTGCGAGTTGTGACTCTATATTAGAAGCTCAAGATTCTCCAAACGTTGAAGAGCCTAAGAATCCAGCTAAGCCACCAGAGGAAGCCAAAATTGAAATCATCGGCACGACATTTATCAAAACGAAACTTATGGACAGTTCCCAACTTGGCGATGGCGAAAAATGTCTAGTTAGAAAAGGTCTTGTTATCTCAGGTTTTTGGGAAAACGCTGGGAAAGGTCACATAAAATTAGATATGAAAAGCTTTCCTAAAGATCTTTGCCCTGAAAGTTTTTCGAGTGCTACCAAGACATTTTTCTTGTTTGAACAGCATATTAAGATCAATTGAAAGAACCCCCTCTTAAACATGAGAGTTAAAGAGGGGGTTTTTTCTTTCTGATCGAACATCGGTGCTAGACAAAATGAGTTCTCTGGAACTCATTTTTTTGCTTAACGACGGCCTGAACTTCTAGGACCTCTGGAGTCGCGAGAAGGCCGACGAGGTCTAAAACCGTTTTGTTGATCAATGATCGCCTTAGCTTTCCCAGCAGACATCGGCTTAAAGTTTTCAACATTTTTAGAGTGAAATGGCTGATCAATGACGAGCGGGATTTCTTTTTTGATAAGTTTTTCAATCAAGCGCAAAAAAGCCCGTTCTTCACCATCACAAAACGAAATCGCAGTGCCCGTAGCCCCTGCGCGCGCAGTTCGACCAATTCTATGCACATAGGTTTCTGGTTCATTAGGAAGATCAAAATTGACGACATGGCTGATATCATCGACATCAATTCCGCGTGCCGCAATATCCGTGGCAATCAAAGCTTGCAGCTTGCCATTTTTAAAATCATTTAATGCATTTTGCCTGGCAGACTGGGACTTATTTCCGTGAATGGCCAAGTTTTTAATTCCAAATTTAGCCAAATAGACAGAAACCTTATCAGCTCCATATTTGGTTCGAGTGAAAATAATCACGCGATTTAAATTCTGGGACTCAAAGAGGTGTTTAAGCAATTCTTTTTTTGAGTCCTTCTCAACATACATCACTTGCTGATCAATAATATCCACGGCTGAAGACACCGGAGAGATTTCAATTTTCACCGGTTCTGAAAGTATAGACTTAGCAAGCTTTTCGATTTCAGGAGGCATGGTTGCTGAAAAGAAGAGATTGTGACGTTTTGCTGGAAGAGACGAAATGATGCGCTTAATATCATGGATAAATCCCATATCAAGCATACGGTCGGCCTCGTCAAGAACAAAGACTTCGAGATCCCTAAGGGCCACGAATCGTTGGTTGAATAGGTCCAAAAGTCTTCCAGGTGTTGCCACAAGAACATCAACTCCGCCTGCAAGGCTTTTTACTTGAGGACTTTGTCCTACCCCACCATAGATAACGGCAGTTTTAAGATTTAGGTGTTTGCCATAAGTTTTAAAGCTGTCATGGACTTGAATCGCCAGCTCCCTGGTGGGCGTCAAAACAAGAACCCGCGCTTGTTTAGGATGCGGCTTTCTAGGATGATCGTATAGGTTTTGTAGCAACGGAAGAGAAAACGCCGCAGTTTTTCCAGTTCCCGTTTGAGCGCAGCCTAGCAAATCCTTCTTATCCAACAGCACCGGAATGGCTTCCAGCTGAATTGGTGTCGGATGGGTATAACCGCTCTGCTCTACCGCCCTTAATAGCGGCTCGATCAGTTTTAAATCTTTAAATGTAATTTTAGTATCCAAGGTGTCCCTTTTTCGCGCAGTGTGAACGATGTTGCCTGCAATAGCAAGCCAAACATTCTAACCTGCAATCAGCAGCCCAGGAAACCTTGGCATGCTATACCCATATCATCCCGTGATAGAGGACACTTATGCCCTAAACCTTCCCCAAGCAAAATGTCTCAAGAAAAGTCAGGCCTCGACAGAAAATCTGGAAGCATCGGTTTCACTTCGCCCCCGCCTAAAGTAAAAATTACTAAAGAGCGGCCTTGCCACTGGCATTTGTATCTAAGACCTCGAGATTTCCCATAAAAGGCAGAGTTAAATGCTTTACACGCCCCTAGTGCCGCTGAACACTCTTATTTTGGATATAAAATGGAAACAAATTGGCGGGTTAGGCAAAAAAGCTGACCCGCCAATTTGTCTTGACGGCTGCCTTTGAATTGGGCATATTGCGCCATGCCGCCTCCTCAGACCATTCAAAAATAAGGCAATTCTATGAGCACACTCGACTTAAGACGAAGATATTTTCTGGCGCTTGTACTAGGGATCTCCTCTTTTACAGTCAACTATAGCTGCAAAAAATCAGAAAACTCCCCCTCAAAAGCTGAAGGCCCAGTTGTGGTTCAGACTTTTAAGGTAGCCAAGAAGCCTATTGAAGATCAGTTGGTGATCTCCGGATCCCTAACTGCCAATTCTATTTTAGATTTGCCAAGCTTTGGTGAAGGCATCATTACGGAGTGTTTTGTAAAAATCGGCAGCGTCGTCAAATCAGGCGATAAGCTTTGCCGCATAAAAAATGACAACCCAGGGGAAACCTTTCTTCCCTACGAAGTTGAGGCACCTGTAGGCGGCACTATCGCGCAGTTTTACGTAGGACCAGGCGAGCGCGTTGCGAAAGGAAGTAAACTTCTCAGCCTCGTAACATCAAAAGAAGTAAAAATGTCCTTGGAAGCTACCTCCGAGCAGATAAAGTCCCTTAAAGTGGGGGCCGTCGGGACTTGGGCTCCTCTGGATCAATCCGATCCAGCTGCAACTTTTCCAGTGGTTGTCCGTTCCATGGCTCCAATTGCGGATCCCATCTCCAAGACCTACAAGATTGAACTTACTCCGCGGACCAGCTCAAAAGGAGGCGAATCAACGCTAGGCAAGGCAACTTTTA
>CAIMVM010000237.1 GCA_903844895.1 uncultured Pseudomonadota bacterium
GTCTTGCCGGGTCATAAACAGGTAGACAGCGCCACCGCCGAACATCACCAAGGCCAAGGGCAGCCGTATCAGGGCGCCAAAAATCACCGCGCCCAGCAGGGCGTACAGACCCGGCGTCATGGTGATTCCCTCTGGCCCGCCGCTTCCCCTATGAATGCAGTGCGCTGCGGCATACCGAGCTGACCACCTTGGAGCTGCCTGGCAACGCGCAGGTGGAGCGCATCCCCAGCAATGTGCAGTTCCAAAGCGGCCCGCTGAGCTACACAGCCAGCTACCTGCTCGAAGGCTCGGTGCTCAAAATCAGCCGGGATTACACAGCGCGCCATACCAAATCAGTCTGCAACAGCCAAGATGATGTCCACTGGTCCGCCATGCGCGAAGTTCTGCAGCGGGATTTACGGGGGCAGGTGTTTTTTAAGTAGGGATTGGGCAGGCACGCATTTGTCTCGGATTTTTTGACCATACGGGACATTTCTTGCATTGAATTAGCTTAGTTTCTTAGACTTGTAGATGTCTCTGACCTTTGATGTATCAAATAAAGCTTTCTTAGCGTTCGGTGCCTTAATGTTTTCAACAATGGCTTCCCCAGATGCCCTGTCATAGTGCTTCTGAATGATGCCCACTGAGTTGCCCAACTGTTTTGACAAATCACGAATGGGTACAGCGTCGTAATTCATCACAGTAGTGGCGTAGGTACTCCTCAAGCTGTAAAACACGCGCTTGCGCCCTGTAACAGGGTCTACGAGCAGGTTGTGCTCCTCAAGGTAGCTTTCAAAAACATGGTTGAAGCTACCAGGCGCAAGCCCATCCTTGGTGCGAAACAAAAACCGTTCGTCATTTCGTTCTGTCAATTTCTTTAGACTAATCCGCTCCTTGGCGTAGTTTCGCGCAACTATTTCAGTTAACACCCTGAATGTCTGCTCAAAACCATTGGCTGTGCGTTCCTTGGTTTTGCCGGATACGCTCATAAACACGTAGTAGTCACGGGAAAAAATTTCGTCCAGCAGGCCCTCTTCATCCTGTTCATGAGTGACTAATTGAACTTGCCCGTCTTCATCTATGACACGTTTGGGTTGCGCACGGTCAACGATCTTGACTCGAATCTTCTTCCACTGCAGATCAAGTAGCTCCTTTCCAGGGCGTGCTCCTGTATCCATCAAGATTCGTACATAGTCGAACAGCATCTGTCGCTGCTGGCGTTTTGCTTCAGAAGTTGCACGAGCGATCCAAGCTGGAAAGTTAGCCATGATTGCATTGACCTCTTCAACCTCAAAAGTTGGGAACTTGTCGGACTTACGGCCTTTGGTCTCTAGCTTGGGCACCTCTGATGACTTGATGAAGCGACGACTTACAGCCTCTTCAAAGATCTTGTTCAGACATACGTTGTGAGTACGCATACTGCTGTAAGCAGGGGCACGGCCCAACTTCTCTCCAAGCCAAGCACGGTATTTCTCCATGGCTGCAACATCGATACTGCTGATGCTCATATTGCCAAAGAACTCAATGATGTAGTCATTGATGATGCGTCGATAGTCCTTATAAGAAACAGGCACCTTGCCTCGTGATTCTTCCGTATCCATCGTTAAGAGTGTGAGCTTGGCAACGTCTCTGAATCGCTTGGTCACCACAGGAATATCTGCAGCACTACGGATCTCGGCTTCAATTAAAAGTCTCTGTGCGCGCTCCTTCGCGAGATTGAGGTCAGACTCCTTGGTAGAAGAAGCAAACCAGCGATTGCCGATCTTGTATCTGCACTGCCAAGCAGCACTATTTGATCGTCGGTAAACGATCAATTTTTTTGGCAATATCTGAAATGTGTTTTCTAATTTATCGGGCATAGCAATAATTTATTTTCTGATCGCCAGCCTAGTCAACCAATCCTTGAAAGTCCATTCAAATTGGCAAACTTCTCGTTTAATTAGGTTGACTAGCGCTTTGAAATCGATCGATTTCTTAGTTGCTTTATTTTGCAGGAATCACGATATTTTTTAAATATCAACACAATTTCATATATTTACTTGTTAAGAAATAACGTCACCAAATGCCAATCTCTCTTCTTCAAGCGCAGCATCGAAATCGGGATCCGCATCTTCATCTATAGAGTCCAAGCCCCAATACTGCTCAGACGATTCCGCTTGATCTGAAGCCAGAACTCGAAATGACTCCAATCGTTCAGCAATCGGGTTCAATCCCTTCCTTTGTTCACGGACCATTCGAAGCCAAGCAAGTCCAAATGCCTTCTGTTCTTCTGGCAGCTTTTCGATGGCAAGACTCAACTGCTTGAGGTATCGCTTGAGTTGCTGTGATTTTTCAAAGTCCACGCTTTCGCTGATGGCCCGCTCAAGTTGCTGTGCACGATCTTCTTTGACCCGTTCGTTATGCAAACGAATTGCCTTTTTGCGTTCGTAATCACGCTGCCATTCCAAATGACTAAGATGATCAGCTGCCTTTTTTTTCAACTTATCGTCAACCCTTTTGACGATGTGATCAATCTGTTGCTCAAGCTTGACCGAGACCTTGTCTTGAATCACACTGCGGCTATAGCGGCCATCAAACTCAATGGTCAAAATATGACGTGGAAGCATGATGGAGTCACCTCCGTAGCTGTAATCAGTAAACAGCCTCTCTAGACTTGTCAGTGCACTGCTTCTGGTGGCCTTTGTTGATGGCTCCCAAAATCGAAACTCAACGTGCTGATCACCTTTGACCGCACGCATTTCACATACTCGAGAGTCTCGAACAGATCTAAGCTCGACATTGATTTCGCGACCAGCCAATTGTTCAATGACCACGTCCGCAATTGCTACTGCTCTCAGTGCGTTGTCTATGGTTGCAGTTATTGGTATCTGATCTTCTAGGGAACTGAAGAAGGCCATGTCATAGACCTTCTTTGGTGGAAATGATCTTCTTCCCTCTTTGTAGTCTTGGTAGCTTTGTCCTGTACTTTTCTCTAGATCTTTGATGCGCTCCAAGATTGCCTGATAGGTCTTGATGCAACGCATGTCCTTGAACTGCTTAGGCTCTCGCAATACAGGTTCAATAGCCTGCTCTGCCTGCTTGGCAAGTTTACGAATCAAGCTCAACTGCTCACGTGTAGCAGCAGTCTCTTCATCTGGCAGCCGTATTTGTGGGTTGTTATTTTCAAAAGGCAGCTCTGGACGTGGGTCTTGCTTGCCTACCTGAAGCCTTGCCCAGTGGCCTCGAAGCGGGAGCGGAATCCCAAACTTCACACAGATCTTTCGCAGGCCAACATCACTCAGCCCCAACTCCTTGGCTAGATGCGTCATGGGCTTGGCCCAAACAAGCTCAAACAGCTCAACCCGAGACTTTTCCATAGCTCACCCTTTCTGGAATCAAAAACACAGGCAGGTTCCAGTTTAGGAGTTAACTGCGCAGTTAATTCAAGCGGTAGGACTAGATAGAAGGAATCGCCCTACGGGCTTACCTCTTCTACTTGGTTGATGGCATTGGCTTGGTGACTTTTTACTATATGTGTGTTACTTTTTCTTTGTAATTATTCTTAACAAGTAATTAACAAATATATCTTTGTTATTTCTAATTTATTTGATTTTCGGGATAATCATAATTGTGAAATCAAAGAGATTTCAGGCCACTGTTACAGGCTATGTGACATTTAACGAAAGGTAATTTATGAATAAGTTGAACGATGAAATATTTTCCGAAATACACAATCATTTCGTTGATGCTTTTAAACATCACATTAAATCAAAACGGAAATGGTTAATTCACATACCTAACGGCCGCGTTGGTTCATGTGATATGTTTTCGAAAAAAAACATCGAACTTTTTTCAGTTACTCCAATCGCCGCGGTCGTTGACTTCAATCACAAAACCGATTATTTTGTTCAAATTAAATTTTCTGATTCAATTGCAGAGTTTTTATCTACTCATTCAATCTCAGAATTTTTTGGAATGTGCTTTTTTGGCGGCGGCATGTCAGAAGAAAGGTATGGAAATAAATTCAGTACTAAAGCGGACATCTGCGACATATCGGTTGATAACGATCATCGTTTTTATCGGTTGTCTGAGGATGCAGCACAAAATATTCTTTCCTTTTTTAAGGCCAGACCGAAACTTGAGTAACTAGTCTTGCCCTTCTGCCGCGAACCCAGCAATCAGGCCCAAAAAATACAAGGCTACGAATTACTAGCTTAACCCAGATTGAGAACTCCGACATCCCAACTCATTTGGGATGTCCACTTCTCCACAATATGTGTGTAACTTTCTTTAGAAATCACAAGATTTCGTAAGCATCCAGAAAATGAAAAAAGCCACTGACCGTAATCCGTGGTTTTTCCATTTTGATGGGTCCGCCAGGACTTGAATTCGAGACCAAAGAATTCTTGTTTGTGTGGCTTTCACTACTTTCTTGATTTAAGGAATCATCCTATGGGCTCACCTCTCCCACATGGTTTTGGCATTGGCTTGTTGATGTTTTTACTATATGTGTGTTACTTTTTTCTTTTATTTTTTCTTAACAAGTGATTAACATAAATTTCTTATATATTTCTCTAATATCCGATTTCAGTCAGAATTTAATTGTCTGAAAAAATCAAATTGATCTTCTATGAAAGGCTTCTCTATGTCATACAAAACCGCAACCAGCGTGTCAAAAAACTCGCAGTTCATCCACCTCGAGAATTTCAATTCGAAGGTAAAAATCTCCTCAACCCAATCACATATTCAAAGTGAATACGAACTTGATGACTACGGCGATTTAGAGCGTCGTTACGCTATCGTTGAGAGCTACATAAAAGAGCTCTCAAATGGGCAAATTCACAATCTAATCATCAATGGGCCAGCAGGTGTTGGAAAAACGCATGCCGTTGAGACGTTCCTAAACCAATACGCCAAAGGCAGCTACAAAGTGGTTAAGGGACATATGACTCCACTAAGCCTGTACGGCAATCTGTTCTTTCACCGTGATCCCAACAGCATTCTGGTTCTTGATGATATCGATTCAGTCTTTAAGAAGATTGAAGGCGTCAATTTGCTCAAAGCAGCCATGGACACAAGTAGCGTAAGACGCATCAATTGGGAAAGTAGCAGTGCACTGAAAGGTGTTGGAATTCCAGACAGCTTTGAATTCAAGGGCAAAGTTATCCTGATTTCAAACATTGGATTCTCCTTTGTAAGGAAAAATAGCATCAGCGCTCATTTAGATGCTCTTAAAGATCGCAGCTTCAACATTGTTGTGGCTGACAACACAAAGGAAAGTTGCTTCAAGCAAGTCTGCTTCATGGTTTTGAAAAAGAACATGCTCAACATTTTCAACTTGAAATACGAACAGCACGTCGAGCTGCTCGACTATCTCAAAGAGCACATCACCGAAATCGAGAAAATCAGCCTGCGTACCGCAATAAAACTGGCACAACTAATGTCCATAAGTCCAACTAAATGGCGTGATATGGCAGACAGCGGCCTGCTTAAAGAACTTAACTAATGGAAGGAGACTGAAATGGATACAACTATGCACATGGTCACTCTTGCCAATGGAAATCAAGTCTCATGGGATGAGTTTTCTAACTGGACACCAAAGAAGCAAAACAATGCTATGAATCCTCCAGCTAAGGGAAATCGAATGACTTTAGAAAAATGCATTGAAATCTCAAAAAGGCAACGCTCTTTTTATAGCAATGGAGATCCTCGTCCTAGAAGAATTGGAAGTGCAAATAAGAGCTCAAAGTCTGTCATAACTCCTAATGGCGAGTTTGAAAGCATCAACGCTGTCGCTATTCATTACGCTGTTTCGAGAGAAGAAGTATTTAAATGGATTAGAAAAACAAAACCAACAGAGTTTTATTTTTCTATCCCAACAGGAAATACAACACAAATTTCTAAGTCACGACGAGCTGTAATGACGCCAAAGGGACGCTTTCCAACAATGTCAGCTGCTGCAATTCACTTCGGTGTTGACTACCAAACCATTAAGGCTTGGATAAATGGTACAGGTCGATATGCAGGTGAATTTTATTTCTGTGAAAGCGACACATCTGACATTAAATGCAAAAACACTAAAAGAGTTATGACACCAGTCGGGCCATTTGAATCTATAAGAGCCGCTTCAAATATCTTAGAAATAGCTGAAGGAAAGATTTCTCGCTGGGCAAAACGAAAGAAAGATGGCGTTTACTATTTTATTTAAATCAATATTGAATTCAGCAATAGGGATAAAAAACCCCTGCCATCGCTGACAAGGTTTTCTCACCATTGTTGGGCTCACCAGGACTTGAACCTGGGGCTAAAGGATTCCGGTTTGTGTAGCTTTTCTAAAAGGTAAAAAATGAAAAAAGAAAATAATTTTTATGTAGGTAACGATAGCAGTGAGTCGCAGCCCAGTCACTTAATCTATTTTGATGTTCGATTTCGAATGAGTGCGAACATACATGCAGATTCTCTTGAGCTTGCAGTCGACAAAATTTATGACACTTCTGAACGTGAATTATTAAACTTCAGTGAGCGTGACGCACCAGAAATCACAATTTGCAATGTTTTCTGATTGCGCTACAACACTTCCATAAAAAAAGCCACTGATTTTTGAAGTCAGTGGCTTTTTCACTTTTGGTGGGCCCACCAGGACTTGAACCTGGGACCAAAGGATTATGCTTACTACTACAGCTTTCGCTGCCTGTTTCCAGTTTGTAGTCTGGACTGTCTCTTGTCTTTACGACCTACCCGTACAGTCTCTACACCTTCCAAATA
>CAIMVM010000238.1 GCA_903844895.1 uncultured Pseudomonadota bacterium
CAAAAGTTCACCCAAAAGTTCACCCAAAAGTTCACCCAAAAGTTCACCCAAAAGTTCACCCAAAAGTTCACCCAAAAGTTCACCCAAAAGTTCACCCAAAAGTTCACCCAAAAGTTCACCCAAAAGTTCACCCAAAAGTTCACTCAAAACCGACCAGAAGATACTAGTTCTTTTCCTTAAGAACCCGCGAATTACAGTAAGAGAGATGGAACTAATTCTCAAAATCTCCAGTCGTGCCATCAAGAAGCAAATAGCCAACTTGAAGGAGGCTGGTTGCATCCAAAGAGTTGGTAGCGCTAAAGCAGGCTATTGGGAGGTCATTTCATCGCTTGAAGAGTAAAGGGGGCAATAGAAAATAGAGCTACTTTTCCAAGTGGCACTTTTTTTCTCAGGCCGTAGTTTTGTCGTGGTTTTGAATAAACGAAAGCTATCGCAGCGATGAAAGGCCCTTGGAAAATAGAGTTCTTTGTTTTGCGATTAAAAACAAATGGGGCAGGTGTTGAGTTCACTTTAACTCTGATTTTAAACACCGCTGCTCCCCAGTGCATGGTAGGGTCCATGCAAAGGGTATCCATTTGCCTGGGAGTATCTTCACTTAAAAAAAGAGTTCTTATTCAAAAATAAAAGAGATCTCAAGTAACCATGGAGATCTTGGCGAGATGCCTCTCAGAAAAATTGAAAAAAGAGGATTAACAACTTTGATTCGTTTGCGTTCGAATCATGTCTTGGCCCCATTGTGAAAGCTTTCCAAAATAGGCTTCAAAGATTTTCCAATCAACGCAATACTTCGATCTGGGGCCGTCTATGGTGCCACGGATTAAGCCAACTTCTTTCAAGGCCTTGAGGTGCTGACTCACAGTCGACTGCGCTAATGGCAAGTCCATGACGAGGTCGCCGCAAATGCACTCCCCCCTCTTCGCGAGAGTCATTAAAATCATGACGCGCGCAGGATGGGACAATGCTTTCGCAATCTCTGCTATTTCATAGGTGCTATTGGGAAAATGATCGGGCCTTGCTGTATCCATAGTTTTATCGTATATCGTAGATTTACGATAAAAGAAAGGGAATTTCTCTTGACGGTATTCTAAGGACTTTGGGCCGACGCCACTGCAAAGGAGCAGTTTTGGACAGCCTTCGAATCAGGAAAGAGGGATTGAAACAGGAGATATTAAGAGGAGAATAGGATGACGCGCCTTCACATCGAAAGAAGATTCGTGGGAGAATTCCTCGGTTCATCAGGCCTGCTTGTTGTTGTAGTAGGATCAGGAATCATGGCCGAAAGACTTGCAGGCGGGAACATGGCTATTGCTCTCCTTGCCAATGCGGTAGCAACGGGGGCTGGACTATTTGCACTGATTCAAACGTTTGGTGAGATATCGGGATCCCATTTCAATCCGGTTGTCAGCTTTGTGGAATGTCTTTGGAAGAGACTGACTTTTAGAGAATTTCTTGGCTATACTTTCTTTCAAATCCTAGGAAGTATAGTGGGTGTGCTATTGGCCCATGGCCTCTTCGGCCTCGAACTGTTCCAGCTCGGGGCCACCGATCGAGGACAGATGCGCTTGATTCTATCTGAGGTTGTGGCTACTTTTGGGTTGATTACGGTTATTGCATTAGCTGGTAAAAAGAGTGTAGACGTTGTGCCGATGTCGGTAGCCTTCTACATAACTTCTGCCTATTGGTGTACTTCATCTACTTCTTTCGCCAATCCTGCCGTAACCATAGCCCGCAGTCTCACAAACACATTTTCTGGGATTCTTTGGACAGGAGCGCCGGCTTTTATCGGCGCTCAATTTGTTGGGGCGGTCTTGGCTTTCTTGGTGTCTGGCTATTTGTTGGCGAGACCTTAGATCGGGGGCCTCGTGATCAGCATCTATGGACTGCTTTCCAGTAAATGTTCGATTCTCCTAGAAGTCAGCTCATGCGTGACGTGCGAATTTTATTAGTTTCCTAGTGCGATGCAGTGTGTTTCGAAACGCTTGTCCCTCCATGGATCTCAACTTGATGTGTTACTTTCTCGTGGATGAAAAGAAGTTATCTGCCGTTAGAAAACCACTTGTTATTTCGCTATAGAGCCCATGCTAAACAAAATCTTCAGGATTTCCAATTCGTACAATTCCACAACGAAGCAAGGGAATGGTGCGGGATTGATTAAAAGACCTTCCGTAATCAGGAATAACTATGCTAAATACAGTTCGGTCGGAGGTAAGGGTTTGATGATTTCTTGTGAACTATAGCCTGTCGCAAAAGTTATGGGACACTTGATATATCTGTGATATAGTTTCTCCATTATTTCCAATGGAGTTTGAATATGAGAGAAGGCGACATAAACTACGATGAGATTTTTAAAAAGAGAATTTTATTTGCCA
>CAIMVM010000239.1 GCA_903844895.1 uncultured Pseudomonadota bacterium
GGTCTCTTAAATCAAGTGGGGACTTTCCTGACTATTGGATATTTCACGAGCAGAAAGAACTAGAGAGAAATCACTTATCCAAATATAAAAAGCCCTCGGTAATTAATAAAAATCACATAAAAAAGCTAAAATAGCGTCGTTCTAAATCAGCCGCACCCAAAAGATTTTCTAATGGGCTTCTCTTTTTAAAACTTCTAGCCTTACCCTAGGAACCCGCGACTTTTTAAAAAGAAAAAGTAGTTTTTTTACAACACGAATCTCAAAAGAAACTGGAGACTGACGACTTGTGTAGTCAATCTCCAAACTTTCAAATCTTGTGCAATCATTGGTACTTACTCGGCGCTTTTTTCTAAGAATGACAGAATTTCCAGGCTTATGTAAGCAAGAGTCCGCACGCCAAATCCAGATCCACCTTTTGTTGGAGATCCCGTTATTTTTGCATTCCAACCCGTTCCGGCAATATCGATGTGAACCCAGGGGGTTTGTTCCGCAAACTGACTTAAAAAAGCCCCTGCTGTTAGTGCCCCAGCCTTTACTGAGCTGGAAGTGATGTTCTTTAGGTCTGCAATTTCAGAAGTGACCTCAACATCGAGTTCAGGCCATAGCGGAAGAGCCCATGTGGGTTCCCCACATTTTTGAGAATTTGCTACAACAAATTTTTCTGCAATGTCGTGGTTGGACATGACTCCTGCACCCGACTTGCCAAGGGCTACAATAATAGCGCCTGTAAGTGTGGCTATGTCAATCATAAGGCTTGGCTTGTAATGGACCTTTGCATATTCCATCATATCTGCCAAGACGAGGCGCCCTTCGGCGTCCGTATTCAAAATCTCGATGCTCTTGCCGCTCATCGTTTTTAAGATATCGCCTGGCTTCAAAGCGGTATGCCCGGGCATATTTTCTACAGCACCGATCAAGCCGACGGTTTTTAGTGGCAGTTTTTGGCGGCTAAGAGCAATCATGGCTCCTAGGACGGCAGCACCACCAGACTTATCGAATTTCATTTCGTCCATACCATCTGCAGGTTTCAATGAAATTCCACCAGAATCAAATGTCAGCCCTTTACCGAGGAGTGCAAGGGTGCGCGATGGATCCTCTCCATCTAATTCCATACAAATCAGCTGGGGTTCGTTGACGGAACCTGAAGCCACTCCAAGCAAAGCTCCCATGCCCAAAGCTTTCATTTCTTCTTGGCCCTTTAACGTCACTTTTATGCCAAATTCGGCGCCTAAATTTTTAGCAATCTCGCCAAATTTTTTTGGTGTTAGCCAATTAGGCGGAGAGTCCTGGAGGTGTCTTGCGATCAATGTGGCTCGACAAAGTCCGAGAGTCGTCTGAATTTCAGCGAGGCTCACACCAAGAACCGAGACGGAACCCGGCCAATTTTTCGGTGTAGATGACTTCGCTTTTTTAAAGCCCGCAGGAGAATAAAGGCCCTGCAAATATCCATCAAGTATATCTGCCGCCGACAATTCCCCAGAACCTACGATACAAAGATTGGAAACATTTATAGAACTTAAAGCGGCGGAAGCGTCAAGCCCTGCTTGCCGCGCTTTTTGGATAGAAGTAGTCTTAACCTTACTGATACTTACAAGAATCATAGCCCTATCGTCAACGACTATGATTTGACTACCTTTAGAGCCCGACCAACCTAATATTTTGCATTGTGCCTCAATTTTCGTTGCCAGTTCAGTCGAGATTTCCCCCTTGGGCAGGACGAGCTGGTCCTTCTTATCTGTCACTGGGATTAATAAGGTATGGGATAGTGGGATGGTCACAACAGGCACAAAGGAGCACGTTTCCATCCAAGGCAGCACCGCGGGCAAACTGTCCTTCCAAGTGACTTCATAGTCCAAATGAGAGGGAATGGTCATTTTTTTCTCCTAATCACGATGAAGGTTATCAGCCGTTGACAATTATGGGTTGTCTTAACATGCGGCTCGAATTACAACATATAGCCCTTACACTAAATTAACTGGAGATTCAAGAAATGAGCA
>CAIMVM010000240.1 GCA_903844895.1 uncultured Pseudomonadota bacterium
CAACTAAAATCCCTTTTTCCCACATCAAACCAGGCGAAAGCCTAACGTTAAGTCGGGAGCGGAGTGCGGGAAATCCGCATGCTCCGTTCTGAGGAGGGGTTTCCCAGAGTAATCTGGGAGATCTACTCACTAGGCAAAAATCTAATGTTCTAGTCGAAAGCGGAAGTGAGAACATCCATCAAAAAGTAGGTGTTCTTGTCGATTCAGAGTCGATTTCACTTATGATTGCCCAATTCGACATCGAACAAATCAACTCTAGGGTTGAAATGCTTTTTCATAGAATGAAGCACCGATATTTGTATACCATTCTCGGGTCTAATTGCGAATCGCTAGTAAAGGGAACTGATTTCTATCTGAGTAAAAGCAACACTTGTATTCCTCAATCCGCTTTGCAGAGGCAGCTCCGGAAGAAATCATATCCGGTATCTGGGCTGAAGAGAATATTGCTGAACTTAAAGAGAAAATTGCGGCTGCAAGACAGCTAAGAATGGAAACCAATAAAGCAGTCCTCTGTACTCCCTGCTTAGCCTAAGCTCCCCCGAATCAGGGAGCAGGAATCCCTTCCTTAAAAAGTCTTAAAATATCTCTGCGACCTACGGGAACTACTCAAGCAACAGCTGCCCGCGGAACGAAAAATCGCCCACATACCAAACAAACCTCCTGAATTGGCACAGCGCATTCAGTTGAAGATAAGTGGGTGTTCAGGAGCGAACTCTTTATTAGTTGTTTTGGAGTTATATCGGAGATGTTTTAGAGATATATTGGAGATGTTTTAGAGAGCTATCAAGTTTAGAAATGTTGTGGCGCTAGGAGCTGCTAAATAATCCCTACTGCCGTTTATGACGCAGGTTGCTTGTATTGATCAATTCTCTAAATGAGGTAGGTAGATTTCGAAGTCTAAAAAGTTTTCCCGGTTTTTGTATTAACTTTTATTATTAGGCCTGGACGCTGATTCTAGGTCCATGATTTTTCCATGTTAGTTGCGCCTTTAATGCAAAGTAGCTATATATACGCCTGTAGAAGACGCATATCGCGCTGGATCCATTGAGGTTTTCATGTGACAGGTACCAGTTTGTGTCCCGAATTTGTATAAAGACACCATTGCTTGTAGAGTATAGCGATTTTGGTAGGTCACCAAAGTGAAGGATTCTAGTTTGGATTCTCTTGGGATTGAGGAAGGCTTCTCGGTGTTGAGCCGTGGACAAAATGTTCGAGGAGTTGCTTGCCGTTATTTTGTTAAAGACTCCCGAGCCAAGCTGTTTTTGAGCCTGGCTCTTGGACCTAAGAAAGGATTTAAGTTTTCCTCTTCTTCTTCTTCTTCTTCTTCTTCAATACAAACCAATCTAAACTCTTCTAATTTTTCTTTTAACCAATCTCTATTATTATCCAACCACCAATAAGCATACGCCACACACGCCCTATCTCCATCAAATATAAACTTCTCATCAACCTTATAATCCTCATCACCCATCGTATATTTACCAGAAAGACTAATGTATTTTAGTATTACGCCGTGTGCGTTGCGATATGTTGGGGGAATATCAAAATACACCAAATTACTATCTTCGTAGTCTTCACTATTTATAGTTTCACGAATAACAATTTCTACAAACTCATCACTATCTTCGCCAACTAACTCTTCTTTCCATCTTGGGTATTCATCATTTTTTAAAAACTGATTACAAATAAAATCCTCAACATACGCATCAATTTGTCTAAATAATAATCCACCTTCTCCAAGTAGCGTAGCATTTCGGCGGACAAGTTCTTCAATTAATTCAGTCATTCTTCTTTTGGTTTTTTATCTACAAACTATAATTTTAAGGCATTTCA
>CAIMVM010000241.1 GCA_903844895.1 uncultured Pseudomonadota bacterium
CAACTAAAATCCCTTTTTCCCACATCAAACCAGGCGAAAGCCTAACGTTAAGTCGGGAGCGGAGTGCGGGAAATCCGCATGCTCCGTTCTGAGGAGGGGTTTCCCAGAGTAATCTGGGAGATCTACTCACTAGGCAAAAATAGATAAATATTGTCACTCCGCTTTTTTGTATTTTGCGCCTAAAGGAAACTAGTTGCGTGGTAAATGGAATTGCACAATTTGTCTGTAGTTTTATTGGGAATTTATTCCGAAGCTTTGCAACTCCTTGTCCATGCTGATATGGGCTGGATCGCATCAGAGGAGGCAAGAGGTCTGATCTTGGGGAATCCTGATTCTCCTGATGTTTGATGACCGCTACATGAAACTTATACAAACTTACTCACGCAAGATCGCTGTTCATTTCCCACTTCATCGATGCTGGTTGGCTTCTTGGAAAAACTCCAAAGAGCCAGAGCCGTCATCTCACTGGGGGTGCTGCTAGGCGACTAGCGCATCTACCACCTCATAAGATTTGGGTCAACTGCTTCAGCCCTGCTGTCCTGGAACATTTGTAGAAGTTCATTTCAATTTCAAACGAGCGGCCAAGCAAAGACTTATACTTCAAAAAACTAAGTTTTATGAATAATGAGAAGGATTATCTTTCATTTCGTGTCGCGTTTAGGTTGTTTACAAAATGGGCGTAATTCTATAGGCTTAAGTTTTCCATCATGCGCCTTAGATTCGATTGCGCTAGAATGGGTGTCTATTAAATGGGTTTCAGTCGAATTTTAATCACTAGTCTTGTAGATAAAGGGCTGCTTCTCGATGATGATTTCATCTTCAAAACTTAGAAAAAACGGCCTCATTTTTTTACTTTTGCTGCTTTTTGTGTCGGGAGTTTTGACGATTTCGGACTATTTAGCCATTACGGGGATGAACCTCGGGGAGAAGTTTCCTCGACCGCTTTTTCAGCATTTCCTATCTACGCTCTGTCTTTCTTCGGTTGTATTTCTCGCGTTTCCGAAGCGCGCTTTTTTTGCTTTTCTTTATACTTTTTTGATTTTTTCTTTTTTTCAATGGCTCACGATGAGCTATTATGGGACTTTTCTCTCTCCCATGATGATTTACCTCTTCTTCAGAGAGCTAGGGGAGATCACAGAAACATTTTTGGGAATTTGGCCCATTCTATTTAAGCCTGCTTTGGTGTTTTTGGTGTCACTTGGGTTGCTCTTTTGTGCTGGTCGAGTTCTCGCGCGAAAAGGCATTGAAGAGACCGTAGGCGCAGAGCTTTTGCCAAAAACGAGGAGGCTTCTAAGAATCATTATATTGTTAATGTTGGCTTTTCCTGCAATAAGAACCTACATTACCCACAATACCTATGGCAAACAAGCGCGCGTTCAAGATCTTTCTTTTGTAAATTTTCATGCTACATTGAGTTACTTCTTGGGTCGTGTTTTACCAGCTAAAATGACAGCTCAGGCTCAAACATCAGATAATTATGTCGTCGAGCAGCCTAAGATAGTGGAGTCTCGACCGCAAAGGCAGGTGGTTTTAATTATCGGGGAATCCCTTTCCACGTCTCGCATGGGGCTTTATAATTCTACAAAGCAGACGACTCCCCAATTGAATTCTTTGCGCGACTCTGGCCAAGTCGTAACTCGTATGGGTGTTTCTGGTGGCGTTTCAACCGACGTGAGTGTGCCGATGTTAATCCATTCTACATTTGGCTTAGATGCCTCAAAAGTTATCTCGTCGCAAAAAAACTGCCTTTTTCGACTGGCTCGCCAAAATGGATTTGCCACTGATTTTATCAGTATTCAGACGCCGGAAAATCTTCAACATATCACTAATTTTCTTTGCCCTTCCTATATTGATCACTACCAAGCTGGAGAGCCTCCTTCGCAGGAGGGAGGAGAGTCTGTCGATTTAGACGAAAAATTACTCACATCTCTTCAGCAAATAGATTGGAAGAAGCCTCACTTTATTGTGCTTCAGCAGCGTGGATCTCACTCGCCCTATGAAAATAGATATCCTAGTGAGGGAGCTCTTTTGCCCATCTCTAGTAAAGATTCTAATGACGTAAAACAATCTAAGCATTACGAAAATAGTGTTTTTTACACAGATCAGGTGATATCGAAGGCCGTAGCTCTCATTGAAGAAAGTTCTCCCCTTCCCGCAGAAATTATATTTACCTCAGACCACGGCGAAGCCTTAGGGGAAAACGGGCAGTGGGGGCACGGTCTCTTGGATCCCTATGTAGCTGAGGTGCCTATTCTCTATTTTTCGAGGAATTTAACCTTAAAAAAGCAATTTGATCAGGCGCCCAAGTGGATAGATCATTATTATGTTTCAAACTTTGTCCAATTTCTATTGGGATACCAATCTAAATCGTCGTCTACATCGCCGTCTACGAATGCTTCTTCCCTCGAATCAAGCAGCCCATCTTTTACGGTGCTTGGCCTCGATCTTGATGGCTTAGACGGCTATATGCAGGTAGCCCCAAGTAACGACAAACTCATGAGAGTAAAAAATTCCCCATAATTTGGCAGATTTTTAAATGCTTTGTGTATCCGCGCTAAAAAATAGCCCTACCCTCATAGTTGCTAAGAATAAGGCCGCGTGGATGCGCAAAGACTTGATAGCCCGGCTTTTGAGTTCTACGTGTCTTGAAAGTTTTCAATGGCTTTAGGTAAAGTCCCACCATTCTGAATCGATTTCGGGACTCCTCGCCATAAAAAAATAATTAATTCCCCGGTTGTTCCATCTTTAGCAATGGTTTGCGCGTAATCCGGATCTGCAATGTGGCATTGCGAGCTGTCTGTGATTCTTTTTGCGAGGCAGCAGAACTTGGCGTCGTGCGCCTTCTATCCGTCTGTGGTGCCCAGGGTTCTTGGGTCGTCTTTAAGTTTGATATTTAAGCACCTCTGATGGCATTTATTTTTAGAGTGAAAATGAATCTAGGAGTACAGCATCGCCTATCTGTTCATTAAATACACGAGTATCTATGGAGATTTGTTGGGCCTCACGTTCATGTTTTCCGTGCTTTTTGGGGAGCTGCAAGCCTCACTTGGGTCTTCTTTTTTATTAAAGAACGGCTAAGCCCCCTATTCCCTTTCGGATCGCCGTTTAAATGTCGTTTTCATGGGCAAATTTGCAAACCCAGCGGGAAAAGAATTATTATTTAGGCACCAGCAACAACACAATCGATGGTGTCGAGCGAAAAACAGACAGCACCGGCGAAAATGGAGGCGGCGGCGCACAGGATTTGAACAACCAGTCCCCCTATACGGCATGCTTTGGCCTCGCAGGGAGAATCTGTTCATAAAACACATGATAATTGAACAAACTTTATATTCCTAAAATATCAATATTTACAGATAGTTAAGTAGATCTGCGGGGGATTAATGAACGGAGGGGCGGGCAAGGGACATGAATATAGAAGAATGATTAAATATCATACACTTAAGGGTAGGGATGCGAAATTTTTAAAGCTGGCAAAGGAAAAGAGGGGGCTGGGGTGGGAAATTGCTAGGGCGTGCCCTCATTTCAATTTCGTCCAAATGAGAGCACATGCCAAGAAAACCATTGATTGAAAATTTCGCGCTAGCTTTTCATAGGGCGTGGCAATGCTTCGGAAGTGTTTTAATTGAGCGAAAAGATTTTCAACCAAATGACGCATTTTATAGAGATGTGTGTCAAATTCTGGGTTTGGCTTGGAGCTGTTAGACTTTCTAGGAATCACAGGAGTCATTTGATGATGGCGGCTACAATAGACATCTCTCCCTTACAATGCTGACATTGAGTCACATCGACTTGGAAGACTTTAGCCGGCATTTTGCCCCAACTAGAGTTTTTGAGGGGGTTCTCGTCTATACAGCCGCTTTTGACGGGCCAGCCCTTCTTTTCCTCTGGTTTTAGAACCATCTTACTGCGACAAGGTGAGTTAGGGGCAAAGACCCCGCTCCATTTGACTATATGGGATTTGGGGGGAGGAATGATGTCCCTTAATTTTTTTCTATAAACTCCCCAGGGGTGAAAAGGAGATGGGAGGTGCCATCACTATAGGCCGTTTTGAGTTTAAGTTTTACTTGGCCTGACTCCGTGATCTCCTGGCGTTCATTGGACAACTGGCCGCGGGAGATATATTCGCGAATCTTCCTTGAAAATGGTTTAAAATTTATGGGACTGGCGCACCGGCAAAAATCTTTGCTCCGGAGGAAAAAAACTCACAGCCCTGCGAAGAACCAAGACATTAAATGGCTATAACACTGAAAATTCGTTTAGTAATTTTTAAAATGCTTTGAGTTGGTGCTCTGCCAAAATTATTTTACTATAGCCTGTCGCAAAAGTTATGGGACACTTGATATATCTGTGATATAGTTTCTCCATTATTTCCAATGGAGTTTGAATATGAGAGAAGGCGACATAAACTACGATGAGATTTTTAA
>CAIMVM010000242.1 GCA_903844895.1 uncultured Pseudomonadota bacterium
AAGCCCGCCCCATAGACGGCTTGACTCCGAAGGGCCCACCTTCATCTCACACAAAGCTTGGCATAGTTATCTAGTTCATAATGATCTATCCTCCTATTAACCTACGGCACACACGGCTCTGAATTTTTGGAGACTTGCCAACAGTTCAACCAGCATCGAAGAATTGGGAAATGAACAGTCAACTTGTTATGCACAAGTTTGCGTAAGTTTCATGTAGCGGTGGATCCATCAAATTTTGGCTAAGTACAATATGCCTGGTTGCTTTTTAAACACGAAAGTATTCAAAACTCCTTTATCGCCAAACTAATTAGATGTTTAAGTCCAGTGGGAAATTTTTACCTTGAAATTATTGGGGAAATGCCTCACTAGAATGGCTCTATACGCATCATGACTGGTTTCGAGCTCTGGAGTACAAAAGCAATGTCAAAAAATCTGGTTATCGTGGAATCTCCGGCCAAAGCTAAAACCATTAATAAATACCTAGGAAAAGACTTCATTGTTAAATCCTCAATAGGCCATATTCGAGACCTTCCGACCAGCGGCGACCAGGGTGGACAAGTTGAAGACGAATCTAAAGAGGCTAAGAAACCTGTAAAGAGAGTCAAACTCTCTGAATCCGAAAAGGAGCAGCGAAGCCATGACAACTTAATTCGTCGCTTAGCCGTTGATCCCGAAAACAATTGGACAGCCAATTATCAAATCCTACCAGGCAAAGAAAAAGTCTTAAAAGAACTCAAAGAGTATGCAATTAAATCCGACACCATCTATCTCGCAACCGACTTGGACCGCGAAGGTGAGGCCATCGCTTGGCACCTTCAAGAAGCTCTCGGAGGGGATTCCAAAAAATACAAGCGAGTTACGTTTTCTGAAATTACTCAAAAAGCTCTTGAGGAAGCCTTTAAAAAACCGACTCAAGTGAATTTACATAAAGTCAATGCGCAACAGGCCCGGCGTTTTTTAGACCGCGTGGTAGGCTATATGGTGTCCCCTCTACTTTGGAAAAAGGTAGGGCGAGGACTAAGCGCTGGTCGCGTCCAGTCTGTTGCAGTTCGTCTCATTAGCGACCGGGAGCGAGAAATCAAGGCTTTCAATCCAGAAGAGTATTGGGAAGCTTCCGCTATTCTATCTGCAGGCATACCGTTTGACGCCAAAGTGACTAAAAACAAAGGAGAAGCCTTTCGGCCCTTAAATGCTGCTGATGCCGAAAAAGCCGTTGCAGCTATGAAGAAAAATTCTTTCCTCCTCGCAAAACGCGACGATAAAAGTATGACCTCAAAGCCAGCTGCTCCCTTTATTACATCCACCCTTCAACAGGCAGCAAGTCAGCGTCTAGGCTACGGTGTTAAAAAGACTATGACCTTGGCACAGAGGCTTTATGAAGCGGGACATATTTCCTATATGAGAACCGATTCCACTCACCTTAGTGAAGAATCCCTCACAGTCTGCAGGTCATTTATAGAAAACGAATATGGCAAAAAATATTTGCCTGAAAAACCGATTATTTATGCCAATCGAGAAAATGCTCAAGAGGCCCACGAAGCCATAAGACCCTCGAATGTCCATACCACGATTGAACTCCTTCAGGCCGAAGGCTCACTCGAAGCAGATCAGCTAAAGCTCTATGAACTTATTTGGCGGCGATTCGTAGCCTGTCAAATGACGTCAGCTGAATTCGACACTACAAGCTACACCATTCAATGTGGTGACTTTGAACTAAAATCAAATGGACGGGTCATGCGCTTTGACGGATTTAGAAAAGTCCTCCCAGCACAAGCTAAGAAAGATGACGAATCAGAGCTACCAGATGTAAAACAAGGCACTAGCCTGGAACTTGTGGATATCAATGAAAGTCAGCACTTTACAAAACCACCCCCACGTTTTACGGAAGCAAGACTTGTACAGGAGCTAGAAAAAAGAGGAATCGGAAGACCTTCTACCTATGCTTCGATCATTTCGACGATTCAAGATCGAGGCTACGTTAAGGTGGAGGCCAGACGATTTTTTGCCTTGAAAATGGGCGAAATCGTAACTGACCGCCTTCTGGGTAGCTTTCATGACCTCATGGATTATGAATTCACTGCCAAAATGGAAGAAAGGCTAGACAAAGTAGCCCAAGGGGAAGCCAACTGGCTTAAAGTCCTCAACGCCTTCTACAAAGATTTCAAAGGTAATTTGGCGGACGCCGAAGAATCCATGGCTGACTCCGACCCAACCCCAACGGATATCAAATGCCCCACTTGCAGCCGTCCTATGATGGTAAGAACAGCTACAACAGGAGTCTTTTTAAGCTGTTCAGGGTATAGCTTACCCCCCAAAGAAAGATGCAAAGGCACGATCAATTTGATTCCTGGTTATGAGGCCGTTGCTGTAGGAAATGAGCTTTCTGATGATGAAGGCGATGCTAGGGAGCTCCTCGATAAAAGACGTTGTCCCATTTGCTCAACAGCCATGGATAGCTATCTTATGGATGAAGAACACAAGCTTCATGTCTGCGGCAATAATCCCACATGCCCTGGATTTCAAGTGGAACAGGGAAAATTTAAAATCAAAGGCTACGATGGCCCTAAGCTCGACTGCGACAAATGCGGGTCTGAAATGCAGCTTAAGACAGGACGTTTTGGCAAATATTTTGGCTGTACAAAGTATCCTGAATGCAACAACACAAGAAAACTTTTAAGGAACGGCGAAGCGGCACCGCCAAAAGCTGATGCCATTCATATGAAAGAGTTGAAATGCAATGAGTCCGACGGCTATTTCATCCTCCGGGATGGTGCAGCCGGCATGTTTCTAGCGTCCAGCAACTTTCCTAAGTCTAGGGAAACCAGAAAGCCGGAACTCAATGATCTTCTTCGTCACAAAGAACTTCTTGACGAGAAATTTAACTTTCTTCTGGAAGCTCCTACCCATGACCGTGAAGGACAGCCTTACCTCGTTCGCTTTGCCAGAAAAACCAAAGAATACTTCCTCGGTAGCGAAACCCCAGAAGGAAAACCTTCAGGCTGGGCCGCATATTTTGATGGTTCTAAATGGCTAGAGAGAAAAGGAGCTGAGGAGCAGGAGGACACTAAATCTGAAAAAGCTGCTAGCAGCAAAAAAGCAGCCCCTTCCAAAGCGAAAACACTCAAGAAAACAGCTGCAAAAGCAAAAGTCTAGCCGTTCAGAGGTTTGAGCCAACTTTGAAACTTCACATCATTCGCCTGAAATTCCTTTTTCAGGCGAATTTTTTTAGAAATGTACCCTCAAGACCAAAGCCTCAGGCCTTGATAGACTTTTTGAGACTTAAAAAAGTTAGAAAACACCAGCGCCTCCTAAAATTGCTAGAAACGACAAAAACAAAGGAGTTTTAGTCCATCAAGCAAAAATCACAAGTAAAAATCACAAGTAAAAATCACAAGTAAAAGCTAGATTTAACAACCCAATGAAAATCTAAACAAAATCACAGATATTACTTGCGCAAACATTAGGCTGATCTAGGCTGTAAGCTTCTTTGCTTTTGTAGGAATGGCAAGCCTCAAAAAAGCCAGCCCCCATTTAAACCTCCAGCAGGAGCAAAATGCTGGCTAAAATCTTTCAGCTCGATTTGAATCCGTGCCCGCATTGGTGACGACTGATACCTATTGTCGCTGCCATCATCAAACGCAGTGACGTAGCACACTGGCTACCTAACAGCATTTAAGCCAAGAACTTGAACTCCCAACCAGAGTTCCCCCGAACTGCCAGGATCCAATTTAGTTTGACTCCGTGCGCATCTAGATGAAACCATGGCTACCATAAATAACGGAAGACTATGGACCAGGCGAAGTATTGCTCAAAGGCTAGCTTTAAATCCGAGCACATCTGCTCTAAACAAAAAAATTGCCCTGCTCGATCCTAAAATTTCCGTGAAAGGTTTAGCGACACTCTATTGCTTCAAATTTCAAATTCATACAGAGTCACACCGGCCCAGGGTAAGGGAGAATATTTCAGAAAGAGTTTTTTTCTACTTACCGTCTTTGAGCGATTCAAAAACATGAATCGCTCAGGATTCATCGAGTATAATCCTACTATTGTCTTAGAAAAGCGCACCAAACCTCGCCACGGCTTTTTGCCCACTGGAATGTTTTTCGAGTGTACTGACACGATTTGGAAGAGTCGAGAGGCTCAAATCCGCATCTGTGAGAAGCAGAGGGTGAAACTCCCTCGGCTTACTCGGCGTCGGCTATGGCAAAATCTTGTCGTTAAAAAGCGCTTCGAGAAACATCGCCACAGGCCACACGTCAACCCCGTGTACCTGCAGTCGTTCGCTTCCGTTGTACACAACGTGACTGCCTGCTATGGCGTCTTTAGAAAGTTTTGAGAAATCGTTGAGTCCCTTCGTCCAATCGGAGCGAAACTTCTTTCCATACTTTACTTCAACCAACACAATCTCACCCTTTTTGGACATTACTGGCTTTCGCGTTTGTACTACAAAATCGATATCGTAGCTTTGCAAAACAGTGTAATGGCAAATGTTGTAGTACTTGAATGATTGGTTCAAATAGGCGCGAAATTGGCCAAAAATGAAAGTTTCAAACATGAAGCCGAGAAACTCCGATTCGAGTTCTTGGTTGAGAAGTCCTGAGCAGGCTCTGACAACTCCGGGGTCAAAAAGATAAAATTTGGGATGAGTGCTCTCTTTTGTCTTAATACCGGGGTTCCACGATTCAACATACGTCCCTATCAACGTGTCTTCCAGAATGCCAAAATAATGATCGATTGTCGGGCGCTTAACGGAACTCTCACGAGCAATAGCCTCTTTGTTCAAAAGTTGGCCGTTGTATTGACCAACAACATCCAAAAAGCGCCGAAATGGATCGAGTTTGCGAATAACGGCTTCCTCAAGCAGTTCTTGTTTAATATAGGTAGATAAATAGCTTGCCAAAATTGGAATAGCGCTAGCATAATTTTTCGCGATTCCCGGCAAGGATCCAAATCGTAAGCAAAGCTCCAAATCGAATGATCTACCAAATTCGGGATACGTGAGAGGGAAAAAGCGGATATCAAGAAGCCGGCCAGCGAGAAGATTCGCATGCGTCTTTTTTAATTTTCGAGCGCTTGATCCTGTGATTGCAAATCGCAATTTTTTCTTTTGATAGAGCCAATGAACTTCATCAAGGAGTCCTGGAATTTTTTGAATTTCATCAATAACCACCCAATCGTTGGGCTCAAGATGAGAACAGAGTTCCCGTAGGCGCGAAGGATGCGCCGAGAGTTCGAGAAATCGGTCACTTTCTAGTAAATCGACTTAAAGCGCGGCGCTGATTTCACTTTGAAGCCAGGTAGACTTTCCCGTGCCTCGCGGGCCAAAAAGAAAGAAGGAATCACTAGGTGGTTTGAGGTAACGCTTGAATGATTTCATGGTTCCAACTTTATATCACTAATATAGAATACGCTGCTATTTCTATAATAGCAGGATAAATTCAGAAGCCAACGGGAAGTTGGTAAGAAAATCAGAGCCTTGCGAGTGAGTAGGCAGGAGAATTTCAACCCGAGCCTCTCCCGGAGTGATGCAGAAGCCTCTCAATTCACACCGTTCTCATGGCATCATCTCGCCCACGCTGGCGTTGTTATCGATCCCAAATCCATGCCAGGCCGATCGATTGCTTGCATTTCGAGGCGAGATGACCCGTGAAATGCTGCAATTTGCACTTAATCTTTTCGATCGTAAATCATTCCGCGATCGCGAACTCAAACCAGTCTAGATGAAGGCTTTATAGAAATGACTATTCCCAGCAAGCCCAACAGCCGCCTGCAGAAGTATAGATTAACTAAAATGAGGGCAAGAGTAGCGACTGCAAAAGATCAGAAAACATCGCATTGCGCCAATACCAAACATCTTCCAATAATTCGTCCGAACATTCTGTTGATCCCTATCGCAGCTGAGCAGTTGCTAAGTGCTGCGGGTTATCAGAGCAGCAATTTCCTAAAAGCCGTTAAGATCCTAGCGGGCATGACCTTAAAGATACTTTGATGTCATACCCTGTGTCAGCAAAATGTGGCAGTAAAATGTGGCAGTAAAATGTGGCA
>CAIMVM010000243.1 GCA_903844895.1 uncultured Pseudomonadota bacterium
AGTTTGCCGTCATTTTTCCGAGACGTGGGTCCAGATGTATATCAAGAGATGGCTTACGGCTCCGATGGTCAATCCAGATGGTACGATTTCAGTGCGTGAGACCGGAACACCACAAGGTGGTGTTCTCAGCCCACTGCTGAGCAATCTCTTCATGCATTATGCGACTGATCTTTGGATGAGGCGCGAGTTCCCAGATCTTCCCTGGTGTCGCTACGCTGATGATGGATTGATCCACTGTCTGAGCTTAAAGCAAGCACAGATGGTTCGAGATAAATTGGCAAGGCGCTTGAGGGAAGTGGGGCTAGAAATTCATCCTGAGAAAACCCACATCGTGTACTGCCAAGACGATTGCCGCAGAAAGTGCTCTGATTGGCCTAAAACAAGTTTTGAATTTTTGGGCTATGAGTTCACTGAGCGGCTTGCACAGAACAGGAAAACTGGTCACGTGTTTAGACGATTTCTACCTGCGATTGGAAGAAACCGATTGAAAGAACTTGGGGATAAACTCAAGAAACAGCCTGTACTTCGAGCCATGTTTGCCTTGATTGACGATGTAGCGCAAGCGCTGAATCCGATTATCAGAGGCTGGTATAACTACTATGGCAAGTTCTATCTTTCGAGATTGCAGGCCCTCAGCTGCTACATCAATGAACGATTGATAATCTGGCTTAAGGAAAAATACCGTCGGAGCAAGAAAGGTGGCACTAAGGCACGCGCCTATCGATTTCTTCGAAAGATTTTTCAATCTCGACCGAAGCTTTTCTACCACTGGAAATATGGATTTTCTACGTTCTGATGGAAGCGGAGTGAATCGAGAGGTTCCTGCTCCGTTTTGCGAGGGGCTGAGGGGGAAGTTCCCTTGGTCTACTCACCCGGAGGGGTTTCCCAGAGTGATCTGGGGAATCTAGTGCGCCTACGGGCGAGTTTAATCAGGGCGGTGCAAGTCCGCTCCAAACAGACGCTAACTGTTTGTAACCAAGAGTAACTGCGTCGCCGCGAGGCGGGGTGGGGAGCAACTGGAGGTGAATGACCAGTCTGTACGATGAGGAACTCGATTCGGCCTTGTGTGTCTGGTGAGCCTGCTAGATAACGGCGAAACCTAAACCTGCTGCGAGAGTAGCGGGAAACCTCAATGCGCTGATCTTAGCGTGTCAAAGCGACAATGGGGCACACGTGGTGGTTGGAGACAGAATGGTCAGGACGGTTAAACGCGTGAAGTAGGGATACCTGCCTGTAGGAAGAGAGGCTACTAGCTGTTAGGCGTGATGTCCGGGGCGGCGAAAGCAAGACAGGCAGGAGTCAGAGCCTCCATAAGAGCTGCGAAAGACCGTAATGGGTCTGGAGCAAAGGGAGGCAGGAAGATGGATGCGGGAGGTAAACTCGAATGGAATCAAAACCGACGTCAGTGCCAGCAATGGCTAAACAAGTAGGAAATGCTGATGACCAGTGGTCATGGGTGGAACCGTCCGTGTGGACCGAACGTATGTTGGCTGCCCTTGTAATGGGGGTGAAGGGAGGCAAGTGGTTTAGCCTTATGGACAAGGTCTACTGCCAACGCAACCTGCAATCGGCATTCACCGCGGTGAAGCGAAACAAAGGTGCGGGGGGAGTCGACCATCAGACGATTGAAATGTTCGAAAACGATTTAGAGAGAAACCTACAGCGGCTCGAACGGCAGTTAAAAGACGGGACTTACAGCCCCAAGGCGGTGCGTCGCGTCACCATACCAAAACCCGGAAGCAAAGAGGGTCGCCCATTGGGCATCCCTTGTGTATCAGAAAGGGTTGTACAAGGCGCTCTGCGTCACGTCATAGAACCTATATTTGAGCTGGAATTTTCTACGCATAGCTACGGGTTTCGTCCTGGCAGAAGCTGCAAGGCCGCCCTGAGGCGCGTCGACGGATTGCTTAAAGGTGGGAACACGGTGGTTGTGGATGCGGACTTGAAAAGCTACTTCGATACGATTCCGCACGATAAGCTTCTGGCCAAAGTTCAGGAGAAGGTAGCGGATGGACGCGTCATAGAGTTGATTGAAAAGTTTCTAAAACAAGAAGTCATGGAGGGCAGCCGTACATGGACACCTGAAGAAGGGAGTCCTCAAGGCGCGGTACTTTCGCCTTTGCTAAGTAACCTCTATCTCAACCCGCTGGATCACCTTATGGCGGCAAGTGGATTCGAAATGGTGCGTTATGCCGACGACTTTGTAATTCTATGCCGTGATCGAGTCGAGGCAGAGCGAGCGCTCTCTCTGGTGAGAATGTGGACTGGTGAAGCTGGCCTAACTCTCCACCCTGAGAAAACTAAAATTGTGGACGTCACACAGCGCGAGAAATTCTCTTTCTTAGGCTATGAATTCGGAAAGCGGAGCCGCTGGCCCCGCAAGAAGAGTTTAACTAAGCTAAAAGATGCGATTCGGGCAAAGACGCACCGCAACAACGGTAAAAGTCTCGACGAAACAATTCAATCAGTGAACGTGACCCTTAAAGGCTGGTTTGAGTATTTCAAACACAGCTCAAAGAGCACATTCCCCAAAGTCGATGGCTGGGTCCGGATGCGTCTCAGAAGCATTCTGAGAAAGCGTCAGGGCCGTAAGGGCCACGGTTACGGGCGTGATCATCAGCGCTGGCCAGATGCATTCTTTGTAAAGCACGGGTTGTATTCTCTAACCGCAGCTCGCGTCAAAGCAGTCAATCCTTTGAAAAGGTGACCCATCAACTGGAGAGCCGTATGCGGGAGATCCGCCAGTACGGTTCGGAGGGAGGGGGACCGGCGACGGATTCTCCCTACCCCTATCCACCTCATAGGTTTCATGTAGCGGAGTTTATAGATCTGAGATTCAACTAAGATAATTCAAAATGCATTGTGGCAGAAAGGTCGTTCAGTGGTTAGGTTCTGGGCAGCAAACTGTCTAGATGCAATACATATATCTTTTGTTGATCTCTATCGCGTTCCTTTCAAGGAGCGGAACTGCAGGGGCTTTTTCACCTTGGCTGTCCAGATGGGGCGATCGGGAATATCCAGCTGTATTTTTCTGAATCCTATAATCGATTGAATTTTTCTTATCAGATTGAAATTAACAGAAAAATCAAGGCAAAAAACAACTGTAGTGAAATACCTCAAGTCAGAAAGAGACGAAAAGAGACGAAAAGAGACGAAAAGAGACGAAAAGAGATGAAAAGAGATGAAAAGAGATGAAAAGAGATGAAAAGAGATGAAAAGAGATGAAAAGAGATGAAAAGAGATGATTTTTTGATACCAAGGGACGCCCGAACGATACAATAAAATATGAGCCCAAGGAATGGGCTCTAGTGGAAGCTGGCTTAATTAAAGGAACAATCGGTATTTATCAATCACCTGAGGCCTTATCTATCGGGTTACTTTGGATTGTCTGCGCAGGAGGAAATTCAACTACATTGCTAGTAAGAATGTTAGAATCATCTGATTCTTCAGAGGCAACTGGAAGAGTAGTCTTAAGTGGTTCTAAACTCTTAGAGCGATTCTTATTTCCAAAAATCTCAACTTCAAGACCGGCTATGTTTTCATTTAAAACGGCGGCTAGTTTCTCAAATTTTAAAGCAACATCTGCAGAATTTGCAGCGCTGTTTGCGTTGCTGGAGATGGTCATATTGAGTTGATTCATCGCAGTCGAAATATTTCTTATTCCCTGTGCTTGTTCATGTGCTGCCGCAAGTATCTCTTGGTTCAAATCACAGACAGTCCGCGCGCCTTCAGTAATTGAGGCTAGGGAGGTAGAACTGGCTTCCATGCGTTGTGAGGCATCAACAGTTTCTCGATTGGCATTTGCTGACAAATCTTGAATCTTTTTCTTAGAGCCATCTACCAAAGTAGTAACGGCCTCCACACTGCTTTCTACTAACATACCGATCTCTTTAGAGGCGCTTCCACTCATGGTCGCTAAATTTCCAATTTCTTCCGCAACGACGGCAAATCCCCGCCCATGTTCACCTGCACGAGCAGATTCAATGGAAGCATTAAATGACAGCATCTTGGTTTGGAATACAATGTCATTAATAATTTTTGTTTTTCCTGCAATCTCTCCGATGATTTTAACAACTTCATTGAGCCTCTCGGTTTGGTCGATGACTTCGTTTGAAAATGACTGAATCGAGCGCTGCATCGAATGCATTCCTTTAGAAGCCTGATCAGCTTTAGTTCGCCCGTGCTCTGCTGTACTGAGATTTTCAGTCGAAGCATTTGTGGACTGATTGATGCGCTCGGTCGTTCTTGCTGCCATTTCTGAAATCTCTTCGAGAGTTGCCACGGTTTCTTGCAATGCGGCCGCGCCTTCTGTCGCGCCGGAGGACAAAACAGAGGATTGTCTGACCAGGTTTGCAGACTCCGTGCTTAAATTAGTAGTAACTGACTTGACTTCATTCATAACGGAATTGAAGCGCTCAATCACATTTCTACTCATCGTATATGAGAAAAACAAGGATAGCCCTATGATCAAAAGCAAAAATATCGCACTATATGCGGTGTACTTTTCTATTTTACAAACCAAATTGAAAGCTTCGCTAGCACCATCAGCAAGTTTTTGCTCTACATCTTTGACATTGCTTTCGAGTTCACTTAATGCCTTCAAGGCGGCGCTAGATGCATCAGCAGAGTTGCTTTTGCTTTTTAGTGCAGCAAAATATTGCTCCAATGAGGCACGTGTAGATTTTAGATTTGCATCTATCTTAGCTGCGTCATCTTTAAGCACGCCCACGGTTGCTATGTCGCCTGATAGATCAAGGGTAACCGATCTAACTTGGTCAATGGCAATTTCTAGATCATCCGTAGAAATGACTGTTTTTGCTTTGACTAATTCGTCAATCCGGGCCATTTCACCCGTTAAGTTGGATAAGCCCGCAAAAAATCGGCCTGTTAACTTTGTAGCTTTTATGGAAACATAGGAATGATTTGACATTGAAACAAGATGTCTTAGTGTGATTTGTGCGCCTGCTACAACTAACAGAGTTAAGGACGCCAATAGCACGTTGACCAAAAAAATGCGCCACTTTAGTGGTGCTCCCAAATACATCTGTTTCAATGCCATATGTTCTACCTGCTTAATAAAATTATTTTTAAGTAACTCAAACGAATATTACTTACACTTATTAAAGTCGGCGCGATCTGTGGCACAAAGATTCGCACCGCCTTTTACCGGAGATCCGCCAAAAGTTGCTTTGATCTCTTTTGACTTCGTGATGTCAAGGCGACTATTTACACATTCATTTTCTGCTAACTTTTGACAAGCAGCCTCAGAATCTGCTTTTTGTTTGTTGGTACACTGATCTTTGCCGTCGCATTTTTTATAGCTCTCTGCTTCTTTTCCTGCGCAAGCCACGCGCTTCACGGTTAATTCGCAGATTCCTGCATGCGAGATTCCACTTAAAAACGAGAGACCTGTGATCGCGAGACTGACAAAACGCATAAATTCTCCTTTTTCTTTGATATTGCTTCGACCAGAACCCCTAAAGTCGACATGTATAATTTATCATATCGTTGCAAAAAGAATAGTAGGCAGACTTTTATCCATGGTAGAGAAATTGCCTACCAAGTTTTAGCCAAAGGCAATTGCCAACTCAGTTAAATACGTCACTGCGTTCCACGTAGCAGACAACTTAAGGATTGCATGTTAATAAGCAGATATTCTTCGACATATTTTAAATGTGGGTTGCGTCTTTTGGAAATTTTGCAATAAAGGCATTTTTTAAAATTCTTCAGCATTTTACTTGTCTTTTTGAATGACCAGTTTAAGAATGAATCTCTCAAAGCTAGCTCCAAATACGTAGCCTATGGAAGTTGACAGGCAGGCTTATTTAATTCAAACTTTATGTATCCGTCTATAAAGGAGTCTAAGAGTGAGACTTGTTTGGTTTGCTGTATTATTTCTAACCGCATCATGCATTCCGCCCATAGCCAGTCATGAAACTGCTCGGACGCTTGGCCCGGGCAATCAGGAAATTATAGGCGGCTTTGGGGTCTACGGCCATGTTTTGAAGTGGAATGTAGGCCTTACTCAAGATCTTGATGTAGGAGTTCAGTGGGAAACCTTGAACTTGGGCCTTAGAGCGAAGTATGCATTTATAAATAACAATCAAAGCGGCTTTTCTCTTGCGACAGCCCTTGGCGGTGGCGATGTAACTAGTGGGACTTACTACTACGGCGATCTCATGGGAAGCTACTTGGCCGGCGATTGGGAGCCTTATGGAACCATTCGGGCGAGTCATACTACTTGTGATTCTGTAGAAGATGACACCAAAAAAGGCAAGGAATTTGATCAATTATTTAAATGTGAACGAAAGACGTACGACCGCATTCAAGTAGTTTTAGGTACCAAGTACTGGTTGAACGACAAATGGTTCTTGTCTCTTGAAGGTGGAAGACTCTTCGCTGCAGCAGAGGAATTTCCGACAATTATCGGAACCTCCCTCGGGCGCAAATTTTAGGTGAGTTTGCTCATTGTTTTCATGAGGAAATGAGTCTTCTTAGTGGCCGAACTAGATTGGATTCCGGTTCAGGAATCTGCTTGAAAAGTATAGAATACAAAAACAGAGACACGTTTAGGTTTCGGTCTCTTATTTTCCTAATTTGCTTTCCTATCTTGCTTTCCTATCTTGCTTTCCTATCTTGGGCTATTTTTCGTAGGGTTTCCCTTTAGAATTTTTCCGGATCTCAGATCGTCGCCATAGTCTAAAAGAAACAATAAAAGACTTCCCCCCCCCACACACACCAGGGCTTACCGAAAGAGCTTAAAATGTGGTCAGTTGCACTGTTTAAAGGGTGTCATGAAATGCGACAAAGTAGCGACCCTGCGGTATAACAGTCAGGATTTATTGAGAACTGTCATTGGCCCTGAAATTGCTCGGTATCAGCTATGGTGAGTCGATTGTAATTAGGTTAGTGTCGCGATGCTTTAGTATGGATTTCGGGGGGATGCGGTGATTTTTAGTCTAAGAAATAGCTTTTGGGTTTTGGCTGCTTTGATATCGTTTACGAGCTGCACGAGGTCCGAATCAAGAATAAAAAATACGGATCCAGAATTTTGGGCGAAGCGAGCTTGGTTGGAGAAGGCTTCAAGGGCTATACGTTTTGGCGATGGTGTGAGTCCGTCGGAAGATGTTGACTCTCTTATGTCCAAATCTAAAGAGCAAATTATTGACTTATTTATGCAAGACAAACGATTTATAGACACTGTTGTGGACTTTAATCTCTTTTATTTGGGTCTTAAAGATAAGTCTTTTTTTTATACTATGCCGGATGGTGCTAGGACTTACATTGGTGTCGAACTCTCCCCCCATGCGTTCACAGCTGCGCGCGCTGTCTGGGAAGGAAAAGACTACTTTTCAATTTTTGATATGAACCAGCCTTTCTATCTCCAATATGGACTTGATTCCATTAGTGCCGAGAAAAATCCTACGAATAAACCAGAGCGTGAATATCGCTTGGAAGCTTTGAATCAGTCGCTACTTGAAACAGACTCCCTTTTGGATTTTATTAAGTCGGCCAAAGATCATCAAGGCGCCGATAGAAAAGTTTTTTGCGAAGAAGCCGGAAAGAAACTAAATTCTATTTCAGATGCAATTGATAGATCAGGAGTTCCTTTTCAAATCAGAGACCGTTTCACTGGTTTTGGGTTTTCGAAACAGCTTATATTTGGCTGCTTCGTAGATCCCTCATCGCTTCATTTTGAGGCGATCTTAAAGGAAGTTCTTGTTTATAAAGAAAGACTTTTTAAGCTCAAAGATATTTTGGACTTTCCAGGTGTAGTTACCCCGCCGAAAGTCCAAAATCCTTTAGAAATAGTGGCGATTAAAGATGGCGCCTTTGGTATTCCTGATGACGATGTTTTTTTTACTGATCAAACTTGGGTTCTTCTTCCCAATTCCTCTACCAATTACAATCGGAAGCGGGCAGCCTACGTTCTAAAGAATTATTTTTGTGATGACTTAACGCCCATCAACGTCGCTCTCCCTAGTATGCATACGGGCAATAAGCATGCCTCTGATCCCTCCTGTGCATCTTGCCATTATAAAATGGATCCAATGGCGGGATTTTTCAAAAATATTGGAATCATAGGAAATGACTTCGAAAATACAAATGTTCTCGTGTTTGATGATGGAGCGACTTTTAAAAATGAAGCCCTTAACACCTATTTGAGTGCTTGGCTGGCCCCTACAGAAGCGGGAAGAAAGTGGAATGTGGGCTACATTCGGTCAGCAACAGATTCGTCCCGTAATTCTTATGGGGAGTCGTTGAGAGATCTGGTGACCATCATTAAAAATTCTTCTGAGGTTAAGCAGTGTTTAACAAAAAGAATGACAGAGTATTTTTTAGGCAAAGATCAAGTCTATGATACAGAATGGGTAAATAGCCTTGCCCAGAGATTTGAACAAGCTAAAGCGAACCCCAATACAGGGGATAGCAGCCAGGCCTTTAAAGAAATCACGAAAAGCCTCTTGCTAAGCAATACGTTTGTTAGGGCAGATCCTGAGAAGAATCAATGTTATGACTTTGCCCCTGGTCACGAAAACTCAACTCTCCCTTGTGAGATCTCTTACTTAATTAAAAAGAACTGTGTCCAATGCCATAGTAGCAACGGCGCTGCAGGCGGATTAGATTTGTCTTCCTGGAAGACTCAGGGCAATGGAGAAACTAACTTTAGCTATCTTGATGCGGCTGGCCTTCAACACTCAAAAAAGAGCACCTTCGGCAAACTTTTGGAAAGCCTATCCACGGCAGATGAAAGCAAATTGATGCCTTTAGGTATGTTTATGAGCCCGAATGACCGAGCCCAAATCTACAAGTGGGTGAGTCGAGAAGCTACATCTATTTCAGGAGGACGACCATAATGCGTTATTGGAATAAATTCTGTGCCTCTCAAGTCTCGAAGGTTGGGCGCTGCGGATTGGCCTTTGCACTCCTAATGAGTTCTTTTGGATGCAGTCGGTTGAAAGACTCTTCTGAGATTAAAGCCGCTGGAAATAGAGTCGGTGAGTTTAAGGGTATCTTTGCGACGAATAGAATCATCGTTACACGCCTCTTTAAAGCCGGAGAATTGAAATTCGACTTGACTCGATATTTGGGAGGCGACGCTTCCCTCATTGAATTGTTGGGCGTCTACTCCAATATTGGTCCCCTTAACGATTTTAGAAATGGCACACCCAATTCCTTAAACATGCTTCTTTGGAATATGGCGCTTTCCGGGCTGTCCAAAGATATAGCGGAGTCGTGTGGTACCCAGCAAATCGTAATCGAGAAATTTATAAGAATTGACTACAACCCCCATTTTGCAGACCGACTGGGAGCTTTGTGCAAGGAACCGGTTATAGACTTTAAGAATGAAGAGAGTCTTCTAAATTTCTGGTGGGCTGTTCAAGGTTTTGATGCGCCTAGAGAAGAATATGTAGCTTGGCGTGACTTTTTTATGAGTCCTCAGTCTCCTTATGCAAAGGCTTCAAGTAAAGAAGTTATCAATGCGATGCTTAAAACGATGTTCTTAAATCCATACTTTCTTTTGGAACATTAGACCCAAAGAAAGCAACTCCTAACTTTTTTGAAGGTAACATATATGACATCATATTCGAGACGCAAAGTTTTAAAATCAGGAGCTGCCATTGCTGGGGGACTCTGCCTCACACAAAACCGATTTGCTCTGGGAGAGCCTACTAAAGAGCCTCACTTCTATCTCCAGCTTTATTATAGCGGGGGATTTGATTCATCCTATTTGTTTGATGCGCGTCCACTAAGCTTCACAGCAGCCGGTAAAATTCAAAATTACCTAGGACAAGATCCAACGCCTTGGCTTGGTTCTAATGGTCAGTCCTGTCTTGCGAGTTCGTTGGTAGCTCCGCTGGTGCCTTTTAAAGACCATTTTTCTGTTTTAAATGGCATTTTGGCTCCTGGCCGTGATGACGGACACGAGCAGAATAGAAACGTTCTCTTTACTGGAAATTCTTTCGGAGGGGATAGCTACTTTCCCTTTTTGAATGAAGTATTGACCCCAAGGGCGTCTCTAGATTTTTTTGTTTCGGGAACTCTTTCTGTACCATTTTCTAATGGGACGTCTTCCATTTCTTTGACATCGCAAGGAGTCTCCTCCTTTTCAAAGTTAGTCGGAAATAGTAAGGACCTTTCCTCTCAAGGTCAAACGGCGGATTTTATCCGCAGCAGGTTGCAGCTCGCATCCAATGGTCCAGGTAGGTTTTCCGAAGGCGTTCGAAACATGCTTGCGGGGATAGACGAGTCGACTAGTGTGGCGCGTAAATTTAAGAATTTAGACCTTCAGTTAGGGCCAAGTGACAGCCGGATTTTAAAAGAATTAAAGGCCGCTCATAAACTTTTTGTAAGTGGGATTACAAATTCTTTAATTATTTCCGATGTCTTTAACAATAACAATCTTATTGATTTAGATACCCATGATGGTGATTCCGCTTCAAAACAACCAACTACGTATCAGGCTATTGTGGCAGAAGTTGCTGAGGTCTTTTCCTTTTTGAAGTCTACTGTGTTTGATGAAGCTAAAGGCTTAAGCCTTCTTGATGTGACGACCGTTGTAATCTCTTCGGAGTTTAATCGTACGAATTATCAACAGGGCATGGCGATGGATAAGACTGGCACAGACCATAACTCTCTTTCAAACATGATGCTTATTGGCGGTAAAGGGGTTCGCGGCGGACAGGTCATAGGAGCAACGGATTTAGATGTCTTAGATGATAAAGGGGTATACCAGAACTTGTCTAAGGCGCACTTAGAGTTCGATCCAGAACTCATCAAGCGAATGGGTAAGCCGTTTGACTTTGACACGATGCGTCCTTCTACAGGTGCTCAGGAGGTTTACAGCGCAGATCAATACATAACTATGGCTTCTGTAGCCAATACAATTCTAAAAATGTATGGCTGTGATGAGTCTAAGTACTGGTCCAACACTCGAAATTCCGGTAAAGCTAAAATCCTATCTGGTCTTTTAACTTAGTTGGCACTTTATGAAGCCAAAGTTAATTCCTGCCGAAGCCCTAGAGGTGTTAAAAATCGTTCCTGATGACACAAGTCCATTCAGCTAGAATGGACCAGGAATTCTTATCAACCCGTAATCATTGGAATAAATGCCAGTGGCAAGTTTTGCCGCACTTCCTGCTTAAAGGTCATAGGTTCCGTGACCGATTACTCTAGAGCTAGTAAATAGAGATGCGGGGTGTGAGATGTCATCTGGATTTGCATTAAAGAACGGAGCATTGCTTCTCTCAACAGAGGCACCAGGTGGTATTTACAATGCCGATCAGCTCCGGAAAGTCGCTCAAATCAGTGAAGACACTTCGATGATTGTTAAAGTTACTGAAGATCAACGTTTAGCTATAGTTGTTAGTAAAGACCAAGTTTCTAAGATAACACAAGATCTATCTGAAGTGGGACTAGAGGTCCGTAATTATCAAGAAGGGCTCCACCAAGCAACTTCTTGTTTAGGAAAGATGTGTTCTGCACATGAGCAAGATGCACTTAAGAGCGCGGTGCAGATTACAGAAGCGATGAAGGGAATCACAACAAGTACACCCCTCAAAATTGGTCTTAATGGCTGCAGCCGTTGCTGTAACCCAACTCATACTTTAGACATTTCCATTGTTGGCGATGCGTCAGGATACCGCATTGCTCTAGGTGGAAAGTCAGCGATGATACCTGAATTTGGGCAATTTGCTGCGGAGTCTGTTCCAGCGGATAAACTTCCTCTTCTCATGAGGTCGGTAGTCGAAACGTATTCCAAGCTTGGAGGCTCAGATGGCTCCATGCAAGAATTAATTGAGCGTGTAGGCCTAGGTCCATTTGCAAAGATTCTCGCACCGTGGAGCCAGGATGCTGGCATCGGAGAGGATTTTTCATCGAGTTCTGCCTCCGATGAGGAATTGAGCGGCCTATCTTCGCAAGAGGACACACTTGAACTGCCCACGGACACTTCCGTTGTTGGCGATGAACTATCTGAATTAGACCTTCAGCTTGATGATCAAGACTTGAATTTTGAGGAAAACTTGGAGCTCGAAAAAGGAGCTCAAGAAACTAAAGAGGAATTAAGGGCGGATTTGGGAAATCTCGATGAGATTTCTGAGTTGGAGTCAGAAGATTTAGAGAACATTGAACTTGACATGGATGGCCTAGAGGGTGCCGGTGGGGAAGGCTCTAATATCTTAGCAACTGATAACGCCAATGCTGAGTTGGAGGGTCTAGATGACATTGATCTCTCGGGTTTTGATGACGCCAAGCTGGATGCGGAAATCGCGACGGACATGGACATAGAATCGAACGCTCCTCATTCAGCCTCGGGTCCGAAAATGACTTTAGATGAGTCTGAAGATGTTGCCATCGACATGGATGGGCTTGAGTCCATGGAGTCCTTGGACGTACCAATACATGAGATGCCAGAGCTTGATCTAGACGAAGGTATGGAATTGAGAATTGATAAGACACCTGATAGCAGCGGCGATGAGTCTTTGCCAGACACCATTCAAGCAATAGAGGGTGAGCTTTCTGATGACGAACAAGACTTAGAGTCGATTGTAGGAGACGTTGCTTTTGAAGTAGAAGATGCCATAGAAGATTCCCTTGGTGAAGTTTCAGAGCTGGACCAAGAATTAGAGCAATTGAATTCGGATTTTGATGAAGTCGCACTTTTAGAGCCTGAAGAAAAGGTAATTTCTGCTCCAGAACCATCGGTCGTGCAGCAAGTGGAAGTGAAAAATGAAGATTTAAGTGAATTTGAAAATATAGCTGGGAAAGAAGCCACTGAGGCAGATGTAGATGAACTTGAGAAAAAACTTGATTCTGAGGTTGATGAACAATTGAGTTTTCAGCATCTATCTGAAGATGACAACGAAGCGAATCGATTGGAAACCTTGAGCCTTCTTGAAGATGATAGTTTAGATAATAGTTTAGATAACATTGACCAAGAGGCACTATCTGCCGATGATTCGGATCTTTTGGATAGAGATTCATCAGCTTTAGAAGACCTTTCGTTTCAATCCGACGAGCAAGATGTAGCAAGTTCTGAACGACATTCAAGCGGCATCCTTAACGAAACGAGCACCTCTATTGATTCCAATGTAAAGCCCTTTAAGTCTTCCTCAAGTTCTAAAGTTTCTTTGCAGGATATGGATATCTCTTCCTCGGGAGGCATCTATCTGCGGTTCTCCAACGGCTTAGAGTTAGAACTCGGGAGAGAGATTTTTGATGGCACGAAAAAGGCCATGAAATTTGCAGGAATGACTCTTAAAATAGACTCTACCGGCGGCAATCGTTCGGTCGAATTAGATGGGCTTAAGTTTTCCGTTCCGTCCCATGCTGCCTAAGGCGCTCATCGAAGGGTAACTATTTTTGCAGGGTTCCATGTTTCCGCTATAGAATCGGATCTTATGAGAGGTGTCGCTTGTAAGCTGCTCTCGCAAGAATAGTCGTAATGAAACAATTATAGAAGCTGATTTCCATAACATGAATGATAGCGGAATCAGGTCCATGGAAACCAATAGACTTGCTCAAACTATTTAGATAGGGCCGTGAAACCTGATCTTTGGAGCTAGGGTCAGTACGAAGTTGACAGCAAACTTAAAGACAATGAATGCTAGACTTTGTTTTTAACAATGGTTCCCGTTGAAGTAACGCCCAACATTAAGCCAGAATTGTCTTCAAAAAAGCTGCTAAGGCCTGGATAGCGCGATCTGCTTTGAAAGGCCCAAAATAGTTGGCGCCTGGGGTGGCGATGTTGGATTAAAATTTGAAGGATATTTTTTTCTTCTTCTTCAAGATTTCCACTTTCTAGTAGGTGTTCGCATCGTTCTTTCAAAAGAGAATCTAACTCAAGGTGCTTTTGCCTAGCTCCCATCATGTCGATGCTCTGGGTTTCGTCGATAAAAAGTTCGGTGAAATGCTGCCAGTTGCTTGCAAGTAGACTTAAAGTCGGAATGCGAGACCCAAAATGCCTAATGAGCAAAAGAATTTGATCCACAGGGTGACTGTCTATAAGCTGTCGAGCGGATAAGTTCGTTTCAGAAATTTCATTTTCGTCGAGAGTGCGGCTGGCGGTGAAAAGTCTAAAAATTCTTTCACACGTTTCTTGGTCTTCTGACTCTTCGTGCTTGGGTTGCGCGCCGCCTTTTATGGAGTGAAAGCGACCTCGGCGAAAGGGGTAGATTCGTGCATCATTTTGGACTTCCATGGCTTTAGGCAAAAACCATTTAGTGGTATCAAAGTTGAAAGATATCATCATAGAAGGTTTTTCTTGTTTTAAAGTAGCCTTCTCGCTAAATCGCATTTTAATAATTTCGCGACTAGAAAGAGATTCAAGGGCATGAAAAACATCTTTTTCTGATCTTCCCAGGAAAATAGACAGTTCTTCTTCATTCGTAATGATTTGAGGAAAATCCGATACTGTCGTATTGAGTATATAAAGTACGAGTGAATACTCGCACGAAGACAGTTGGGATTCGGCAAGTTTTTTAAAGCCAGATGATTTTAGGAAACGGTTAAGCATAGGACCCTCTCGTTGATCACATCCTATGATATCAGCTAAAGCTTCTATTGCCACTAGGCGTCATTACTAAGTATGAACTCTTGAAGAAGGCGCCTTAAAAATATACAGACAAAGTTTTTGGTGGGGCCTTAGTAAAGAGTGCCAACGTCTTGAAATCTCTTTATGAAACCTTGGGTTTATGTGGTTTCATAAAGAGGTTCTTTAATGTCTTGCCAATGTCTTGCTAATGTCGAAGTCATATATGTGGCATGAGAGCATAGAGGCTCAACTCTATTCCCATTGGGCAAGAGTTTGGCCTGAAAGAACCTGGTCCCCTGCTTTTACAGAAACTTCCTTGAGGATACCAGACTTGGCAGCTTTCACTTCAAATTCCATTTTCATGGATTCGAGTATGAAAAGAGTCTGATTCCCTGGAATCGAATCGCCCGCTTTAGCCAGAACCTTTATCACCTTACCTGGTACGGGAGCTGTGAGGCCTTGCTCCGACTGGACTGAGTGGGAGGTGGCATTTTCATTTCGTAAGTCCCTTGAGGAGGTCCAGGTGTGCCCGTTTTTAAACGCGCTGTAGGTGATGGCCTCAAGATCTTTGTGAACCGCAAAAGCTAGGTCTTGACCCTCTACGAGAATATCCCCATAAATGAGTTCCTGTCCTAATTTGCGCAAAGAGACATGCTTTGTTTCCCACTTAACGGGGGACGAGCCCAGCGCCTGTCTTTGATTGGAAAAGGCGTATCTTGCAAGTTGATCGTGGTTGGGCTTACCTAAAAAGCTAACTTCTGCCTCAGCGCTTTCTCTTTCTTCGAGGCGCTTAAGGGCTAATCGATAAAGCTGATCTTTTTCTTGAATAGAGGCTATTTGCGGCACTAAAGCATCGTGGTGAAGGGATATAAAATTTGTAGCTTGGGCGGAGACGGCAAAGGGAGTGTTTTCAAGAATTTGAATCAAATAGGCTTGATTGGTGGCTGGTCCCACAAATCTAGTTTCTTTGAGTGCACGCGCCAGCAAAGATAAGCTGTTTTCCCTCGTGTCTGCCGTGGCGATCACTTTCGCGATCATAGGATCAAACTTAGTAGAAATTTCATCAAGACAGTCTAACCCAACCTCCCAACGCACCCCTTTGATTTGGGCAGGAACAAAGCATTTTACCGCTCCTGGGCTTGGGAAAAAATTGGCATTGCAGTCTTCTGCGTAAAGCCTCGCTTCAATGGAGTGGCCTCGCGCCTCAGACTTTAGAAAGCTTGCAGACAGGGCTTCGCCTTGTGCCACCCTGAACTGCCACTCCACGAGGTCAACACCATGGACTTCTTCAGTTACCGGATGCTCTACCTGGAGACGAGTATTCATTTCTAGAAAATAAAACGGTTGATCGCTCATTTTTTGTTTAGCTTCAGTCCAATCCACTAAAAACTCTACGGTTCCAGCATTTTGATAGGATACCGACTTAGCAAGTCGCACTGCAGCCTGATGGAGTTTCTTTCTAGTTTCTTCCCCCAGTTGAAATGCAGGGGACTCTTCGAGGATTTTTTGATGGCGTCTTTGAATGGAGCAATCGCGGTCCCCAAGGGCCACTACGTTGCCGTGGCTGTCAGCCATAATTTGAACTTCTATATGTCTTGAGACCTCAAGATATCTTTCACAAATCAAAGTACCATCACCAAAAGAGGCAAGGCCTTCCGAATACGCTCTAAGAGCGGATGTTTTCAGTTCCTCATAGCTTCGAACGAGACGCATTCCTTTACCGCCACCCCCAAGGGCTGCTTTGAGCAAAAGGGGATATCCGGTTTTTTTAGCAAAGACTTCTAATTCGGAAAAGTCACCTGTTTCATCTGCTGGCACAGGAAAGCCTTTGAGACCAGGGGTGACGGGGACTTGATGCTCTTCCGCGATCGTTCGGGCCTTGGCTTTTGAGGCCATGGCTTCGATGGTGGCCGAGCTCGGTCCAATCCAAGTCATCCCTGATCGCGTTACTTGATCTGCAAAAATGGCACTTTCTGAGAGGAATCCAAAGCCAGGATGTAAAGCATCACACCCGGCCTTTAAAGCAAGATCTATCAAGCGATTTCCATCAAGATAGAGAAGCGTATCTTCCACAGCTACCCGAACAAAGGTGGTAACCTGAGATTCTAAAAAAAGGGGAGGTCTTTCTTGATCGGTTAAGACAACCGATTCTATTCCCATCTTTTTTGCGCTTTGCGCAATGCGTCTTGCGATTTCGCCACGATTGGCAATGAATACACGTTTTATTTTTTTCATGGCAGGTCCCATTCCTCAGGAAGTTTGCATGCCCAAGGGGCTTGTTGTTTAGCGAAGAAGCTAGCGAGTCCTGCTTGTCCCTCAGAAGAAGTTCGTGCTTGGGAGATGGCTTTCGCGGTCTCATCGCATTGCATAAAGTTATTAGTTTCCAAAGTCTGATGCAGAGTTTTCAGCAAAGTTACTGCCTGAGGGCCGGCAGCTAAGATGAGGTTGAGCTCCTCTATAAGAACACGGGCCCTGGTTTCAGACTCAAAAACTCGATCCACAAGTCCAAAGCTAAGGGCTTCCTCAGCGGAAAACAATCGCGCAGTAACACTGAGTCGTCTAAGCGGACCCCTGTGAATGCGCTGAGCGAGGTAGGGATAGATGACGGCGGGCAAAAGTCCAAGTTTTACCTCAGAAAGACAGAATTTCGTGCGAGCTTCTGCCAATACGATATCACAGCATGCAGCTAAGCCTACGGCTCCGCCAAAAACGCTACCATGCAGCAGAGCAATGGTTGGAACCTTTAGTCTATAAAGGGCTTCAAACATTTGGGTCAAATGTCCGGCATCGGTAAGGTTTTCTTCATAGGAAAGCTTCGCCGCATCTTTCATCCAGCCAAGGTCTGCTCCAGCAGAAAAATGTTTTCCTCTCCCTTTTAAAACGAGGGCTCTGACCTGTGGGATCTGGGCAACCTCTAAAAAGGCTTTGGTAAGACCTAAAATCACGTCTCCGTTAAAACTATTGGCGGCCTCTTCACGGGAAATGGCAACAACGGCTACCACATCCGGACAGGAAGAGTCAATTTGGCAATAGAGAAGTTCGACAGATTTCACCGTGACCTCACCTTTTGGATTCATAAAGTTTCACATCTTCTAACACGGCATCGGGAATGGCGACTCTCTGTCTGAGGAGCGCTTGAGAAAATGTTTTTCCTTGGGCATCTGTTCTTAAAGTCATGGTCCCACCGCCGCCTAAGGCTTCATCTAAGAGAAAGTTGAGCCCTTGAAGCTTATCAAGACGATATCTTGTAACTTTGCCTTTGCAAAGCTCTTGAAACCAGTTCTTGACAGTTTGTGCGCTTAGTGTCTCGCATATAAATTTATACGCTAATGGGCTGCGCGCTAATACACCGATATTGGCCATATCGCCTTTGTCGCCGCTTCTTGCAAGAGCAATGGCATATAGCGGCACATTCTTGGATTTTGTGTTTTCAGCAATCACCGTAGCTACTGAGGCATTCGGGCTGCTCGCGGTTTGGACGTCATCAGCAGGTGGGGTGAAATTTCCAAGTGGTGTGGATGTCACCGTCTTCGATTCGACGACCTTTTGATTTTGCCAAAGACTGATTTTGGGGTGAACCAATTCTTTATTCATAAGTGCCGGCCAATAGCTGACAACTTCTTGGGGCTTGGGTACGCCACCAATAACGGCGACTCCAGGGGGACCTGAAAGGATAAGAGAAGGGATCATCTTTCCAAAGGCTTGAAGAGAGGACTCATCGACAGCGCGCGCACTTAAGCGCAGAAGAATTTCATTGCCTTCTTCTTGATGACCAAGAGATCTATGGCACGAGTTCCAGCCGACGAACTCAGTGGAGGTTTCTAGGAAGTTAGGGCTGAGGCGTTTCCAAAAGATTTGCGAAAAGGTTTCCGCTTTGGCGCGGGCGTTAGGACCAGAAATCATGATGGAGCCGGTGGCCTTATAGCCATCGCGATAGGCCATCGACACTTTGTAAAATGGTGTGGGTTCATGTCCATTAACATGACTGACTTTCACCCGATTGGGACCGTCTGGGGCGATCTCTATGGATGAGAAGTCCACTATAACGTCTGGGGTGATATAGGCTTTGGGGTTTCCCATTTCGTAAAAGAGCTGCTCTCTCACAGTGTCGAGGGAAACAAGGCCACCTGTGCCTTCATGTTTCGTCAAAATAAAACTTCCGTCTGGATAGACTTCGGCAATCGGATAGCCGATTTCATGGAAGTTTGTGACTTTGGTCCAGTCGGAAAAGTTTCCACCGGTAATCTGACAGCCGCATTCCAGCATGTGCCCTGCCACCATTCCTGAGGCAACTTTATTCCAATCCTTGGCATCCCAGCCAAACTCAAAAATCATGGGGGCCACAGTGATGCCGGTATCAGTGACGCGACCTGTAATGATAATGTCCGGATTCCATTTTAATGCTTCAACAACAGCTGTAGCTCCAAAATAGATGTTAGCGGATTCAATGCGACCGTCGACTACATCGAAAGACGAATTGTTCTCCATGTTTTTAAAAGCGGCTCCTTTTTTTTGCAGCTCAGGAATATCACTTAAAATATCATCCCCATGGACCACGGCGATTTTAGGAGTGACTCCTAACTTGGCTCCCAGGGCTTCGATAGCACCTGCTAGGGCTAGAGGGTTAACGCCCCCGGCATTGGTGATGATTTTTGTCTTTTGCTTTAATACTTGTACGAGTACGGGCTCGAGCATGACTAAAAAATCTCTGGCATACCCTGCACTGGGGTTCTTAGAACGCTGCTTTTGCATGATAGACATTGTCACTTCAGCTAAGAAGTCCATCGTGATGTAGTCGAGATGTCCCCCCTCAACTTGTCTTTTTAAAGCATGGGGATCATCTCCCCAGTATCCACCAGCATTCCCAATTCGAATCGGTTTTGTGCGTTTCATGTCTACCCTCTATATGTTACGTCAGTTGTTTGTTGTTCTATTTCAGCGGTTTTTCTTCAGTGGCTCTGCAAGTTCAAGATCGCCGCTACATTCTAAAAGCACCAAATTTGGTGCCCTTCCAAGGGCGATGAAGGGTGGAAGCAAAAGCAGCCCCAAGAACCTTCCTGGTTTCTCTTGGATCCAGAATGCCATCATCCCAAAGTCGGGCCGTAGAATAGTAGGCGGAACCCTCGCGTTCATATTTTTCCAGAATGGGGCGTCTCAGATCTTGCCTTTCGGCATCGGATAGTGTGGCGCCTTTAGCGGAAAGCTGTTGCTCCTTCACGGTCGCTAAAACATTTGCTGCCTGCTCGCCTCCCATCACACTAATGCGGGCTTCTGGCCACATAAACAGAAAGTCAGGATCATAGGCTCTTCCACACATGCCATAATTTCCAGCCCCAAAGGAGCCACCGACTATGAGAGTGATTTTAGGCACGTTTGCATTGGCGACTGCATGGACCAATTTGGCGCCATCTTTAGCAATGCCCCCATGCTCATATTTCTTACCAACCATAAATCCCGTGATGTTCTGTAAGAACAAAAGAGGAATATTTTCTTGGCAGCACAATTCAATAAAGTGAGTTCCCTTCAAGGCGCTTTCCGAGAATAGTACGCCGTTGTTGGCGATAATCCCGACAGGAATCCCTTCGATATGGGCAAATCCACAAACTAACGTTGTGCCATAGTTTTTCTTGAATTCAAAAAGTTCCGAACGATCGACAAGTCTTGCAATGATCTCTCTGATGTCGATAAATTTCTTAATATCGGTTGGCAAAAGTCCGATAATATCTTCTTCGGGGTAAGCTGGAATTTCCGGGGATTTAAGCTTGACGGGCGCCCTGTCAGGTTCGCCCAAATAGCTGATAATTTCCCTTACAATACCGATGGCATGAGCATCATTTTCAGCCAAATGATCAGCAACCCCTGAAATCGAGGTATGCACCATAGCGCCGCCGAGCTCTTCCGCGGAAACTTCTTCACCAGTAGCGGCTTTGACCAAAGGAGGACCAGCCAAGAAGATGGTGCCAGTTCCTTTTACAATCACGGACTGATCTGACATCGCTGGTATGTAGGCACCACCTGCGGTGCAAAAGCCATGGACTGAGGAAATCTGCTGAATGCCTAAACTCGACATTTTAGCCTGATTAAAGAAGATTCTTCCAAAATGATCCCGGTCTGGAAACACCTCGTCTTGCCTTGGCAAAAAGGCACCTCCAGAATCTACTAAGTAGATGCAGGGGAGATGATTTTTTTGAGCGATCTCTTGGGCCCTTAAATGCTTTTTGACTGTAATGGGATAATAGGTTCCTCCCTTTACAGTTTGGTCATTGGCGACAATCATACACGTGCGGTTGCTGACACGCCCCAAACCGGTCACGATCCCGCCGCTAGGCACTTGGTCTTCATAAAGTTCATGCCCTGCAAGAGCGGAAAGCTCCAAAAAAAAGCTTCCAGGGTCGATGAGCTTAGCGATGCGTTCTCTGGCCGTTAGCTTTCCTTTAGCATGTTGGGCTTCTTTTGCTTTAAGGCCACCGCCGTCTCGAGACGTGTCCAAGGCCTGACTTAACTTACGAATCGAATCCAAATGAAAATTTTGATTAGAAAGGAAATCACCGGACTCTTTGGATATTAAACTTGCTATTTTCATGCAATGACCTATTGAGATTTAAAGGGTTGAAAATCTTTCCATGTTCGAAGTGTCGAGCCTTCATTTTCTATCATTTGGTTTAGTACCGCTAAAGTTACCTTGGCATCTCCAATGGATCTGTGGCGAGCTTCAAAAGTAAGACCATAATGTTCTGCCAATGTGTCTAAGTTCTTACGTTCAAGATCAGGAAGCAGCTCTCTTGCGAGCTTTAAGGTACAAATACAAGGCCACTCAAAATCAAGGCCCATGCGGTTGCAGGCGGACTTTAAAAAGCCGATATCGAAGTCGGCATTGTGGGCCACTAAAACGCTGTTTTCGATAAAACTTAAAAAGCTTGGCAGCTCTTCCTGGAAATCAGGTTTGCCTTCAATCATCTCAGGAGTGATGCCTGTGAGCTTTTGAATTTGTTCCGATAGAATTACGGGCGACGAACAAAGGCTCCAATGTTCCCCAACGATTTCCCCGCCGCGAACCCTTAAAGCAGCGAATTCAATAATGCGGTCACGTTCATAATCCAATCCAGTGGTTTCAAAGTCGAAAATAACTAAGTCCTGGTCTTCAAGGATTCTTTGGTCAGGTCGAAGACTGTATCGCAGGGAACGTCTCAGATTGAGCTCTTCGATTTCGGTTCGCTCTTCCGGCGGTGGAAAGAGAACCCTCGAAAACATCGAAGTAGCTAGACTTCCTTGCATAATGAAATTCCCTCTTTAGATCTGAGGGTTTTACCGAAAAATCAGGCCACTTGCCACAGCATTTAGCCATGCCTTGCAATAAAAGAGCGCTTAACGGCCAGCGCCGTCTCAAAGGTCCTAAATCGTGGCAGGCTTTTATTTTCTACGTCTGTCTAAAGAACAGACTTTTTAAACCTGCCCCTTTGAGCCAATCCCATCCCTACTGCGAGGGCTCCCAGTAAGAACCAAAGAGGCCAGAGTCCGAGGGTCTTCAAAGCATAGGCTGTCCCAATGATCGGCAGAAGAAGAAGTCGAACGACAGATTTAAGAACACTGTGGGTCCCGACAAACTCCGCCATGCTCTCGCCATTCTTGTAGTACCAAGCCACAAAAGTTTTTCCCACTCTGGACTTTAGAAGGTAAGCATCCCTCAGCCACCTTAAGTGATCAATATAGGGATGGATCCTGGAGCCATAGGCTACCGAGGCGACGAAACATGTGGGTGTTCCATAGCCCGCTGGTTTTTCTCCGCTTTTGTCCGCGAAAGTAGTATCCAATATAGGCTCACCGGTCGTGCACAAGCTTCGCTTAAGACCCCGTTCATACTGCAAAAAGGCTATATACGTCGCATCCGGTTTTAGGTCATTGATCAAAGCTTGTCCAGCACTTGGACTGGCTGCACTAAACTTAATGGTGCCGCCAGAAGCCGCAGCTTTAGCAACCATAGCATCGACCCCTAAAAAGCTACCTGAATCGCAGGTCATGCAATTTGTGGCATTAGGGTCGAGGGTACAGCTTCCGCCTGCCGAGTCAGAGGCAGTGCCATCAAGATTTGCAATGAAAGACTCATTGGCAAAGTCAACGTTCTGCCCGCCTTCTTTAAGAACCAGCGTGATATAAACTTTAGGAGCTGTTCTTGAAACACTATCCGTAAAAGTCACCTCAGAAGCCGGCGTCCATGTGATTTTTAACCCGCGATTAAAGCCAGTAATGGATGTGATTTCTGGGACACCATTGGGAGCTGCGAAAACCCGACTTGCTAGAAACGCGTTAGAATTTTCTTTTTTGTCGGCATAGGGATCTGTAGGTTTTGAAGAATTATATTTGTAAAAAGCTGCGACAAATTTTTTCGTCACCGCCTGCTCAAGTGTGTCTCCGCCGGTAACGTCTGGATTTTTATAAATGGTTACTCTGTACTCAATGTCAAAACTTGTAGAGGTCTCGTTAGATTTGGTTGGGGTCATATTGACCGAATCCCAATAGAAGTATTGATTGATACTTGTGCTGTCGCTGGCCCCACGAGTCATCCTGATGGGATTCGCATCATTTTCGAAAAAGATTTTCAGATTGTTTTTTAATTCGCTTACATCCGCGGAAGGTTTTACTTCGTTCACGGAAACGCCAGTGACAATGATGACGAGTGAAACTGAGGAATAGTCTCTGCTAACTTCCCCGCCGTTAATTATAGTAGTGGCCATGGCTCGGCTGGAAAGGAACAAAACCAGAAAGAGTTTTAAAATATGAGTCACGTGGTGAAGCCCCCTAAGGATCGTGTATTTAAGTGCAAATCCCTAATAAAATCATACATGGAGACCGCTAAAGGTTCAAGGCGATGACTTGTAGGAACAAGGAGGGTGCGGTTTTGAGTCTTTGGTGAGTCTAAAGACTATAAAAAATCCATGAAATTCTTAGGCTTGCACCTATAGCGCGCCTTGGCATATCAGGCACTTGAGGCTTGGTCTATTTAACTGGCAGTTTTCTTCTGGAGGCCTTAGGCTGCCTTGTTTTCGCGAAGGTCTCGTGAGGACGGCGATGAAAATGCTGGCATCCCCCCTTGGGACTGTGGTATAGAGATTCCTCTTGAAGGGGACACCTCAGCCTCATCAAGATTTCAGGCAGTTACGACCTGTCCGGAAGCGGCGTTTTATGTGGTAAAAAATTTAATTTCATTGAAACCTAGGAGTTTCTATACATGGTTACTATCAGACTTGCTCGCAAAGGCAGAATTCACGCTCCCTTCTATCATGTAGTTGTTACAGATAAGAGATCTGGACGAGACGGACGATTTATCGAGAAGGTTGGCTATTATGATCCAGCTCTCGCACAATCCACAATCGTTCTTAAAGCAGACCGCATTCAACACTGGTTTAGCAAAGGCGCTCAACTTTCCGAAACAGTAGAGAAGCTAGCAAAAATCCAGAAAATTTCCCTGTCCCGAGAAATTACTAAGTAATTGAAGGTCAGGAGCTAACTTAAATCGGCATCTGCTGAGAACTTTTTACAGTTCAAAGAAGAGTTTAAAGTAGAGTTCGAAGAAAGTAGCCACCTATTTATACATCCCGAGTCTGGTAAAACCTACTCGGGATTTTTTTAAATCACCTCCATGTTGGGAAAGAATGAATCTGATGTCCTCTAAGAAATACATCCAACTGGGAAAAGTGGGAAAAGCTCACGGTCTAAAAGGGGCGTTTTTTGTTTCTGGTCGAGATGAGGAGTTTCCCGATGTCGATAAAGTCTACATTGGTTCCCATCCTGAGTCAGGGCGTTTTCTTTCGGTAAAGGCAGTGAAATGGCAGAGTGAAAGGTCACTTCTAGAAGTCGACTCCATCGACGCCCGTGAAAGAGCTGAAGCTCTTCTGCATCAAGATATTTGGATCGAACGAGCACAGCTCCCTCTCGAGGACGACGAGTGTCTTTGGATTGATTTGGAAGGATCTGTTGTTTTTACGAGTGATAAACTAGAATTAGGTAGGATTTTAGAAGTCGCCAATTATGGCGCGAGTGATATTGTCGAAATTGTTAGGGATAAAAAGCGTCTGTCACTTCCACTCATCGAAGACTATTTTAAGTTTCCCCTTAACCCCGAGCAGATAGAAGTCAAACAAGACTTAGATTTTTTTACAGATCTTTGGGAGGAGGACCATGAAACCTAGGTTTCAGTTTGTTACGGTTCACCCGGAGTTTATCGAAAGCTACTTTAAGTTTGGTGTATTTCAAGCTGCTCTGAAGAAAGATTTGGCTCACTTCAAAGCCATTGACCTTCGTGACTATGCCGTTGATAAGCATGGAAGTGTTGATGATCACCCCTATGGTGGTGGCGACGGAATGGTGCTTAGGCCTGAGCCCTTGCGAGATGCGGTAAGTGCCTTTCCCACCGTTCGCGTGATTGCCCTCACCCCGACGGGTACCCCTTGGAGCCAAAAAGAAGCCTTAAAATTTGCCAGCGAGGGGGAGAGCTTGACGTTTGTTTGTGGGCGATTTGGCGGAATGGATCAAAGATTTGTCGATAAATATGTTACCGATGAATTTTCACTTGGGGATTATATTCTTTCTGGTGGTGAATTGGCGGCACTTAGTATGGTCGATTCCATTCTTCGTTTGATCCCTGGAGTCTTGGGCAATTTAGAAAGCGCCCAACAAGATTCTTTTTCGGAGAGTCTTGGTGGAATGCTAGAATACCCGCTCTATACCCGGCCACAAATATTTGAAGATATAGAAGTGCCTGGGGTACTTTTGAGTGGAAACCATGAAAAAATTGCAGAGTGGCGAGGACATCAATCTGAAGTTCGTACGCGTCTTAAACGTCCCGATCTTTTAAAAGATTAAATTCGTTCCAAATGTTTTGCGATAAGTTTTAATTTTTTAACTTTGTTAGGGTCTTTTTGAAGTTCCAGTTCAAAGACTTTAAGAAGATTGAGATGTTGTTCCGCTTTGAAGGTGTCGTACTGGGGGATCTCCATGGAGCTTGACATGGGGGCCATGAGTTGAGCGAGATGGTCTTTTCCTTCGACCATTCCGGGTAAAATTGCTCCAAGTCTTGCTAGTCTTTGCAGGGCCTCAACGGGCAGTCTAGTCATAAGGTCTTGAGTAGATGTGCCATCGATCAAGTAGGAAATCAAGCCTTGCGTCAAAAACTGTCGGTCTCTCTGGCTGAGCCCAGCAGTCTCTTTAAAATTAAACCAGAGAGGGTGTCTGACAATATGTCTATTCATTTTAAAGGGGAGTTTGCCTACAGATTCATCCAAATTTGATGTTGTGCCAGGCTTTCTCAAAATCAACTCTAAGTTATTTTCAAAACGCTTATCCAAAGCTCTTTCCTTAAGCTGATCCAAGCTCGGAGGTTGCCAGGCTGGGTTCGGAAGGTCGTCGAGTTCCCCATAACGATCCAATAGGGAAATGATCTCAAGGCCACTTGCTGCTAATCGTGTCAACCACCACTCAATCGAGAGATTGGCTTCTCGTACATTTAAAAAGGTATCTGCAAATCGAGTGGTATTTTTAAAAATAGGTTTTAATGCAAAAGCCCAATCCCTTCGGCCGAGGATGCCAATCGTTGAACGCACCAAAATTGTGCTCTGTTCAATGTCCCGTTTCTTAAAAGGTGAATAGCCTAGGAGTCTAAAAATCTTTTGAAAGTGCCGGATCCAGGCTCTCGCATGGGAGTTGTAAACCATGAGTCGTAGAGTTCCCCCTGGCTTTAAAACTCTCACCAGTTGAGTTAATGTCTCGGAAGGGTTCGCTAAGTGATGAAGGACTCCAATGGAGTCGATGTGATCATAGGAATAAGAGGGCTGGGCCTTTAAAAAGCTATCTATATCTGAGCAGTGAAATTTAAGGCGGTCTTTTCGAATTCCAATACGCCATTTGGCTCTGGAAAGGGAGCGCTGAGAAATATCGACAAAATCAAAGACACTATTTTGATCCCATTTTGATAGTACATAAGGAAGCACTTCACCACATCCCATAACCATAACGCGAGCTTGCTTGGGTAGATCTTCAGTTGGGTGAGCGATCTTTCTCACATAGAAAGGGGTAGTCATGATGCCATTTTCCCAAATAGGCCGCCCCACCAAGGGATAGCGTGGATAGGGATGCCTTGTATAAAAGCTTTTGAGGGAATCATTGATGGCGCTTGCAGTCCTCGTCATAGTCATTCACTCGCCCAATAAAGTTTAGGGACGCAAATCAAATCTAGAGCCAACACAGACATCGGCCTCAAATAGCGAGCGTTGTCTAGGGCAATACCTAGTCTACCATAGATAACGGTTCCTCCCTACCAATTCATCTTCTTGCTCTCTAAATTGTTAAAGAGTGCAAGAATAATCCACTCGGGAAATTCTCACAAAAATTTTGGCATGGTAAAAGAGTCATTTTTCGCATTCCCGTCGGAGCCAAAGTAATGCCTTCCTTGCGATGCTCCACTGCGCCAAATCATGCGCTTAGTTTGATAGATGTGCGAGTTTTCTTTGCGTGAGCAGTTGTTGATTGAGCATTTCCCGTAGGTTGCAAGGGCATTTTAAGATTTTTAATGAAGGGCTGAAGCAGTGTGCGCCAAGATAAGCGGCGCACGTCTTGCGGGTGAAAGTCCCGCTGCAGAAGGATGAGTCAGATCCACTGTATATCGAGTCTTGCGTGCGCCAAGATAAGCGGCGCATGTCTTGCGGGTGAAAGTCCCGCTGCAGAAGGATGAGTCAGATCCACTGCACATCGAGTCTTGCAGTTCAGGAGGCGACAAATGAATTGAAGCGTAGACAGAGAAGCATCCGGGTGC
>CAIMVM010000244.1 GCA_903844895.1 uncultured Pseudomonadota bacterium
ATTAAAGACTTGTTTGTAGCAGATACAACCTACTATTACCCGGAAGACCGAGGGATCTCAGAAAGCATCGGCTTTGGGAGAAAATTGGCCCGAGAGATTATGGATTCAAAATAAAGTCTAATCGATGCCAGTCTGGAAAAATTTGATCTAACGTCTTTTTTGCTTCCTGTCAGGAGTTAGTTTGATAGTCTTATCCCCTATTGCGGCAGGTCTAAACAAGGGCCTACTTCGCCTATATTTTAGTCTACCTTGGGACCATATTGTGCCATAGATACGGCCTAAAATGGGCCCATGACAATACAGATCTTTGCTTTTTTGGCCGGTTTTGCTATTCCAAGAGTTTCTCAACAGGAGATTTTGATTTTTGACTCAAAGCGGACATAACTCCCAAAACCATGCGTATCGACCGGATGTCGATGGCTTAAGAGCCTTAGCAGTTCTTGCGGTCGTGTATTATCACGCCTTTCCGGTCAAGCTGAAGGGTGGATTTGTTGGGGTTGATATCTTTTTTGTGATTTCTGGATTTCTCATCTCCACCATCATCATTAGAGAATTTGAGTCCCATAGATTTAGTTATATAAATTTTATGGCCAGAAGAGTGCGGCGAATTATCCCGAGCTTAATGCTGGTGGTTTTTTGCACTCTAGGAGCAGGTTGGATTCTACTGCTTGATCGGGAGTTCATGGCCCTTGCCAAGCAGAGTATCTTTGGGTCTCTATTTTCGGCAAATATCTTGTTTTGGAGCGAAACTGGATATTTTGACGCTGCCTCTGAATTAAAGCCATTGTTGCATCTTTGGAGTCTTGGCATTGAAGAGCAGTTTTATATTGTCTGGCCGGCTATTCTCTATTTGAGTTTTAAGATGAGACTAAGTCTCATCAAGGTAAGCATTGCTCTTCTAGGAATTTCCTTAGGGATTTGCCTTTGGCAAACCACCAAATCCCCCTCAGCTGCTTTTTATCTCCTTCCCTCACGCTTTTGGGAGCTGATGGCCGGCGCCCTTTTGGCTTTGATAAACCTGAAATATAAAGAACAGATTCTAAACTTAAGTCACCGCACCTTAAATTTCACGTCCTTCCTTGGCTTTCTGCTCATGATGTCAGGTATTATTTGGACCGAAAAAGAATCGTTTCCTGGGGCATGGCCTCTCCTTCCAGTCCTTGGTGCGTCGTTGTTTATTTTTTCAGGGCCTAAAGCCATTTTAAATCGCTTTGTTTTTTCATCTCGGCCAGCAGTCTACATAGGACTCCTAAGTTACCCGCTCTACCTTTGGCACTGGCCCATGATTTCATTTACTTATATTTTGTCCGGCGGGGCACCGTTAAATCACCATCTCGTGATAGGGCTCGTCATTTCTTTTATTTTAGCTGCCCTAACCACCCATTTTTTAGAGTCCCGAACAAAAGCCTTAAGCGTAAAAAAAGCCTATGGGTTTTGTGTTCCTTTATTGGTCCTAGCAAGTGCCCTGGGTGGCATTATTTTGTTCAGGGATGGGTTTCAAGGTAGATTTGCCAATCAATTCAAAAACAATCAAGGTGATATTGGCCATGAGGACTTTCATACTTATGCCGATACCAATTTCTTCCCTTGCGCTGATAAGGTGCTTCTTGAACATTCTAATAAATTTGGATCTCATCAAAGATGTCATCAGTCAAAGCAAAACACAAACCTTCAAGTTGCCATTTTAGGTGATAGTCACGCCGAACATTTGTTCTTTGGCTTGACAGATATCATGCCCGATGAAAACGTCATTTACCTGATTCAGGTTGGCTTACCTTTCTTAGATAATCCTGATTTTGATTACATTTTTTCATTTCTTCTAAATTCCAAATCCATTCGCACCGTTGTTTTAACTGCCAATTGGTATGGTCATCATAAAGATGCACTCTATGAGCCAAAAAAGCTTGAGAGGACAGTGGCAGCGCTGACCAAAGCTGGAAAGCATGTTATTTTAACGGACGATGTTCACAGCTTTACCTTTGATCCGAGTATATGCCTCACGAAAAGACGCCTTCAACTGAGGCCTAATCAGTGCACCGAAACCAACCCAAATTGGAAGTCTCACCGAGACTCCTTAATTCCGCTATTAACAGATATCTCTAAACGTTATGGAAGTACCTTAATTTTAACTTCAGAGATGCTTAGAGACGACAAAGGTTATCTTATGGCCAAGGATGGTCAATTGCTGTACAGGGATTCCCATCATTTAAATATCACAGGCTCAAAGTTAGTCGGGTCCTTAATAAAAAAGTCAGGACAATGGAATCCTTAATTGCATGCTTTTAAAATAACTGTTCATTTAACTCAGCAAGGAAGCTCAATTGTTGGTATACTAGAGCCAAAATTTATGCGCGCTTTTAGGTGCCGACTAAACTAATTACAACTATGAGACCTTCATGTCTAAAACATTATCAGTCGTCCTGCCTTGCTTCAATGAAGCTGAAGTGATTGGAATCACCTTTCAAAGACTGATTTCCGCTCTGGATCAAGTGTCTCTTTCTGAAAACCTCAAATATCAGCTGGTGTTTGTAGATGATGGTTCTAAGGATTCTACTCTGGCTCAGCTACATGCTCTAGCGAAGAGCGAAGCATCTAAAAATGGCGTGGTGGATATCATCTCCCTTTCTAGAAACTTTGGACATCAACTGGCATTAACGGCTGGTCTTAGATTTGCGATTGGTGACGCCATTATTTCCATTGATGCCGATCTCCAAGACCCCCCTGAAGTGATCCACGATATGGTCAAAATTTGGCTTGGGGGGGCTGATGTCGTCTACGCCGTCAGAAAAGAGCGGCCTGGGGAAACGGCATTTAAACTCTGGACGGCAAGTCTTTTTTACAAAGCTCTCTCGCGCTTTACAGAAACCGATATCCCTAAAAATACGGGAGACTTTAGACTGATGAGCCG
>CAIMVM010000245.1 GCA_903844895.1 uncultured Pseudomonadota bacterium
CCCATTTCTTTAATACTTTTAAGATTTATATTTAATCCAATAAAGAACAAAGTGATGACCAATCCTTTCTTACCAATCCATTCGACTCCATCGCGAACGAATACTAAGTTAGGATAGCTTGATGTCACAAAGCTAAAAAGACAGGATGATAAAATAAACCCTAATATAAACCAAGGGCGCTTTACCTTTTGCCCTGAATCATTGTCTTTTCTAATATTTCGGAAGGCCCAACTTAGAAAAAGTGTTAAGGGAATAATCCATACGGCACGAGCAAGCTTAATCGTGGTTCCCATGCGAAGAGCATTAACACCATATTGCATGGTCGCCCCAACTACAGAGCTAGTATCATGTATGGCTAAAGCAGCCCACAGGCCGAACTGGGTTTCGCTAAATCCCAGAAAATGTCCCAAAGGCGGAAAGATTACCAAGGCAATGGAATTTAGCAAAAAGACGATACCAAGCGCCATCGAGGCATGATTGGATTTGGCACCAATAGCAGGCCACGCTGCGGCAATTGCACTTCCCCCACAAATAGCTGTCCCTACAGTAACTAGAGCTGATGTTTCCAAATTTGACTTCAGCGCTTTGGTCAAAAAATAACCAACCGCTAAAGTTATTGCAATGCTCACGAAAGTAAAGGCTAAGCCGGAATACCCCGCTTTAAGCACTTCCATTAAATTCATACCAGCACCAAGAGCAACAATGGAGTAACTCAGGATCTTTGGCGCGAGGAATTTCGTACGATCTAGCCACGGATTTCCAAATAAGAGAGAAATACAAATACCTGCCAATAAGGCATAAGAAGACGCAAGTCCCAGAAGGACGGCTAATACAGGCACAAAGAAAATCAATGTTTTTGCAGTAAAGTCATGACGCACTTTTCTTCTCGGCCTCTAAAAACAAAAATCATGCCTGGAAGCCCCAAAAAAATCAAGATTCGACTGCTACTTTAACATCTCTACCGAAGTACCAGTTCCTTCCTCCAAGATTCTCTCATCGGAGTCAATCTTGCCATCGAAATTAAAATCGAAGAGCCGCATGGTTATATTCCCTGAGGAATTAAGGGCCTCTACCATATCGACTTCGCCATCATGATTGAAATCCCAAGCATGGTAGGCGAGCTCCTCTTGGTCAGGTAGCCCCTCCCTTTTGACAACTATAGACACTGGTCTATAGTTGGGCATGGGCCATTCACTTGTTTGCCAGTCGCCATTGATGTAGCCAAGTCCACCGATCCGCGCTGCTGAACGAATGTCCCAAGGATCTAAAATCGCCCCCGAAGGCTCAGCAGGCTTGGGGGTTTGGCATGCCAGCAGGAAAACCGCCGGGACGAACCGTAGTGCTTTCGCGAGATACTTTGATTTCAACTGGGCCTCCCCCACGTTTTACAATGAATTCATTAGCCTAATCGGGTAAGCTTGACCGCTTTTTAAAGTGTTTTATTCGGAAGGAACTGCCTGCGCTATGCAAGACCCTAAATTTATTAGAAACTTCTGCATCATTGCCCATATTGATCATGGGAAATCTACTCTAGCCGACCGTCTTATAGAAGAGACAGGCTCACTTGCAAATCGCGAGATGAAGGACCAAGTTTTAGACTCAATGGACATTGAGCGTGAGCGGGGAATTACGATTAAGGCTCAAACGGCATCGATGCATTACAAATCCTTAGATGGACAAATCTATCAACTAAACCTTATCGACACCCCTGGACACGTAGACTTTAGTTATGAAGTTTCAAGATCCCTGTCGGCGTGTGAAGGTGCTATCGTCGTGGTTGACGCCTCTCAGGGCGTTGAGGCACAAACGGTAGCCAATGTAAATCTGGCAAATGAGTCTGGCTTGACGCTTATTCCTGTTATCAATAAAATCGATCTTCCTTCAGCTGATCCTGATCGAGTTAAGGGTGAGATCGAAGAAGAGCTCGCCATTGAAGCTACGGAAGCTGTCCTTACCAGCGCCAAATCAGGCATAGGTATCACTGAACTTCTTGAAGCCATCGTCAAGAGAATCCCGCCGCCAAAAGATTTAAGAAAGGAGCCGCTCAAGGCGCTTATCTTTGACAGCTGGTTCGATAGTTATCTAGGAGCGGTCTCCCTTATTCGTGTGATGTCTGGAGAGCTTTCGCTTCGTGACAAGATGATCATGATGTCGACAGGCAAAAAATATGAAGTTTTAACTATGGGAAAACTCACTCCAAAAGCGGTCGCTGTCGGAACCCTTTCTGCGGGTGAAGTTGGATTTGTTTCAGGCTCCATAAAAGACATTGGTGACACCCGAGTAGGAGATACAATCACACTTGCTTCAAACCCTTGCACAGAAGCATTAGCTGGCTTTAAACCAGCAAAACAAATGGTGTTTGGTGGAGTCTTTCCCATAGAAACCGATCAATTTCCCATTTTAAAAGAATCCCTAGAAAAGCTTAAATTAAATGACGCCTCGCTTATCTTTGAACCAGAAAGCTCAAATGCTCTTGGTTTCGGATTCCGAGTTGGATTTTTAGGTCTGTTACATATGGATATCATTCAAGAGCGGCTTGAACGCGAGTATAACTTAGATCTTATCTTCACTGCTCCCAGCGTCGTCTATAAAGTCATCCTAAACGACGGCACTGTTCTTTTAGTTGAAAATCCAGCTAAATTACCTGAACCCGGAAAATTTGACCATATTGATGAACCTTATGTAAAACTAACCGTTCACACTCCAGAAGAGTTTATTGGAACCATCATTAAACTTCTCCAAGACAAACGAGGTATCCAAAAAGCGATTGAATATTCCAGCGCGAAGCGAGTTAGAATCATTTATGAATTGCCTATGAACGAAATGATTTTTGACTTTCATGACAAGCTAAAATCCATGTCAAGAGGATATGCTTCCATGGATTACGAAATCATTGATTATCGAGAAGGGGACCTTGTTAAATTAGAAATAATGGTTAACCAAAATCCTGTCGACGCCCTTGCCTGTATCGTCCACCGAGATTCTTCTTTCTTTAAAGGACGTATTCTTTGTAAAAAGCTTAAGGAGTCCTTGGATCGCCACCAATTCCAAATAGCGATTCAGGCGGCTATTGGCGCTAAAGTAATTGCCAGAGAAACTATTTCTGCCCTTAGGAAAGATGTTACAGCCAAGTGTTATGGAGGCGACATTTCAAGAAAGCGCAAACTCCTAGAAAAACAAAAAGAAGGTAAAAAGCGGATGAAGCAAATAGGAAATGTTGAAATCCCTCAAAAAGCCTTCATGTCGATCCTCTCCCTGGATGAAGAATAGATCTAAAGAAAAAAGAGTTTCCTTTAAAAGAAACTCTTTTTTTTGCTTTTTAAAAACGCAATCTAAAAACCAAAATGACCTAACCGAATTATTGCCTCATCGTCAGAATCAACCCCCATCAGAATGCCAAATCATGGAATTCTTTGAGTAGATATGCCTCTAGCAACATGAAAGGGCAGGTGTTCCCTCATTGGATGCAATTTGATTGAATGGGGGATTTTTTCCACATCCTTCAAATATCCCGTAATGAGTTTCAAAGTTTCCGATAAAATCAAAGTTTTCTTTAAATCTAGTTTGAAAGAGCATATTCCAGGTATTTCCACAAACGGCTTTTATCTTGCCCTTTTCAAAATAGTGATGAGCATCCAAGAACATACCCTTTTCGGAATGTTGAATATTCCCCAAATATCTTACAGCCTGACCAAAGTCCTCACAATCCGGTTCTAGGTCTTTCAATTTGAAAAGACGATAAGTAATAGAATGAAACTTAATATCACCTAGTTTTTCTATGGCATCCTCGTTCTGAATGGTAATAGGACTTGAAGACACAACTCTTGGATCAAAAAATCCAACTTGCTTTGCCATTTGTTCGAAATCATTCCAGTAAAGCGCTCCTGAAAGACATTCTCCATAAAGAACCTTATCCTGGGCAAGAATTTCTGGAATTCTACGACTTGCATAGACATCACTAAAATAAAGTTCTCCGCCTTCCTTGAGAAGGGCAAAGCAAGCTTCCAATACGGCTCGCTTATCCTTTACGAGATTTAGTACACAATTCGAAACAACCACATCAAAACTAGCCCCTTTTAAATTAAGCTTTGAAAGCTCCTCTAAGTATCCTTCATGGAATTCGACATTCTTTTTAGAATAGCCAAATTTATCCATATGAAAATCAATATACTTTCGGGCAGTTAAAAGCTGCTCCTTGGTCATATCGACGCCAACAACATAACCCTCTTTACCAACCAACTGGGATGCGATGTAACAGTCACGACCAGCACCTGAACCTAAATCAAGTACATGAGCCCCTTCAAGACGCAATGGCAAAGTCAAACCGCAACCATAGTACTTAGAGATAACTTCTTCATGAACATTTGAAATGGCTGTTTTTATATACCTAGGCATTGCGGATGAGGTCGTACATGCATTTGTCATTAAATCATCGGTGGTCTGTAGCACCTTTCCATAATAATCCTGAACATCTAAATGAACATCCGCCACAAATTCTCCTTTATATTTCGTGTTACATTAAATTAATTATGGGGAACAAAATAGTAAAAATCGCACTAAGAGGTAAAACCTTTGTTGTAACCAAATCTTCCTTCCAGCACTTAAAGCATTCTTGTTGGAACAGGCGATTCAAATCATTGCGCCGCAAGCAATGCAGGTTTAAATTCTATTCGTGTTCCTTCAAGTGGACTGCCCTACCAAACTTAATTCCTCACCACCCTCTGCCCCCAAACACACGTGAACGCACGAAAACCCTATAAATAAAGACGCAATGAAGAGTTCCATTAAGTTCTTTTTCCACACACGCATTCCCAGCAATGGAAATTTTATAAAACGTGGCGTGAGAATTTGAAAAGAAGATTTATTTATTGGTTATGGGAGCTATCAAAAAAAATAGAGCCATTTACCGCAGGCTCCAAACGCAAGCTGACAACGGGGAGATAAAAAAGTTGACTAGCCAGTCAACTTTTTTCTTGCAACTTAACTATTCCTTACCTTACTCTAAGGTCAGTCACTCATTACATATCTGGAGGTTTCACTATGAAAGTTATTAACGGGCTCCTTGTTTCCGCTAGTATTGCTCTTTCACTAACAGCCCGAGCAAGTATCCTTCCCCCAAACAACCTTCACCTCCAAGATGGGTTTCTTGCAGGCGGAATAACCCAAGAACAATTTAATGACACTATTGATTTTGTAAGTGCCTATTACGCTCCGGTTGTTGCCTCTTTCAAGGCAAAGCTGGTTGTTGTAAGAAATTGGGAAGACTCAACAGTTAACGCCTATGCTAACAGAGCAGGTAAAACTTGGAATGTTAACATGTTTGGAGGACTTGCACGTCGCCCCGAAGTTACCGTTGATGGATTCGCCCTAGTAATTTGCCACGAAATCGGCCACCACCTCGGCGGATTCCCTTTTGTGCGCGACTGGGCAGCTGACGAAGGTCAGTCTGATTACTTTGCTACACAGGCTTGTGCAAGAAATCTTTGGAAAAATGATTTTAAAATAAATGCTACATTTGCCTCTACAGTAAATCCCGTTGCTAAAACCAAATGCGATGCAAGATGGGACTCTGAAGTAGAAAGGAATCTGTGCTATAGGGTTTCTGCTGCAGGTTATTCACTAGCAACTCTTTTAGGAGCTCTCGGCGGATCTCAATTACCAGACTTTTCAAAGCCAGATACCAGTAAAGTTTCAGCTACAAACCATGCTCACCCTAAAGCCCAGTGCCGCCTAGACACCTATTTGGCTGGTGGCCTATGTGACGCACAATTCCAAGATGACATGATTCCAGGATCCACTGCAAAACTTGGAGCCTCTGAAAAGGAAAAGCAAGCGCTATCCGTTTCTTGCTCTCAGTTCGATACCACAAGAGAATTTGCTGGTCGTCCTACTTGCTGGTTCAAGCAAACGATCAAGTAATACTTTAAGCGCTTTCAAGAAGACTTAAAATGAAGCGACTAACATGTGTTAGTCGCTTCTTTGCTTTTGGAAGCCACTTCCACTGAGAACCACTTCCACTGAGAGCCAAAGCACAAAACTTTAAACCGAAGAAAGCCATGCCGCAGGTCAAAGAAAGTTTAGCCAAAACACAAAAAAGTTGACCAGCCAGTCAACTTTCTTCTTGCAACTTACAAGATACTTATCTTACTATCCTCTAAGCTTCAAAAAACAAGATTGGGAGACATCACAATGAAAATGATGAAGAGACTACTTGTAACAGCTGGCATTTTCCTTTCCGCAAATGGGCATGCCAACATTCTTCCTCCAAACAACCTTCATCTTCAAGATGGGTTTCTTGCAGGCGGTTTAACAGAAGCCCAATTTAATGACACCATTGACTATGTTTATGATTACTACGCTCCTGTAGTCTCTAATTTTAAAGCAAAACTCGTCGTTATCAGAAAATGGGACGACGCGACAGTAAATGCTTACGCATCTAAGGTAGGAAACACATGGAATGTTGCTATGTTCGGTGGACTTGCACGTCGCCCTGAAGTCACCGCAGATGGATTTGCTTTAGTAGTTTGTCATGAAATCGGTCACCATATAGGGGGATTCCCATTCGTTCGCGGTACAACTGCAGATGAAGGACAGTCCGATTACTTTGCTACTCAAGCCTGCGCAAGAAATCTTTGGAAAGACGACTTTAAAACTAACTCTAAATTTGCTGCTAAAGTTGATCCTACGGCAAAATCAAAATGCGATGCAAGATGGGAATCTGAAGTAGAAAGAAATCTATGTTATAGAATATCTGATGCCGGATTTTCTCTAGCTAAACTTCTAGGTGCGTTAAATAACAGTCCAGTCCCCGATTTTGCTAAGCCTGACACTAGCAAAGTAAATGCTACTAACCATACTCACCCTGCGGCACAGTGTCGCCTTGACACTTATCTTGCTGGTGGTCTTTGTGACGCGCAGTTTAACGATGAGCTAATTCCAGGATCAAATCGCAAACTTGGAGCTGCTGAAAAAGAAAAAGAAGCGCTTTCCGTGTCTTGTTCTCAGTTTGATAGCACTCGTGAATTTGCCGGCCGTCCTACTTGCTGGTTTAAACAAAAAATGTAAAACCAACTTTTAGATAATTCAAAGTTAATCTAAACTAAACGCGGTGACTATTTCTTGATAGTCGCCGTTTTCTTTTACGCCCAAGAATCCTTTTGTCAAGCCTTGACCAAGTCATTTAGCAGAGACAATATAGAGCGTTTTTTGAGGGATCTGATGTCGGGCGCTGGATTTAGGTAAATTAGTTCACTGAGAACGAATTCTCAGCTAGAACAACTGAAAATGTTAAGAATTTTCGATGCTCTTTCAATGCATGGGTGGTGTTTCTAAGCTGTTTGACCAGGTACAATCCGAAAAAATTTTCTGCTTTGTCTTTGCATCATCATAATTTACTGAGAAGCTTTGTGCTCCCTCAAAGTAACTCCAGGAACCAATATTTTAACCTTCTTTATTTTTCAGAATCATGGCGACTGCAGGAGGGATGCTTTCCGAAACCTTCTCATCAAATACAATTCCATCTTCGTCATCTATTTGGGTGCCATCAGCTCTATAATAAAAAACCTGTCCGAAGTGTGGATAGAATCTAATCCGACTCTCACCTTCCCTAAATGGACACACTACGAATTTTTGCTCAGCTTTGGTGTCTTAATTTTCTCGTAAGTATTATTATTTCAGATGTAATCATTTGTCAAAAAAACGTCTCAGTGACGGAAAGCAGAAGCATCTAAATTTGAGTGACAATTGAGTGCGCGACAAAAATCCCCCCTAGTTTCCTAGAGGGGATTTTTCTATATAAAGGCTGCACTGTCCTACTCTCCCACAGATAATTCTGCAGTACCATGGGCGATGACGAGCTTAACTTCTGTGTTCGGGATGGGAACAGGTGTTTCCTCGTCTCTATTAGCACAGCCAAATCGAGCGA
>CAIMVM010000246.1 GCA_903844895.1 uncultured Pseudomonadota bacterium
GGAGTTTGTCTTTGTGGTTAAGGGTAGTCCTCACCTTTGGCTCAATGGCTACCTATACGAGTTGAAGGAAGGACATGCTGTTGGTTTTCCTGCGGGAACTGGGATCGCCCATACTTTCATTAATAACTCCAATGAAGAAATCCATCTTTTGGTTGCGGGAGAGCGCACGAAGCCTGATAACCTTTGTTCTTTTCCTATCAATTTGGAACTTACAGAGAGTTGTGAAATATGGTGGGATAATCCGCCGAAGCATGACATGGGGCCTCATTTGGGACTCCCTGGCCCCATAGGTCCATCAGATCTTGGGCAGGTGCCTCCAGATTGTTTGGTACATTGCCCAACAGAGCCCCCAAGCGAGCCCAGCAGAAAACCCTTTCATTATCCTGGAGACAATGAATCCTTTGGGGAAGGATTTAGGATTACTGACAAGGTCGGACTCAAAGCCCTTGGCATTTGGTACGAGAAGTTACCACCAGGAAAAAGAAGTGCGTTTCCTCATGCCCATACCCACGAAGAGGAATTTATCTTTGTTTTAAAGGGGAGTCCCACTGTTTGGCTAAATGGCTTTGCAAAACAGATTAGCCCGGGTTTCTTCGCAGCCTTCCCTTCAAATACTGGCATGGCCCACGTTGTTATCAACGACACCGATGAGGAAGTAGTTTACCTCTGTATTGGCGAGACCCAAGACTTCCCTGACGAGAAAATAGTCTATCCCCATAATCGACTGAGACAGCTTGAATGCGAGAGAAAGAGTTGGGCTTGGATGAATCCTCCTAAGCTTCCCAATGGGATGGTTAGCCCAACCTCAAAAGCTGGTGTTAAAGACCATTTGGCTTTCAGGCCGTGTAATGAGAGCAATGCTGAGGAGGTTTTGGTTCTTTTTCAGGCTTCACCAGGCTATTTTGAGGCCGTCGAGGGATGTGCGCCAACTATGGAGACGGTTAGACATGAGATTCTTGATGAGGCGGCTAACAAACATGAAAAGTATTTTAAAGAATTTCTAATAATAGAGATGAATGGAATGCCAATTGGAGTTCTAGATCTACATATGAATCACCCCGAACCTGGGGTCTGCTATTTGGGTCTGCTTCTCATCAAGGAAGATCACTTTGGAAGAGGCTTGGGCCGCAAATGCTACCAACTTGCAGAAGATTATGTAAAGCGGGCCAATGGCTGTCATAAAGTCCGTCTTGGAGTCTCTAAAGCCAATGAGGTAAGCCGGTTTTGGGAGAAGCTAGGGTTCACAGATACGGGAAGAACCTATGATTGGACTGGCGAGACCAAAACCTCAGAGGTTCGAGAGCATGAAAAGGTTATTCCTTGAATGATTCAAACGCTATGGGTGTCAAAGGTCGGCCTTGATTTATAGCTTTTCAGCTAGAGTTAAATCCAATGGCACTAGGTTAAGGCGTATGTCTTGTGGCCCATGCCATTAAATAACATCTATCTGAATACTTTCTAGTTTTCTACGAGAAGCAACTGCATTTACCCGAGTGGCATTTCTTTTACCGTGTAAAAGATTAGCTGGCTTAGGTCGCCGCTTTCTCTTTCTTGGTTCAGATCTTCCAGGTCTATTTCCTACCAATTTGCACGCTACCGCATCAAGCATATAGCCATAGACTCGTTCCTTACTGATTGTGTCGTTTCGCCAGAGCGTTGAATAATGATTTAGTGCTTGGATCGCAGCTTTGAAGCTTATCTGCCAAGGTAGGACTTCTCGTTTAACTGCGGCTTCGAGCATGATTTTCCGGATTGCATTGTAAGCTAAGAGATGAATCCAAACTTCCTTTTTTACCATTTCTGGTGTTTTGCCCCGCAGCATGTCCATCTGCATTGTTGTTTTGATGTCGCGAAAATTTAATTCCACTGCCCATCGACAAGAGTACACGGATCCGAGAGCATCTTTAGCTGCATATTTTGAGTCCGTTAAAGAAGTCGTTAGCAAGAGCTTTTTGGTGCGAAATCCTGGGCGTTCAATATTGACTGAAACTTCTCGAATGGTCAGCGCGTCTGGCAGAAGTGCATATAGATCGTCTGACATCCAATCTGGCTGAACCGGTTTTGCAAGGGAAATAGTGTGATCGCCTTTGGCAAGTCTTTTTCCCTTTCTAAAGTCTGATTTTCTAGCACCATGTGTTTCAAATACAAAATCAACACCGAGTGCGATTAGCATTGCCATCAAAAAGTACGATGAATAATAGGCGTCACCGAGGACAATGTCGCCCGTCTCTAGACAATGGAACAGTTGCCTAATAAGTGCATGCTCACCGGTTTCTTTGCCTTTATAACGGCCAATAGCAAGATCATAGATGGCCCCTGTAGATAGAGAAAATATCGCCGCAATTCGGGCAATGGGAAAGCCCGATCCTTGTTCTTGGCTAGCTATTTGAGGAAATTCTTGCTGATTATCCACGGTGTCTGACATGAGGACCGACGATCCATCCATTACTTTGAGCTTGCGCCCTTTAAAATAGATTTTCTCGGCCTGAAATGCCTCCTTGGCAACACCTTCCAACTGATAAGCCGTTGTATAGAAAAGCTCATGTGGAAGTGCTATTGGCAAAGTATGACGAGCGTCACTGTAAGCTGCGGTATTGGTAGAAACAGGCTCTTTTCCAGCAGCAATCCTATCCGTATTGACGCGATAGACAGCTTCTTGCAACGACTTGTCACTACTTAAAGCTTGCTGCATAAATGCGAACAAAGTCACATCAGGCGGGAAAGCCCGATAACGATACCCGGGCACTGTCTTGGCTATAGCCGCTGAAATCTGTTCACCTGAA
>CAIMVM010000247.1 GCA_903844895.1 uncultured Pseudomonadota bacterium
CGTTATTTATCACTTTGATGTCCTATTTTTGCAAATAATGGTATCCTTAAGAGTCGATCCAAGAAACGATAGTTTCTAATTGTAGTCTAACGTAGTCTGCTTGAGGGGGTGGATTTTTGAATGTCACAAATCCCTTTCCAGCGTATAGTTTGTTATAAATTGCCCCATAAGCCTCAGGTCGTTTTGTAAGGATAAGGAGTCAGCAATGGCGAATATGTTCAAAGCTGAGAAAATGCCAAAGCAAGTAAAAAACAGATGGCCGTTATTACCGAGAATTGGCTTAGTAGTGGATTTTGCAGGTACTAAATACAGTTACAAATATGTTTCCGTAGTTGAAACCATGGCTGCCATGCTCTCTGAGGGCCCGATAACATTGTCGCGATTTAAAAAGTTGATTAGTACTCAATTTAAAGAGATTGAGTTTCCATCCATGAATTCTGGCCAAGTTGTCGACACGACAGCTAAATCCCATGGCTCCATCCAAACGTCGCATTCAGAAACATAGCAGAATTCTGCTAAAAGGATCTACTGCAGCAGTTCAGAGGTGACGGAAATATAGTTTCCAACAGAGGTAATGCCGATACTTTTCAAGGCTTCTTGCCACATATTTTGGGGTGAGATGGAAAAGATAAGGGATTTGTCCCAAGGGATTTCAATCCACCAGCCTTCAGCGACCTCTTTATCAAGCTGCTCGGCGCTCCAACCTGAATATCCTAAAATGAATCTAAATGGTAATGTCGTTACAAAGCGATCTAAGTCTTTGTCTGCTTCGGTGAGCTGTTCGAAATGCTGCCATATGATGTCTTCTGTAATCATAGGATTGGCGGTTGTGATAATCCCTTCGCGAATAGTTAGCTGATCCTCATCGGATTCATTCCACTCGATGCCAAGTTCGTTAAGTTTATGAGTGTCACAAAGTAGGAAGCCTCTTTGCTCATCGACTGGGCCACCGTACCAAGCGTTATATATTGCGGGACCTAAGGATTTTTCGCCTAAATACACTTCGTCGAGATTCAAATCTCGCGGCTTGTTGAGGACAAAACCAAAAGCGCCATATTGGTCATTCTCTAATAAAAGAATAACAGTTTCACGAAAAATGGCGTCGAGCATATTGGGGCTTGAAGCAATAAGTCTAACCTTGTGCTGCATGGGGGGTCCTTAACTGAAGTGAATCCGTCTCTTACTCTAAATTGTAATATAAATGACGTAACTTCACAAACGCTCGGTGTTTAATTAAGGCACATAGACATCAGAGGTAAAAATTTCGCCTGACTTAGATCGAAGTTGTAACAATCGGCTAGGTCTTCTAGTTAAAGGCCTATGTTTTCTAAATTGGAACGTGCCATGAAACATAGATCACTGATGTCACACCCAGACTGCAATAGAAGCGGTCTCGATCCGAGGCTATTCTATAGCAAAACATCATCATAGTTTCTAAAGCAGGGAAGCGCCTAGCTCATGGGGGGCGGCTTTGACTAGAAGCTTGAGCCAAAGCGGGGAGTAGAGGCGGAGAGTAGAAGCGGAGAGTAGAAGCGGAGAGTAGAAGCGGAGAATAATAGCAGTGAATTTTGGTCGTAGACGGGAAGCGTGATGTTGTTGACGGGGGGCAAAGTTAAGTCAGTAATAACAACATGATAAATTTATCCATTATATAGATAGTTGGCTACCACAATATCTATTTTAGTAGTAGAATGTAACATGCGACAACTATGGGCTATAAGGAGACATGATGATTTATTTTCCATTTGCGGACTATTGGTGGTTTTATGGCCTGTTTTTAATTTTAGTGGCGAGTCTCATTACGCTCGACTTAGGAGTCTTTCATAAAAAGAGTCACGAGGTTGGTTTTAAAGAGGCTGCTACCTGGAGTGTGGTTTGGGTTACTCTAGCACTCCTATTTAATGTTGGTTTTTACTATTTTTCACTTCACGAGTTTCAAACGGACTCTCGCTTCTTAGCACTTGCAAACTTTAGTCCCGAAGGAGTAGCAAAACAGTTAAGTCTCGAGTTTCTTGCCGGTTACGTTGTGGAGAAGACTCTAGCGGTTGATAACCTATTTGTGTTCGTCATTATCTTTAGTTACTTTTCCATTCCACCTAAGTATCAGCATAAGTTGCTTTTTTGGGGCATTCTAGGAGCTTTATTCTTTAGGGCAGTATTTATTTCTATTGGTGCTGTTTTGATGCAGTATCACGAGGTTGTAATATTATTTGGTGTGTTTTTGATTTTCACGGGATTGAAAATAGGATTTTCAAAAGACGAAGAAACAAACCCTGGGGACCGCCTCTTTGTAAAGTGGCTCAGAAAAGTTCTCCCGATGTCGACTCGCACCGATCATGGCCACTTTTTTGTGAGAGAAAACTCAATTTGGAAAGCGACGCCGCTTTTTCTAGCTCTCGTTGTGATCGAAGTATCAGATATTATATTCGCAGTAGATTCTGTTCCGGCGATATTTGCTATCACCAAGGAGCCGCTGGTCGTTTTTACCTCTAATGTTTTCGCGATTCTAGGAATCAGGTCCCTTTACTTTTTATTGGCAGGCGTTATTAAAAAGTTTCATCTACTGAAATATGGTTTAGCTGTCATATTGGTGTTTGTCGGACTTAAGATGGTTTGGCTCAACGACCTTTTTGATGGGAAGTTTCCCATTAGTTGGTCTTTATTGATTATCTTTGGCGTGTTGTTTTTGACCGGCATATTATCAGTGCTATTTCCTCCCGCAGGCGACAAAGGACAGGAATGACTCGAGAGAGAAGAGGTATCGCTGAGGAGCTGAGGACAATTCTCCCCATTCTCCAGCAGGGCCCTATATCGATAGGAGCCCTTCTTTCAGCCTTCGGTCACAGAGGCTTAGCCCTTTTGTCTGCTGTAGTTTCTACCCCTTTTCTTCTTCCGATTCCTATTCCTGGGCTTTCTTCAGTTTTATGTTGGATTATCATTTTTTCAGGTATCAGTATTGCTGTAGGTAGATTGCCTAAATTGCCCAAGCGTTGGATATCAAAAAAAATAACGTTTCCTAGTCATATCTTTGTGCGTCTTGAATCCTATGCCGAAAAACTCGAAAAGTTTATAAAGCCGAGATTTTATCCTAAGAGCCATTTATTTGACCGCCTAGTTGGAGTTGCTATTATTCTTGCGGCGGTAGTTTTAGGGCTTCCTTTGCCGCCAGGAGGTAATGTCTTGCCAGCTGTTTCTATAATTCTGCTCTGTGTGGGCTACTTAGAGGCAGATGGCTTGGCTGTGATGTTGGGGGGCGGGTTATTACTGGTGATTCTTGGAGTTTTAGTTTTTATGGCAGATTGGATGGCAAAATATGTGGGCTCACTTTGGGGGTAATCCATGAATTGGCTTAATTATCATCATTTGTACTATTTCTATGTCATCGCCCAAGAAGGTAGTGTCACGAAAGCAACTAAAAAGCTTCGTCTGGCACAGTCAACCTTATCGACCCAGCTAAAGCAATTTGAAGATGTCATCGGACACGAGCTCTTTGAGCGCAAGGGGAAGAGCATTTTTTTGACTGACATGGGGCGGCAAGTGTTAGAGTACGCACATGAGATTTTTTCGTTAGGTCAAGAGTTGAAAGATTCCCTTTCTGATCGGAACAAACTTGGAATTGTAAAGGTTCAGATTGGCATTATTGATTCCATTCCTAAGTCGATATCTGAATCGCTACTGGATTTCATTTTTTCGTTGGAAAATGTTGCAGTTCGCCTGGAGGAAGGATCAGAGGAAAGTCTTATAGAAAAACTCGAAGAGCATGAAATTGATTTGCTAATTTCAGATAGAAAACCCGAAATGAAGAAGAATCGGCGTTTGATATACAAAGAACTTCACGAGATGGAGTATTTCTTTGGAGCGCACAGAAATTTAAATTTTGAGACATGGGAACAAGCTGTTTCAAAGGGTAACTTCGTGTTTAGACTACCTTACGATCCTGGGCTTGATATCTATGAAGCAGCAGTATCGGAAGGTAAAGCAACTTTTAGGGTTTTAGCAGAGCTTCATGATGCGGAAATCCATCAAAGACTTATTAAGTCAGGCAAAGCAGTTGGAGCCATTTCTGACTTGGCATTTAAAGAGGTGTCGGGTTTGGTTAAGCTGAGCAAAAAACCTGCTTTTAAAGAAGTCTTATGGATGATTTCTGCTCGGCGCAAACTTCAAAACCCTATTGCTCAAAAAGTCTGGAATAACTTTCACATGTCAGATAAAATGCTTTAAGTTTCGCGGAGATGTTTTATCTATTAAAGCGATGGTAAATTGTTTAAATATCCATTTATTTAATAGACGAAAAGTGACGTATAGTAACCTATAGATTTTTTGGAGGGATATTATGAAAAGGTTCTTTTTGTTTTTCGCAACTAACTTAGCGATCATGCTGACGATTTCCGTTGTAGTTTCCTTGACTGGTGCTGGGCAGTGGATCACGGCAAATGGCATAAATTATTCTGCACTGATGGTTTTTTGCTTAATCTGGGGTATGGGAGGATCTTTTATATCTCTTCTTATCTCTAAGTGGATGGCTAAAAGGGCGATGGGTGTCCGCGTTATCGATCCCGTAACTAGCACAGGCGATGCGCAACGCCTTGTACAAAGAGTTTATAATCTTGCCGGCAAAGCGGGGCTAAGCAAGATGCCGGAAGTTGGAATTTATGAAAGCCCTGAGGTCAACGCCTTCGCAACTGGGCCATCACGTTCCAACAGCCTTGTAGCTGTATCCTCTGGTTTGTTAGACCGAATGAATGATGATGAAGTGGAAGGTGTTTTGGCTCATGAGATTGCCCACATTGCCAATGGCGATATGGTGACGATGACTCTTTTGCAAGGTATTGTGAACGCATTTGTGATGTTTTTTGCACGTATCGCAGCGTTCGCTATCAGCCAGGCCATGAGAAAAGACAACGAAGAGAACCGTGGTTTTGGATTTATGGAGCATATGATTGTATTTGCTTTTGAAATTGTTTTTGGAATTATAGGCTCTACGATTGTCATGGCCTTTAGTCGCCACCGCGAGTATAGAGCCGATAAGGGCGGATCGGATTTAGCTGGTAACGGTAAAATGATCGCTGCTCTTGAGAAGCTTCGCAGCATGACGCAGCTGGTAGATACCGAGCATTCCGCTTTAGCTGCATTTAAGATCTCTGGTGGCACTCCCAAAGGAATCCGTTCTCTTTTTATGACTCACCCAAGTCTAGAGAGCAGAATTAGTGCCTTAAAAGAAGCAAGATAGGCGAAAGTTCTAGAATCATAAAAAAAGCTATTCGAATACCTTCGAATAGCTTTTTTAACATTTACAGGTCTCATCTGACGGCACTCTATCCACTTGTCTACGGTGACTTTAGCTGTCAGTCAGGAATTCTGACTCGTGGAAGGGTAACATTATGGAGTGGCTCCATCTCTCTTGTATCAGATTCTAGTGAGTTCTTTCTATCAACCACAACTTAAAGGGTGTCTGGCGGCTATAGTCTTCAGGGATATAGTCCGATGTAATTTCCTTTATCGTCACGTTTTTGAGTTTGCCGAAATTTTCTACAAATCTCTGGTGGTTAGTAGAAAAGTAGAGCTTTCCCTTTGGTCTTAAAACAGAAAGGCATTCTTCAATTAGCAACGGATGATCTTTGAGAATATCTAAAAGTTCTTTGCCGCCTTTGGAGGTGGAGTAAGAAGGAGGATCTAGAAATATTAAATCCCAATTGCTACCACTTTTTTTAGCGTCGGATAGAAAGCTGAGACCTTCCGCTTGGACTGTTTTATGCTTTAGACTTTGCAGGTCGTTAAGTTCCAGATTGGCTTCTAACCATGATAGGTATTTGGGTGACATATCCACTGAAGTTGTGGTTTTAGCGCCACCCTTAGCTGCATAAACTGTAAAGCTCCCCGTGTAGCAGTACAGATTCAGGACATCTTTGCCCCGTGATTCTTCCTCAAAAAGGAGTCTTGTTTTTCTGTGATCGCTAAATAGTCCGGTGTCTAAGTAGTCATTCAAATTGACAAGAAACTTTAGATGGCCTTCGTTGACCTCTAGATATTCTTCCTTGTGTTCTAGGCGCTCGTATCTCGGGCCATCTTCTTTACGTGTGGTGCGTTTTTTAAGGTAGATATGGTCTAGGGGGATTTTAAAGCCTTCCGCCAGCTTTTTGGCGATGGTTTCTAAATAAGGCAAACCTTCAGTCTGCTCCCTAGTGTATTCTCCAAGTACAAGATGTCCTTTGTACCAGTCTAAGACACATCTGACTTCGGGGATATCCCAGTGATAAATTCTAAAGACCTCAACATGGTCTCGGTCAAATTTTGTCTTAAGTTTTTTGTAGTTTTTTAAAGCTCTATTACAGAGCATTTCAGCGTGCTTTTCCGCTGTTTCAAAGGAAAACATTTTCGAAGTCATAGGTCCCTCAAGGGTGTTCAAGTTTAGGCGTGAGTTTTAGCAAAATTTTGCATGTACTGCTTTAGGGCTTCGATGCTTGCAAGGGGAAGGGCATTATATATTGATGCCCTGATTCCACCGACGGATCTATGACCACTCAGCCCAATCAAATTTTGCTCCTCGGCTCCTTTTAAAAACTCTTTTTCAAGCTTATCACTTGGTAAAGTCCAGGTGATGTTCATAAGTGAGCGAGACTCTTTATCAGCATGTCCTAGGTAAAGGCTAGGGTATTCGTCGATCATGCCATAAATAAGGCCGGCCTTTTCTTGGTTGCGGATAGCTAGAGCTTCTGTGCCGCCACTAGATTTAATCCAGTCGAGTACGTTTCGTAACATATAAATGCCCCATGTATTTGGGGTGTTATAGAGACTATCGTGCTCGGCGTAGGTCTTGTATTTAAGCATAGTTGTGAGGTTATCTTGAGCAGTTGCTAGGAAATTCTCCTCGACTAAAACCACAACGAGGCCAGAGGGGCCAATATTCTTCTGGGCGCCTGCATAAATCAAAGAATATTTAGTAATATCAATGGGTTTTGATGCAATGTCTGACGACATGTCAGCGATTAAGGGGACTCCCTGCGTCTCAGGTATGTGGTGCCACTGGGTACCAAAAAGGGTGTTATTTGTTGTCATATGCACATAGCGGGCCTTAAGTGATAGGTCTAGCTCCCTTTGTTTGGGGATGTGGCGGTATAAATCAGCTGCTCCCGAATAGGCGATTCTGGTTTGCCCCAGAGACTTGGCTTCTTTGAGTGCTTTTTCGGACCAGCCGCCCGTTAATATATAATCCGCTGAATCTCCGGCTCTAAGAAAATTCATAGGTACAAGCCCGAATTGCAAAGACGCCCCACCGCTCATAAAGAGCACCTTGTAGTTCTTAGGGACCTTCATTACTTCACGTAAAAGAGCTTCAGCTTCCTTCATGAGCTGATCGAATGCCTCCGAGCGGTGACTGATTTCCATTACAGACATGCCCGTATCAGCAAAATTTAGAAGCTCAGCTTTTGCACGCTCTAGCGCGGACTTGGGAAGTACGGAGGGACCAGAGTAGAAATTATGAACAGTCATGAAAGGCCTCCCAAATTCTAGCCGGTATTACGGCCTAAGTGCCATTAAAAATACACAACTTAGGGCTTTAAGTCAAAGGTGGGTCGTTGCAGTTAAGGGCAATTGCTGCTAAAAAATAGCCATTCCATTGTCTAGGGGGACGTCGTGCTTATTCTTAAGGGATCTCAAGTGTTCTCTCGCTCTGCCCAAAATCGACTCCTTGGGGAATTAAAGTCGCAAAATAGTCAGATAGAAGAGATTTCCGCTTTTTATGTTCATTTTGTAAGTTTGAGTTCAGAACTTGCGCCCCATGAACTTGAAATATTAGAAAAGCTCTTAACATACGGCCCCAAGTCAGAGGGCAAAGGGACGTCTATTGAAACCCAAGATAGAACACAGATCGGGTGTGAGTTTACGGTCATTCCTCGCTTGGGAACCATCTCCCCTTGGGCCTCAAAAGCAACAGATATTTGCAAGAATGTCGGGCTGGAGAAAGTTTTAAGATTGGAGCGAGGGAAGTTTTTTCAAATTAAAGGAAATGTGACTAAGGAGGTGGTAGCCCCTTGGCTTCACGATCAAATGACTGAAAGTGTCATTCAAGAGTTAGGGGACGCAAAGCAACTTTTTAAGTCTTTAAAACCTAAGCCGGTCACATTGATAGAGATTAGAAAATACGGCAAACAGGCTCTTTTAGACGCCAATCAAAACCTTGGACTGGCACTTGCTCTCGATGAGATCGATTATCTTTTAAAAGCTTTTGAAGGCTTAGGGCGCGATCCGACGGATGTGGAACTTATGATGTTTGCTCAAGCAAACTCAGAGCATTGTCGCCATAAGATTTTTAACGCCTCTTGGAGTCTTGATGGTGTCCAGCGAGAAAAATCATTATTTCAAATGATCAAGAATACGTTTGAGAAAAGTCCCCATGGAATTCTTTCTGCCTACAAAGATAATGCCTCCGTTATGGAGGGTTTTGTTGGCAAAAGATTTCGTGTTGATTCCTCGAATCATACGTATCAGTCCTGCGAGGAACCTATTGATATACTCATGAAGGTCGAGACCCATAATCACCCCACAGCAATCGCCCCTTATGCGGGTGCGGCTACCGGATCTGGTGGAGAAATAAGAGATGAAGGAGCTACAGGTCGAGGCTCAAAACCTAAGGCAGGCCTTGTGGGTTTTTCAGTCTCTAATTTGAAAGTTCCTGGCTATACTCTTCCTTGGGAACTAGACAACGGAAAGCCAGATCGCATGGCCTCGGCTCTTCAAATTATGATTGACGGGCCCTTAGGAGCGGCGGCCTTTAATAATGAATTTGGTCGGCCCGCACTAACGGGGTATTTCCGCACTTATGAACAGCGAATTTCCATGTCCCAAGGTTTCGAGGTTCGCGGCTACCATAAGCCCATCATGATTGCTGGGGGGTATGGAAATATAAGGCGTAATCACATTCAAAAGAAGTCCATGACTGCAGGAGCTAAAATCGTTGTCCTTGGGGGCCCTGCGATGCTTATCGGATTAGGAGGGGGGGCGGCCTCGTCAGTGGCTTCTGGCGACTCGCGAGAAAGTCTCGACTTTGCGTCTGTGCAACGAGACAACGCCGAGATGGAAAGAAGGTGTCAGGAAGTCATCGATAGTTGCACAGCGTTGGGAGATCAAAATCCAATTTGTTATATTCATGATGTCGGCGCTGGAGGATTGTCCAATGCTGTTCCCGAGATCATAAATGACGGTGGGCTAGGCGGTGTGATCCAACTCAGAAATATTCCTTGTGATGAGCCTGAAATGTCGCCGTTGGAGCTTTGGTGTAACGAATCTCAGGAGCGGTATGTCCTTACAGTTGCCCAAGCAGACTTAGGTAGGTTTGAAGAAATGTGTCATAGGGAACGAGCACCCTTTGCGGTGATCGGTGAAACGACCATGGAAAAAAGACTCATTGTAGAAGACAGCTACTTTAACAACAGACCCATTGATATGCCTCTTGACATACTCTTGGGAAAACCCCCTAAAATGCATCGTGAGGCCCGCAAGCATCCTGGTCCAGTGAATACCTTGCAACATCAAAATTTGGATCTAAATGATGCCTTAACACGCCTTTTACAACTTCCAGCGATTGCAGATAAATCTTTTCTGATTACCATTGGGGACCGTTCCGTAACAGGCCTTGTAGCTAGAGACCAAATGGTAGGGCCCTGGCAGATTCCTGTTGCTGATTGCGGCGTAACTGCGCTTTCCTATGAAGATACTTGTGGCGAAGCAATGGCCATGGGTGAAAAAGGTCCTTTGGCAGTCGTTAATTATAGAGCTTCGGCACGAATGGCGGTAGGTGAAGCCATTTTGAATCTAGCAGCAGCTGATGTAGAGAAATTAGAAGACATCCGACTTTCTGCAAATTGGCAAGCAGCCGCGGGCCATGAACGTGACGGCGCAGGTTTATATGAAGCTGTAGAGGCCATAGGAATGGACCTTTGTCCGCAACTAGGAATTGCCATTCCAGTGGGAAAAGATTCGATGTCCATGCAAACCAGTTGGTCCGAAGTAGATTCTAATGGAACGCGCTCAAATAAAACTGTGACATCTCCCATGTCTCTCGTGATTTCGGCGTTTTCTCGTGTCCAAGATGTCAGACGAACCTGGACTCCCGAGCTTCGTCATGTGGAAGGTGGAAGCCTTTTGGTTTGGGTAGATTTAGGTTGCGGAAAGTTTAGATTGGGTGGTTCTTGTTTGAGTCAAGTCTATAATCAAGTGGCAACGGAAACTCCTGATGTGGATGGAGATCTTTTAAAGAGATTTTTTGCTGCCGTTACTGATTTGCGAAGGAAAAACTTAGTTTTAGCCTATCATGATGTTTCAGATGGTGGTCTTCTTTTGACGGCTATTGAAATGGCTTTTGCTGGTCGGGCAAGTCTAGAACTCGATATTTCCGATTTTAAAGGAAGTGATTCCCAGGTGCTGTTCTCCGAAGAGCTAGGAGCTCTATTCCAGATAAAGTCAAGTGATCAGGATTCTTTTAGCCAGATTTTGAATCACCATGGAATCGATTCCCTCCATGTGATGAGTTCGGTTACAAAGGGGACTTCCATTTCTGTGATACGCGATGGCAAGAACGTTTTATCTAGGGAACGACCTGAGCTGATGTCTCTTTGGTCGAAATTAAGCTATCACATGCAGTCTATGCGCGATAATCCAGAGGATGCGCTGGCGGAGTATCTTTCCAAACAAAATGAGCAGGACCCGGGACTAGCGAGTTTTGAAAGTTTCGACTCTAACAGAAGACCCATCTCATATAAAGACCGCCCCTTAGTGGCTGTTTTGCGTGAAGAAGGGGTCAATGGGCATCTTGAAATGGCTGCTGCATTTACCAAAGCTCAATTTACTTGCGTTGACGTCCATATGTCAGATCTAATTTCTGGGGAAGTATCCCTTGCCAAATTTAGTGGTCTTGTTGCTTGTGGTGGATTTTCGTACGGTGATGTATTAGGAGCGGGTGAGGGTTGGGCTAAAACGATTTTATTCCATCGTCGTCTGCGTCAAGAATTTGAAACCTTTTTCAAGCGTCAGGATGTCTTTGCTTTAGGTGTTTGTAATGGCTGTCAAATGATGGCTTCTCTCAAAGAGATTATTCCTGGTGCGGATCATTGGCCGCGATTTGTAAAGAATCGTTCCGATCGTTTTGAGGCGCGAGTCGCCCTTGTAGGGATCCATGAAACGTCATCTATTTTCTTTAAGGGGATGGCGGGTAGTCGTATTCCTATAGCAGTGTCACACGGAGAAGGGCAGGCAGAGTTTCGAGAGATGGACTCTCTTTCTCAATCACGCGCCCAAGTGGCGCTCAGGTATTTAGATCATTTCGGCCAAGCAACAGAATCTTATCCTAGAAACCCCAACGGCTCTCCAGAGGGGATTGCTGGTTACATCAATGAAAATGGTCGCATTCTTATCATGATGCCACATCCCGAGCGCGTCTATAGAACTCTGAGTCATAGTTGGCATCCAGAAAGTTGGGGTGAGAATTCTCCATGGCTTAGAATGTTTGAAAATGCCAGGGAATTTATAGAAGGCGTAAAAACCAAATAGCAATTTGAAACTCATGACCATTTTTGACTGGCTACGTAGATAGCCACATAGATATGGAATCGGCGGTCTAAAGAATATCTATCTTTTTATGCATTAGAAACGTCGTTCTAGGGGGTTTTTTCTGGAATGCCTGTTGATTTTAACATTTCGGGCTTGAAGCTAGTTCTTAATCGCACCATCCGTGTGAGATCCTGACTTAACCTGCCTTGAATCAGAAATCCACTTGGTGCATTCATTTTTCCTTCTATAAGACTCTCTGAAAAATCGATATTCGTGCGAGATTGTTCCACAAGTTTAGTATCTCCGAGGTCATTGACATCGCCCTCTTCTTTTGTCTGAACGGCCGTGTCTTTCTTTGGGGGCGAAGGACTCGCTAGAGATTTGGAACTCTCGACTTTATGCTGGGGCAAAGACTGCTTTTGGGGCTTGCTTTGGGGGTTTGTCTGCGAAATGCCGAGCTTCGAGACTGAAATCACCGCAACCATGAGGATGGGGATTAAAGGAATTGAAATCATATGTATGTCCTCCCTTATCGATTCTAGTGGCCGATCAGATCATTAAGAGCGTTATCATCAGCATTTTTGAGTTCGGCTTCTCTATTCTCCTCGGCTTGCATGGAAGGTGTTTTTGCTGGCTTTGACTGCATTTTTTTGACTTCTTCAGCGATTTCTGAGTCACCTTTTTCAAGTTCCTTCAATCGATCTTGGGCAACCTCTATCATAGCGATGGCTTCATCGGAATTGGGTAGGGCTTTTTTTGTAGAGGCAAGGTAGCTTTTTAGAACTTCAAGTGACTTTTGGTATTTTTCGGAGGTGTAGAGAACAGATCCATAGTTGTAAAGTACAACATGGTTTTTCCCGTGGTCGCTACTTAACTTCTCTAAGTCGGTCTCAGCTCCCGCTAAATCTCCCCGGCGGGCCTTGATCATAGCCATCATAAGGAGAGCATCAGGTTGCGTAGGTACAAGTGATAAGGTTCTTTCAAATTGGATTCCTGCTTTTCGATCCAAGCTATGATCTAGTAGCATCATCCCATAGTTAAGACGAGCTGCAATATTGGTTTCATCCAAGCGAATGGCAGATTCAAAATGAGCCCAAGCTACCTCAGGACGCGCCTTCTTGATAGCGATTAACGCGAGGAGATTATGCATTTCAGCTCCCCGGATCTGGGTCATAGATTCTCCTTGGAGAAGCATACTAGCCATATCAAGTAAGCCTTTGCGGTAGTACACTTGCGCCAATACTAACTTAGAATCCAAGTTCTTGATGTCAAGTTCCAGTGATTTTTTAACGTTTTTTTCTGCTAAATCAAGATTCCCTTTTGCGAGATATAAACGTGCAAGTTCAAGAAAACTATCTTTTCGACTTGTGTCTTTAGGCTTCTCGGTGAGGCTTGTTGTCAGCTTTTTGATAGCGCCGTCGGCTGCTCCTTTTTTAATTCCTTGACCGTGGAGACTCTCTGCAGAGTCAGTTGAGACAAGGGCTACTTCATTCCGACTGCCGTCGACGTAACGAGCTGTCGTGGCTGCGCAACCTGAAATCAATAGAAAAAATGCTAAAGTTGTAACTTTCATGGTTGCCTCCTAATGGCTTAAGCTTTTGGTGTCTTCAGTCAGTTTTAATCGATGCCCAAGATAGTTTGGTGAAATGATCTCGACAGAAATATTCCTGAACTCTGCCGGATTTATTTCAGACATTCTCGAGAACGCCGTTTTCGACCAAGGAGTAAAACTTGGGATATCTGCTGAGGCCTTCCATGCGTCGGAAAAATACTCTTTAGCCTGATCTGATAAGCCTAAGGATAGTTTTTCCAACTGATTCTTTATTGCTTCGATGTCTTCCTTACTGCCAACGGGTTCTACATTAATGAGGTCTTTTGCAAAAGCTCGATGCATATCTCCGAGTTTTACATTCGAGGCGACGATATACTCAGGTCCAGAAGTCTTGGTGACTTCCACAAGTTTGTTTGTTATGGTTATCAGTACTTGATTTTTTGCTTTAATGCTTGCTTCCAAGGTTCTCGGGCTTATCGGAGCTTGTTTAATAAAATTATCAACATCTTTTTCGGCAAATGCAAATAGGTATTTGCCCACAATAGATCTCGCCTCATGCGCAGGTATTTTTGAATTAGCAAGTTTAGAGGCTAAAGACCTCAAGATTTTTGCCTTCTCTTTGTCTTCCGAGTTGAGTCCTATATGTGCCTCTGCGTTTACTTTCTCCTCAGGGCTGATAGCTGAATCAAAATAAGTCTGCCAGGCGTCTCTAGCTTCCATTTTGGAAGAAGCGAATTCGAGCATTTCGGCCAACTCTTTTTTAGACTCGTTGGCAAGGGGATCGTTCGGCCAGCTGCGTATAAAGTATAAGTAGGCAGCTTTCGCCTCAGCAATCTTTCCTAGGCCTTTTCTTAGTCGCGCGCAATTGACAACCGCAAGTCTGCTTCTTGCGTCAGCAGGGTACTGGGTTGCAAAAAACATATAGTTGGTTTGGGCAAGATCGAATTCACCCAGATTTTCATGAGTTTCAGAGAGCGAAGCTAAAACATCGGCTCTAAGCTTGCTTTTAGGATAGGTTGCGATCAAAAGCTCACTGGCACTGACAGCACCTACTATATACCCTGCTTTATAATAGTTTGTAATGGCATTGAAAGTCGCTTTGTCGGCGATGTCGTCAGCGGGGTAACTTTTTTGAAAGTTCGAGAAATGATCAGCTGCTTCTCTAAATTTACTTTCTTCCTCTAAAGCAAGTCCTTTACCAAATACAGCTTCCCTGAGTCTCCCGAGAAGATGGGTGTGAAGAGGCTTATCCTCGATAAGCTGTGGCATTTTTAAATAGAGGCTAGCTTTTGCGTAAAGGTTGTCATAGTTTTTGTTTTCAAATTCATATTCGATAACAAATTTAGCGGAATCTTTGCCTTGTTTGGTCGCGGGAAACCTCTGAGCTATAGCCTCATAGACTTTAACGGAATCTTTTTTATACCCATAGCGAAAGAGCGTGCTAGCTAAACTAAACATCATAGTGGGAGCTAGTGGGTCTTGAGGGTAGAAGCTGACAAAGTTCTCTATGGTCTGCTTCCAAAGGACTCTCTCTTTAGGGAGTGCTGTGGGCTTGCTGGAAGGAGATAGCTTTTGGTCTTCAATTTTATTTTTAGTCAAATTGAGTTCTGCAGCCGCTACAGCGCTCGTGCTTGCTTCTTTCCTATACTTGTCTTGTTCCTTTGTCTGAGCGACAATAAGAAATTGCTTTGCGCTTGCTTCGGGTTGATTGAGGGTTAAAAGAAGGTCTGCAAGATAAAACCGAATTTCATAGGCAGAAGGATTCTTTTCAAAGTTTTCAAGATAGTTTGCGTATATCTTTGCAGCAGATATGGCGTATTCTTTATTAGCCGATTTTTGATTTATTTTGTGAAATTTGGTTCCGTAGAATTTTGTTAGTCTTTCTCTATTTGCTAACACTTTTGCTGACAGATCTTTGTCTTTTTCCCACTCTTTGCTCCAAGGTGAGGTCGGAGCTAAATAGTCATTCATCGATTTAATAACATCAGCAAGCTTTACTATATTAACGCCATCCTCAGAGAGTTCTACCATTTTTGTTAGAACCTCAGGGTTCCTTTTTCTAAGTGGAGCTTCCGCTAAAATCTTGTTGTATAGCGTCAAGGATTCTTTTTTCTTGCCCTGGTCAGCATAGATTCCGGCCAGGCGTTCAAGCATATCATAGTACTTGTCTTCAGCTCCTACTTCTTTGAAGAAAGCAAAGGCTCCTTCTATGTCGCCCGCGTCCGCCCAGATGACAACTAAATCGTTTATAGCTTCGTCATGAAGATTGACGTTTTTAGAAGGTGCTTTGGATTTCATGGTCATGCGAACCACTAGCTTCATGGAAGTGAGAGATTGTTCAAATAGTTTCGCTGATTGGCTTTCTGAATCATGTGCTAAATTGTAGTTAGTCCAACCTAGTTTATAGATAGCATAGACAAAAGCTTTGTGTTCCTTAAAGTGCAAAAGCTTTTTATAATATTCTTGTGCCAATGGCATTTTACGCCTTTCAAAATAGAACTCCCCTAAGGCGAGACATCCGTCAGGAAAAACTTCCGAGTCAGGGAATGCTTTGACCAGTCGAGTAAGGTATTCTTCCGCATTGTCATTTCCCGCTAGAAGCATAGATTGCCCGAGTACGTAAAGTGCTTTAGGAGTTTTTGCATTTTTAGGAAATTCAGTGACAAGTTTTCTAAGAATGGCAATGCCATTTGATAGCTCTATTTTAGAATTTACATTGTTCGGTTTGGGTTCGGGTTTAGAAAGGCTAGCATTGGCCTGTTTCTCTTTCGACCAAGCATCCCAATTGGCTTGAAACTGTGCATATTCCATCTCTCGGAGATAGTCGTGCCTTTCTAAGAGCATCTCTGCAAGTCTCAAAGTGAGTTCAAACTTCTTTGCGCCAGTTGGTTTTGAAGTCTTTAAAATATTAGATACTGTTTTAATGGTGGTGACACGAATGGCATCTGCTTTTTGCTTGTTTTCCGTTGTGTCAGACGCTGATGGAAACGCTGTAAACTTGTCAACCCCAGGCAATGTCACTACACGAGAAGTCTTTTTGATAGCAGTTTGACCATAGCTTAGTCCGCTAGAAAGAACGATCCCAAGATAACTTATACATAGCCATTTAATTAACATACCTTACTCCTTTGACACTGCGGAACACATTGATTTTTCTTTAAACACATAGAATCCAATTTCGTCAGCCCAAAACTCATCTTTGTCGGAAGCAGCCCAAGTTTGCTTCACTCCTATATTCCAAACACCTGGCTTTTTCGCAGAAGCATCAGTGATTTTTGAGTCTTTGTAAAGTTCCTTTCCAAGAAGCTTGTCTTTTTCACTTGTGAGTAGTTCTACATAGAGCAATTCTGCGTGCTCTCTGAGGCGCACAAAATCCTTATGTAGTACCATCAGTTCTCGAAGGAGCTGTTCTCCGAGAAGAAGCTTGGATATTTCAATTTGAGCATCAAGCACTTTAGCGACATTATCAATGGATTTGCTCCTATTTACACCTTTAATCTGGAGCTTCTTTTTTTCATCATAGAGACCAGCTAGATGTTCTCGAAAGGGAACTAAGCTCTCCTGGAATATGGCTTCAGCCAATAGGTTGCGGTCGATTCCTATGGAGTCCGAGCTAACGCCAGTGGTAAAGTTTTCAAAAATCTCCCAAGCATCTTTTGCGGATGTTGTTTTTTTCTCTAGGAAATCATCAAGACCTTTAATCGTGCTTTGATGTCTCGAAATAAATTTGGCTAAGGAGATTCTCGAGGCATTATAGTCGCATAACCAAAAGTAGATTATGCTTTCTAGCATGTCAGCTTCAGGTTTGTAGCGTGAGCTGTACCATGGGCTTGTTAAGCTATAGAGACTTCCCAGTGCATGATTAGGATAGCCGCCCATAAACAGCGCCCAAGACTGCTCAAATAATGCGTCTGAGTAAAATGGAGTGGATTTCTCCACATTGCGGTAGGCTTGAATCGAAAGGTCGAATTTTGAAGTTTCGTAATAGACTCTGGCAAGGTTTAGCCAAAGTTCGCTGCGAAGCTTAACTTTAACTTTTTCTGGGTAACTGGTGCCTTGTCTGAGGTCAAGTCGGACAAGTGAGGTTCTTAAGTTCTTCTTAGCCTCTTCAAAGTTGTCTTGGCTGGCAGCAAGTACTGCTCTATGAAAGAGGGCTTTGGGATAGTACCAAGAATTTTGATCTACATTCATGAAAGCTTTTTTTGCTTCTTCTTTTGCGCCTGTCTTCTCTAATCTTAGGCCATTAAAATAGTTCCAATCTTGCCCAAATCCAGGTGGACTCGCGTCTTTTAATGATACTTGAGTAAGTATCTGGGATAGGTCAGTTTTTTTTGAGGCTTTTGCTGCCTCTTGCCAATTTCGGTCTATCCATTTTGGAAATGATTTGGAGTCTAGGGCGTTTTGTGCTTTTACTAAGATGGCTGTTGCAAGTCGCGGGAATCCTGCTTTATAGAGTGTGTCTGCTTCTTGGCTATGAAAGAGCGCTTTTTCTTTATTGTCGGCGCTTTCCAATAGTGGGTAGAGCAGCTCTAAATTTTCCCAGTTAGCTTTTGCTGAGTTTTTCGGGTTGGATGCCGCTACTATTTTTTTTGTGAATTCGGTCGGTGCTCCCTGCGCGTTTGGCGTAAGTAGTAGTGCAAATCCGATTGCTATAATTGGTGTCTTTACTTCCATAGAAAGGCTCCAATTCCTAGATCTAGTGACCAGACCGTATGCAATGAGTCTTGATTGGCTCTCTTTTCGCTCCAACGACGTTGTCTAAAGTCATACTGTACGTTGAAAAATCTATTGAGATAAAAACGTTGTCCAAATCCCCAAATGATGTCTTTTTTGGAACCTTGATCTGTATCAAGTTGACCAAACCCTAGGACCGTATAGATGTCCGAATAGATTAGAAACTGGTTTGCGATATTGATTTTTCCATAAAAAGGAACTCCGACTAGACTATATTCTGTAAATTTTGCAACGCGGTTAACTTCTGGGTCCGGTGAAACCAAAACCGAAGTGGCGGGGTTGCTACAATCAGCATCTACTTTACAGTATTGGATTCGATTCAAGGCGATGCGGTCGGGAGCGTCTTCTACAGTAGTAGTTCCTGACTGGATTTCAAATCCCACCCATTCATTAGGGAAGATACTCATTCGACCGCCTTTGTAGGTAGTCTTCGTAAAGCCCTCATCTAGGAATCTTCCGGTTATATAGGAAAGGTTGGGGCGCCAAGATTTTGTAAAGTATCTGTTTTGGACAACTCCCACGACTTTATCCCTGGGTTCACCTCGAATGCTGGAAGCGTCTAGCTCGGCCGCCCAGGATTTGCTCGTTATTGACGTAATCATAGCTAATGTGATCGCTAGACTGCGCTTTTTCATTGGAATCTCCTCTAAGTAGCACCACTCGTGGATTCGGATATTTGACAAAAAAAATGAATCATTTCTTCACTTGGAAAATAACACTAATTATTATAGCTGGTTGCTGACTTTGGAGGGGGATTTTTACGTGACCAAGTAATTTTTTGAAGTAATTTTTTACACAAGCAATCTTTAACTTGCGCTTAAAAGGAATCTGAAGAAGCCTTCTGATGAAGGAATCATTTCGTTTTCTCTTGTTCCTTCGGTTTCTATTTTTTAAACCTCAGCGCAGCAGGCACAGCGTATAACATAAATGCTTGAGTGCTTGAACTTTTCTTGATTAGTAATGAGCCGTCTAGATCCTTTTTAAGAGACGTTTTTTAGCGAGGTGAAGGTTTAGGTTTTTTTCGAGAAATCAGCTCCCTAGGACCAACTTATAGAGCTGTTACACGCCTCTGGTGGCTTGCAGGTTTATTAAGAAAATTTAATCAATTGCCCAGTCTTAGGGGCCGAATCCAACACAGTCGAGTTGTATTTGGCCTTTAGCTGGGTTTTACGTTGTGCTGCTAGTTGCGCTTTACCTTCGTCTTTACGTTGGGTTATGAAAAAGGAGCCAAGTGACTTCGTGTTTGTTGTGATAAAGGTGAATGATTTGCGAACCTGCAATCGATCGGAACTGCTCTAATATGGCATAAGGATTTTCACCTTGGAATTTAATTGTCAGTACGAAATTTCTCTGCTTTGAGTCTGAAAGCCAGGGTAGCAAAAAATCGTAGAGTTTTTCAGGATAACAAATCAAATCGCTGAAAACCCAGTCAATCTCTGGGTTGTCTTTAGGATTGAATTTAAACGCATCGCCTTTTTTAAAGGTGACCAGCGGATGCTCCATAAGATCATTTTGTAGCGGTGCTCGATCAACGGCGATTACTTTTGCTCCTAAGTGGGCTAGAACCCAGGTCCATCCACCCGGCGATGCGCCAAGGTCCAGGCATAAGTCATTTTTTCCAGGACGAATAGGCATTCTGGTAAAGAGGTCCCAAAGCTTTAAATAGGCGCGCGAAGGTGGGCTTGTCTTATCTTCTACAAATTCCATGCTTCCATGGGCCCAGGGGGAACTTGTGCGGGATGCTGCCAGTAGAAGGTTAGGCTCAACCAGCGTAAATCCTCCCATAGGCTGCGTGGGGAGGGGGGCGTCGAATGTTATTCGTTTTGCACTGACATGGGGAAGTGCTTCTGCAATGAGGTTTAGGCGGCTTTTATGCTCATAGTGGTAGGGGGCCCAATTTCTTTGCTTTGCTTTTAACTTCTTTGCAGCATCGCCAATGGAGGCGATCTCTATAAACTCAGGATGAAACCACGTGTTTTGAGCCCAGATTGATTCCTGGTAAGGGCCTTCACAAAGAAAAAGTCGATCATAGCAAGCTTTGATGTTTTTAAGTTCCTGAGCGAGCTGATCCTTGAAGTCTAGGTGAGCAAGATAGGCAGTCAAAGTCATTTGATAAGACCAAAGGAGAGATGTGATGCAAAGATGCCCGCAGCAACGCTGACATTTAAGCTTTCTACGTTTCCTGTTCCAGGGATAGCTACCTGCTTTGTGCAAATTTTCGAAATTTCGTTTGAAATGCCCGTGGACTCAGCGCCTAACACAAGAATAGTTTTGGCTTTAGGGGTCCAATCTTTAAAGGAAATCGAGTTGTGAGAGGAGGTACCAATAATTTCGTAGCCTCTTGCTTTAAGGTCATTTAGGACTTCAATAGGTTCTCTCAGGCGAACCATTTGTACTAATTCACTTGCGCCTTCGCTTGTTCTGGCCGCTGACGCGGAAAGTTCGGGAAGCGCATCTTCGTTTCCGATCATCCACTTGAATCCAAAGTGAGCAAGAGTTCGCATGATGGCACCAAGGTTATGGGGATTGGACACCCCATCCATAAAGAATAAGGGTTTTGGAGGCTCAGCAAGTAGAGTTTTCATAAACTCCACTTCCGACATAGGCTTTTTCTTTTTTACAACCATGCCAATGCCTTCATGGTGAACTGAACCTATGATCTTCTCAAGTTCAGCGTCCGTTACGATATGATAGGCCTTCTTGTTATCGGCACAGAATTTAAGAACAGCTGAAGCTGTCTTAACTTTCCGCTCTGTGACATAGGCCCTTATGATGTCGTTTTTGCGGGATTCGAAAACGGCGAAGCAAGTATGAAAGCCGTAGAGTCTCATCTCTAAACCCGATTTTAATCCATACCATCCGCCATCTTCTGTCCGACGGTCACCTTGTTTTCCCATATTCTAGACCTCCCGAGGAAACCTCGTTTAGCCTATTCCCACTCTAGTTTCAAGAAAACAAAGAAAAAGGCGTGCGGCTGAATATAAGTGCCCATAAATTATGGGAAATTAGGAACTAGTATACTTCGTTTCCAGATGCTTAACCACCCGTTCGAGTTGCATACCGCGACTCCCTTTTACGAGAATGATGCTGTCAGTTAGCGCAAATCCAGATTCTTCTAAACGCTTTACGGGGTCGTCAGATGTAGCGATGTGAAAGATTCTCGATTTTAATTTGTCATTCAAAGCGAGGTATATTTTGCCCATAGCTTCACCGTAGAGGAAGATAGTCGCATGCGAAATAGCAAGTAAAGCAGGCAGAATGTCGAGATGCCATTTAAGAGATTCAGCACCAAGATCAAGCATGTCGCCCAGGACTAGAATTTTCTTGCGTTGCCGCCAATCTCCATGATCCAGGGAGGCGAAAGCGGCCTTCATGCTTGAAGGAGATGCGTTGTAGCAGTCGTCAAAGAGGCAGATATTTTCCTTAAGATAGATGATCCGGCTACGCATGGGGGGCACTTCAAAGTTTTTCCAACCTTTAAGTACTTCTTCGTGTGTCCAGCCTAAATGGAGCGCTGCAGCCAAGGCTAAAGCAAAATTATTGGCATTATGAAGGCCTGGAAGGGGAACCGTAAAACACAGGAGTTTGGAATCTTTTGCCTTCTCAATCCAGCGAGCATAGATTACGGTTCTATCTGGGCGATCCGTCTCCATATGCCAATGAAGCAAATTAAAATCGCTGAGCTTGGAGCGACCGAAGGCATTCGAGCCTCGGCTGATATCTTCCTCATATATCACAAAACAGTCCTGCTCTTCTACTAAATCTGAGAAATCCCAGATCTTAGACTCTGACAGTTGCCAAATGCGCGGCTTTCCTTTGGAAAGCTTAAAAAGCTCAATTTCCTCCTGGATCGCCTCATTCCAGCCCCCAAGTCCTTCCAGGTGCTCGGGTCCAAGGGCGGTTAATAAAACGCAGTCGGGTTGTGCCAATTCCATATGGCTCGCCATTGCCTTCTTTTGATCGATGCCAATTTCTAAAACAAGAGCGCCAATGTTTTCAAGGGGAGTGTGGGCATTTTGAATGATGGTTTTTGCCACTCCAATATAGCCATTTTCGCTTTTTTCGGTTTTTGTGATCCGTTGTTGCCTTCCAGAAAGAAGAGCAGCAAGCATTTCTTTCGTGGTTGTTTTCCCATTGGACCCACCGATACCGATGACAGGAAAGGGGACTCTTTTGCGAAACGCTTGGGCCAACTCTCTTAAACCCTGTACAGAATCGCCCTTATACAGGAGCTTTTCTTTCAGTTCTTCAGGTGCATTTTGCGCCCATTCCTCCGAAACTAATGCGCATTTTAGACCATTTTTAAATAAATCCATGAGGTAATTATGCCCATCAAAGCGCTCCCCTTTAAGGGCAATAAACATCTGGTTATCAAGAATGGCTCTCGAGTCTGTTGAAGCACCGGTAATAGGCTCTTTAATTTTTGAATAGGGAAATACAGTTTTTATGAATTCAGGTTCCAATGGCCACATATGAGCTCCCATGAGGATAGTTCATTCTAACAGAAGTGCTGGAGATTTACATGTTTCTATAATAGCTGAGCTTTTCACTAGGCAATTTCTACCTTGAGGATTCGCCTTAAAATTCCGAGAACCAGGGAGAGGTACGACTTATGATTCTGCTCTATACTTTTATATGTTGGTTTGTGTTTTCTCATTTTGTAGGACAGCTCTACGACGCTTGGAAGTCCTTACACATGGGACTGATTAAAGCGTCTATGTACAAACAATTTCAAGGGATAAAAAAATCTCGAGATTCCAAGGTGGTTCTGAGTCATTTGTTTTCACGCTATCCGAAAACGTGGCGAAGTCTTTGGAGCGAGTTGATTCATCAATGCGAAAGTCAAGATCTTCTGGTTGATCTGGCGGAAAGAACGCGGCTAAAAGACTATTGCCTCGCATCGAAGTCTAAGAATTTACAGACTCAAGTAGAAAACGTAACTCTACTTTGCCTTATAGGGACCCCAGAGGAAAGAATGATGTATTTGAATTCACTGCCCAGTGATTCTAGCATTTGGCAGATTCCCCTTCCGACTCCCTGTTTTCAGCATCATGACGTTGCCGTCATTTATCTGAAGAGACTCTTAACCCTCCATCACCCTCGAAAAGCAAGTGCTATCTTGGCGGTTCTAAACTCCGAAAAAGCAAAGCAGGCGCTTCTGGAACTATGCTGCTTCCTAGATTTTAGAAGTTTTGCGGTTTCGGCCTCCGTTCATCTGGAGACTCCAGATCAGTTGGAATTTATTCGCGAGTCACAATTTCATGGAGTTGATGAAGTCCAATTTATAAAGTACTTTTCTCGCTACAGCGTGGAAGGACAGTCTATGCTTCGGTCTACTTTTTCAAGCAGTGCCTGGTGGTATTCCAGATACATTCTGAATGCCGCAGGAAAAACAAACTCACCTCCCCACAATATTGCTTGGTTTTATAGCAGGAGGTCTTTAGAAGTAAAAGCCCGTGCTCATTCAGGTCTTCCTGATATTCATATAGCCGCCTAACCTATACTTGGCGTTAGCCTAACTTTAAGATATGCTCACCCCGATCCACAATGGGACTAGGAGATTAAGTTGACGTCAGGCGTCGAGCTAAATAGCATTCTATTAGTAGCTTCTTTGATGCTTGTTTTTTTGCAGTTTTTTTTACTCTTGAGGCGAGATAAATCTTTCGAAAATCAAATGAATGAGCAATCTAAGTCTTCCGATATGATGTTTCGGGAGGAATTTTCTAGATCCCGCGAGGAACAAAGTCGCGCCCTTTATCAAACTCGTGACGAACTTCAAACGACTATGTCCAGGTTTGGCGAGTCGTTATTTATTCGTATGGAAGCCATTGAGTCTAAGGTGGAATCCAAGTTAAATACGATCCAAAAAGACAATTCGGATCGTTTGGAACAGATGAGGGCTGTCGTCGAGGAAAAACTTCAGTCGACTTTAGAACGCCGACTTGGTGAGAGTTTTAAGTTAGTCAGCACACGCTTAGAAGACGTCCAGCGTGGGTTAGGGGAAATGGCCGTTTTAGCCCAAGGGGTGGGAGACTTAAAGAGAGTTTTAACCAACGTGAAAGCTAGGGGAGGCTGGGGTGAAAGACAGCTTCAGTCTTTGCTAAGTGAAATATTGACCGCTGAGCAATACCGCATAAATGTAGCGACAAAGCCTAATTCTAAGGAAATTGTGGAGTTTGCTATCAGACTGCCAGGTAAAGCAGACGAAGAAGTGTTGCTCCCTGTAGATGCAAAATTCCCCAAAGAAGATTATGAACGGCTCTTGGATGCGTACGAGAAAGCTGATGGCCAGCTGATTGAGCAGTTTGGTGCTGCTTTGGAGTCTCGTATCAAGTTGGAAGCAAAATCAATTCAGCAAAAATATGTGGAACCACCTTACACAACTGACTTTGCTATTTTGTTTCTTCCCGTAGAAGGTTTGTATGCTGAGGTTTTGAGGCGCCCAGGGCTAGTCGATAATATTCAAAGAAATTTTAGAGTCGTGATTGCGGGTCCTACGACCTTTGCAGCTCTGCTCAATAGTTTGCAAATGGGTTTTAAAACTCTAGCCATAGAAAAGCGTTCCAGTGAAGTTTGGAAGGTTCTTGGGGCGGTAAAAACTGAATTTTCAAGATTTGGGGACGTGGTAGACAAAATATCTAAAAAACTCAAAGAGGCGTCTGATCAGGTAGATCAGGTGCACGTCCGTACTCGAAAGTTGCAAAAAACATTGATTTCCGTAGAGACAAGTGAAGAATCTAAGGAAGATTCATTATTAGAATCCACAGAGGGAGACTAGAGGATTATGGTAGAGCTATTTCATCAGTTGTTTGGTTATTTAAAAGACCCACAATCTTTGATTGCAGCCGTGGGGCTTGTAGGTTTAATTTTAATTATTTTTGCGGAAACAGGCTTATTGTTTGGTTTTTTTCTTCCAGGCGATTCTCTTTTAATTTCTGCTGGAATTATTGCGTCAACGGGCACCATTGATGTTTGGCAGACAGGAATCTTATTGTCTTTTGCAGCAGTCATTGGTGATGCAGTCGGATATTGGATTGGAAAAACCACTGGGCCTAAACTTTATAAAAGAGAAGACAGTTTGCTGTTTAAAAAAGCTCACCTTCTTGCCGCCCAACTATTCTACGAAAAGCATGGCGGGAAGACGATTGTGTTTGCTCGGTTTATTCCCATTATTAGGACGTTTGCTCCCACCGTGGCAGGTATTGCTGGAATGCCTTACAAAAACTTCCTCGCCTATAATATTTTTGGTGGTGTTCTATGGATTTGGTCCATGCTTTTAGGTGGGTATTATTTAGCCAAACAAGTTCCCAATATCGAAGAAAATATTCACTTTCTGATAGTGGGAGTGGTTTTCGTTTCCATCCTGCCCATTGTAGTAGGTTGGATCAAATCAAAGGTGGCAAGTTCTAAACCTATATAGAATTTGCGGTCGAATAAATTTGTGTCGTCCGAAGTGGTCATTCGCTGCATGGCCATTCTGCTAACTATCATCATGCACAGTTAAGTAAGCGTTAGGAAAAAATCCATCACAAAATGTCTAGCTCAAATGAGCAAGTGCGTATGTTGCGTGATATTTCGCACTTAAAACTATAGACTACCCAAGTTAGATTCCTAGGCGATATGTGTTTTACTTTCAAATTTAGAACCAGGGTGAGAGCTTTTGCAAAGTCCTTGGGCCGCATCGTTGCAAATATGGCATGGAATGGCATGAAGACAAATCACGATGGCTCTCTTCTGGAAACAGAGCTGCAGCGGGTGGGGGCTTTCGGTGTCCGGCAAATACTAGTGCCTTGAAGCCAAGAGTCGTTTTTTATCGGCCGCTAACCTTGCGCGAGTTTTGCTAGGTGCTGGTGGTTGGATTTGTCGGCTTTCTGAGCATCATTTGGGATGTGCTTACTTTTTTAATGGATTATTCGACCATCCCCATTGGCGCGTAATACGTGAAGGAGATCCAAAAATGGAATTCTCATCCACATCAAAGGCAATTAACAACAAAATACTGGACACGATATGCGTGTTTGAGCACGCGGGATAGCTTGTTCAGAACTATTGCTAACGGTGTCGCAGTAAGCTGTCTTCGATACAAGTAAACTCACACGCATTAACACAAAAAATTTTTTTAGTTACAAATGGAATGTAGAGATAAGAAGTGAGCCAATTCCCGCGAACGGAGAGTGAAGCGCTCCTCAAACAGGGCCCTCCCGAAGCTAATTCGTCCTCGGCCTTAGGTGTTTCTTAAACCCAAAAACTACCGAATCCGATGTGCGCACGAGCAGTGCCCATTCGCACACACGGATCGGTCCAAGTATTTGAGGACAAAAATTGAGGGCAGTAAGATTGCGGAGTGGTTCAGCTTTAGTGTGCACAAGGCTTAGCTTCAAAAGTTTATTGATTAAACAAGGTGAATATCGGGTCACAAAAAAGCAATATGTTCAGACTCTCCGGACGGTATCAAAAATGGCTCAGCTTATGTGGAGGGCATTTTTGCAAATCTTTCTTGATCCAATTTGTGACATATTTTTTTAGCGCCGGGCTCATTTCCGCTTTGACTTTACCGAGCAGATGAGGGGCTGCTATTACGGAGATAGAGTCAAAACTTCTTTTCAGTTTTTCGCCTTCCAAAAAACGTGCGAGCTCTCTCGAAAACTGAGTTATGGCGTCTTCATGAGGATCGTGACGCTTGGGAATAGAATAGTTTATGGATCCTGTGTGACCTATGGACTTCACCCCGCGGCCAGCAGGTTTCTTTATCAAATCTCTTCTTTTTACATTTCCTAATGGATTGGTCAAGGACTGAAGAAGTTTCAATTGAGAATGCTCCGTCGCTTTTACGAAAATACGCGCTTCTTTTTTGTTAGCCACAACATACCAATGCATAAGAATCCTCCCTTTACTAAGTTGTAAGCAAGAAGTGTTCCGGTCATAGGGTCTAGCTTTGGCACAGCAGATGCAATGAGCTTGCTGAATAATCTGAGTGCATTGAGATCTCTGATGCAAACAGAACCTTGTAGGAGTTACAAAATGATCTTTAAAGACCGAAGTCAAGCAGGACAACTTTTATCCCAAAAACTTCAGAGATATATAAAGGATTCTGTTATTGTACTAGCTCTACCTCGCGGTGGGGTGCCAGTTGCAGCTGAGATTGCGAATGCATTAGGAGCTCCGTTAGATGTCCTGATAGTTCGCAAGGTCGGTGCGCCAAATCAAGCTGAATTGGCAGTTGGCGCTGTTTGTGAGGAAGCAGAACCTGTTTGGAACGAAGCGATTCTCGCTAAACTAAGGCTCGAACCTGCCGAATTAGGCAGAACTCTCGCAATGGAACGGCAAAAAATTGAGCAACAAACTCGTCTTTTCCGAGACTCCAGAAAGTTTCCATTATTCAACCAAAAAACAGTGATACTAGTGGATGATGGACTAGCGACGGGTGCAACAATGTCCGCCGCTGTGAAGTATTTGAGGAGTAAGTCCGAATCAAAGATCATTGCCGCTGTGCCAGTGGCAGCGGCAAGTTCAGCCAGAATCTTGCGAGGTAAGGTTGAAAACCTGGTAGTTATAGAAGAGCGCGAAGACCTTATGTCCGTTGGTCAGTGGTATGAGGATTTTTCTCAAGTTAGCGACGCCGAAGTCGTGGCACTTCTTAAAGGAAGTGGCGATCCTTCCAAAAAAGCTACTCGGGAAGTCGAAATAGTTATTGAAAGAATAAAATTGCTTGGAGACCTAACGACATTTCCTTCAATGAAAGCAGTAATTATTTTTGCGCATGGCAGTGGAAGCAGTCGTAAAAGCCCGCGCAATCAATATGTAGCACAGGTTTTAAATGACAAAGGATTTGGAACTCTTCTTTTTGATTTGTTGAGCGAGAGAGAAGCTCAAAACATGGGTAATGTTTTTAACATAGAATTATTAAGTACGCGATTGGCGTTAGTAACGCTTTGGCTGCGCAAAGAACTTGGTATTAAGTCGGTACCGCTTGGATTCTTTGGCGCGAGCACTGGTGCTGGAGCTGCTATACAAGCAGCTGTTAAGCTAATGGGTAAGGAGTCTATTTTTGCCATTGTCAGTAGAGGTGGAAGGCCTGATCTCGCAGGAGACACATTAAAATTGTTGAAAGCTCCGACTTTTCTATTAGTAGGTGGTCAGGACTACAGTGTCATTGAGCTCAATCGCAAGGCTCAGAGATCTCTTAGCAACTGTATATTATCAATTGTCCCAGGTGCGACCCATCTATTTGACGAGCCTAATACACTTGAGGAGGTGTCGATGCAGGCGGCTCAATGGTTTGTGGACCAACTCTCAGCTCAGAAATTGAGAGGTCAAGGTGATCGTGCATTGAAACTGCAGAAGGCTATATTGCATTCGATGGTGCCGCTAGATGATCACAATGAGGAAAGTCTTGATGGCTTCATTCAATCTATAAAGAATAAGCGAGTTGTTATGCTGGGCGAGGCTTCTCACGGCACCGAAGAGTTTTATAGGTGGCGAAGTCAAATTTCGAAACGCTTGATTAAAGATCACGGATTTAACTTCATAGCTGTCGAAGGAAATTGGCCTGATTTCTATCGACTTCATAAATACATTCAATCAGGTGAAGGACGTAGTGCTAAAGAGGTTCTGATGCTTAATCATCGCTGGCCGACTTGGATGTGGGCAAATGAAGAGGTCGCAAGACTTGCTGAATGGATGAGGATCAACAAGGCTGGGTTCTACGGCCTCGATGTCTATTCACTTTTTGAGTCCGTTCATGAGGTGATTAAGTATTTAAGCAAGAATGAGCCTCTATTGGCAGAAGAGGTCGGCAATCGCTATGCTTGTTTTGAGGCTTTTCAAGGCGATGAAGTTTCATATGCGCGTTCGCTCATCAAATATCCGGATGGCTGTCAAAATGAGGCTGTTCAGAATCTTCAGAAACTTCTTGAACTTGCTGTGAAAAATTCGATCGAAGATAGCGAAGAATTTTTTAGTTCTCAGCAAAATGCTCACATTGTCGTAAACGCTGAGGCGTACTATCGTGCAATGAGCAAAGCTGACGCAAGTTCATGGAACATTCGTGATGGCCATATGATGGAAAACCTAGATCGACTTTTAGAATGGTATGGACACAGTGCTAAAGCTATTGTGTGGGCTCATAATACGCATATTGGCGACTATCGTGCAACGGACATGAACGACCGGGGCTATGTGAATATTGGCGGTCTTGCTCGTCTCGTCTATGGCGATGACTGTGTGGCACTAGTAGGTTTTGGGACCTATCAAGGTGAAGTGCTTGCTGGGCATGCATGGGGGGGCAAAGAACAAGTAATGCGGTTGCCTCAAGCTCGGGAAAAAAGCTATGAACACTACTTCCACTTGGCAGCAGCAAAGAATAAAGTGAAGCAGTTCTATATTCCTCTTAAGGACAAAAGCAATACTCCGTTTCTTGAAAGACTTGGGCATCGGGCTGTTGGAGTCGTCTATGACCCTCGTCATGAGCAGCGTGGAAACTATGTGCCCACGCAGCTATCTAAACGATATGACGCATTTATCTTTATCGATAGAACCCACTCTCTCAAATCACTGCATGCTGGCTCTGCCCGTGGTGAACTTCCAGCAACATGGCCTTCAGGTCAGTAAACTACCCTATCCGCATCATAAGTTTCATGTAGTGGTAGTGCCCGAACAAGTTAGCCACATTCTTTAGGTCAATATCATCTTGCCGGGTAACTATCGCAATTTAGATAATATTAAAATAACGATAGGGCACATGGGGCCTTGAAGTAGATTGTTCCTGTCAGAGAAGTAGTCGATCAAACTTTAGGCGATGAAATATGAAACGCTCCAAGAGTCGGCGGACGAAATCGTCGAGACACCCTAGTGTCAGCGTCAATAAAAGTGTAGTTCTTACGCAGTAAAGGCTTCCGATGAGCTTTTGGCAAATCACAGGTATTGATTTCGCAGAAGGCATAGGCCTAAAAAAATGACTTCAGAATCTCAGACTCTTTCTATAAGGCCAGCTGCTCCCATGCCAGTCCCAATACACATGGTGATCAAACCGTACTTTCCCTGATTTCTTTTGAGAGCGTGGGATGCTGTTGCCACAAGCTTTGCTCCAGTTGCTCCTAGAGGATGGCCTAAGGCAATGGCACCGCCATAGGGGTTTACCTTTTTGGGATCCAAACCCACAGTCTTGATAACCGCGAGTGCCTGAGCGGCAAAGGCTTCGTTTAGCTCGATGTGGTCTAAATCGGAGAGTTTTAAACCTGTGCGCTTTAACACCTTAGCAATGGCTTCTATGGGGCCGATTCCCATGACTCGCGGCGGAACGCCAGCGACCGAAAATCCTAAAAAGCGCGCCATGGGCTTCAAATTGTGTTTTTTCACAAAGTCTTCACTACAGACTAGGGTCATTGCTGCACCGTCGGACATTTGACTGGAGCTTCCTGCACTAACAGATCCGCCCATTTTGAATGCCGTTCTTAATGCCTTTAAAGCTTCTAAAGTGGTGTCGGCGCGAGGGCCGTCATCCATAGCAAACTTCATCGTATCAACGATAACCTGTCCATTTTTGCCAGGCCTTCGTCTTTCGACATCTATGGGTACAATCTCATCGTGAAACATTCCTTCTGCAATGGCTTTGGAGGCTTTGCGGTGGGACTCAAAGCTAAACTCATCTTGCTCATCTCGAGTGATCTTAAAGTCTTCTGCGACATTTTCGGCGGTCAGGCCCATGGAAAGATACATGTCTGGGCGGGTGTCCATGATTTTTCGGCTTCCGACGATCTTATGTCCCATCATGGGCACGGCAGACATGGATTCCACCCCCCCTGCCAGAATACAATCTGCTTGCTCAGAAGCGATTCTTTCATAGGCCATGGCAATGGTTTGAAGGCCTGAGCTGCAAAATCGATTTACAGTGACGCCAGGTACGGTTTCGGGAAGCCCGGCAAGTAAGCCTACCATCCGTCCGATATTCATGCCTTGTTCGGCTTCTGGCATCGCACAACCAAGAATTAAATCTTCGATCAGACCTGGATCAAAGTCCCCTGCCTGTTTAACGACAGCCCTGACAACATCAGCGCAGAAATTATCTGGCCTCGAAGTGGCTAGGCCTCCTTTAAATGCTTTTCCTATGGGACTCCTTAGGGGAGATACGAGATAGACTGCTTTCATGGATCGCTCCTTAATATTATTTTTAATTGCGCAATGGTTTTCCATTGGCGAGCATAAATAGGATTCTCTCTTTTGTTTTTTCCTGCTGACAAAGCTCTATAAAGGCTCTTCGCTCGAGATCTAAAAACCAAGCTTCATCGACAGGGGTGCCAGCTTCAATCTCTCCTCCGCAGAGAACCAAGGCGACTTTTTCGCCAACAAAACTATCATAGGGAGAAATCATTTTTCCTTGCACCATATTGTAAAGGGCCATGCGGAACGTATTAAGGCCCCCATCTCCCAGTACTTTAATTCCAGATCTTGGTGAAGAAGGTAGATAGCCCATTCTTACAGCAAATCGCGCCATATCTTTAGCTTCTGAAAGCTGATGCTCTCTAGACATAGTTACAAGTGTCCGGCTTTCAGGATAGAGCCCCATAGCTCTTGCATGATAGCCTGATGAAGATACTTGCCCCATAGCAATCAATTGAAAGCTCTTTTGTATAAAGCTGGTAGGATCGGTTTTTTCGCCTCCCATGGCAGCATCATAGGCGCGAAGGGCTAATTCCTTTGTTCCCCCAGCGCCTGGAATGAGGCCAACTCCAACTTCGACAAGCCCCGCATAGGTTTCTGCTGTCACCAGGCGATGGCTAGTATGAAGGCTTACCTCACAGCCTCCACCCAAGGTCATTCCGTGGGGACAAGCAACCGTAGGGAATGGAGCATACTTAAGCATTTGTAATGTGCCTTGGGACGTTCGCAGCATTTGGTCAATGCCGTCCCAGTTCTTTTTTTCAATAAATTCAGCTAGCATCTTGAGATTGGCCCCAGCTGAAAAAGCCGGACCTTGGTTGCCAATAACCATGGCGTCAAAATTCTTGCCTGTAGCCTCTAACGCTTTCTGCGTGAGCTCCAGGAGGTCCATGTCTAAAGCGTTCATCTTAGTATGAAAGACCAGTAGAGAGACCCCATCACCCATATTCAGCAAACTTGCAGCTTTATTGCTGAGAACTACTCGTTTGTCATCGCGGGATTCTCGGTTTGAAAGTCTATATTTGTAGGACTCTTCTTTAAGTTTCTGCATTTTTCTAAGAGTCGAGTGGTACTGCTCGCTATAGCCTCCTACTTCAGCTGCAGCAGAGCCAGGTGCGGGGTTGTAAAATGCCAGTCCGGCTGTAATCCAGTCGGGCAAGAGAGCTTTGTCTTTTTTAAGTCTCGTAAGTATCTTTTCAAAGCCTAATGACTGCCAAAGCTCAAACGGTCCCATCTCCCAGTTAAATCCCCACCGAATCGCATCGTCAATACGCTTCACTTCTCCCGAAGCTATTTCATTGCATAGCATGGCAGAATAGGAAAAGGTATCGCGTAATATTCGCCAGACTAATTCAGATCCGCGATCGTCTTGTTCTAGAATGATTGTAAGTCGCTTAATAAGGTCTTTTTCTTTTTCAGCATCTGCTAGCCAAGGAAAGGATTCAGGCGCCTGCTTTTCATAGCTATCAGACTCTGGGCGATAGGCTAAAATCTCACTCTTTCCTTTACTGTCTTTAACTTTGCTAAAGCAACCCTTATCTGCTGTTTTTTGTCCTAGAGCTCCTGCAGTGATCAATCTTGCCATCCAGGAAGGGGCAGCGAAAAGTTCTCTCAAGGGATCATCAGTGGCTTTGTCGTAAACATTTTTAGCTACATGAGCGCAGGTATCAAGCCCCACGACATCCATAGTTCGTAGAGTGCCAGAGGAGGGTCGACCCATCAATTTTCCAGTGAGTAAATCGGTAGTCTCAAAATTAATCTTTAAGTCTTGAATATGGTGAAGCGTGGATTGAAGCGAAAGGACTCCAATACGATTCGCTATGAAGTTCACTGTGTCGTTTGCGACGACAATTCCTTTTCCTAGCGTTTCAGAAAGCCATTGACTCATGGCTGCAAATAATTGGCCATCAGTTCTGTTGGTGGGAATAACTTCAAGGAGGTTCATATAGCGAGGAGGGTTAAAAAAGTGTGTGCCGAAAAAGTCACGGGCGTAAGACTCATCCAAATCTGCCACGATCTCATTAAGGGGAATTCCTGAAGTATTGGTGGTGACGGCAACGCCCGGGCGTTTGTATTCACTAATTCTTTTATGAATCGCTTTCTTAATCTCTAGCTTTTCAACAACCACTTCAATAACCCAGTCGCAATCTGCAATCACTGACAAGTCATCGGCAAAGTTCCCTGGGATGATGGAGTCTGGAATGCTGTCTAACATCAGAGGGGAAGGCTTCAGTTTCTTGAGTCCTTCCAAAGCTAATAAAGCTCGGCTGGATCTAAAATTCTTTCCTACTGCCTTGGCTATTTTGGGATCTTTGGGAGGCTCTTCGCTTTCTAGGTCAAGAAGCCATGTTCGAATGCCAGCGGCTGAAATATGCGCAGCAATTTGGGCTCCCATGACACCAGCACCAAGAACGACAGCTTTTCTGATTTTTAGAGTCATTGGACTCTCCCGCAATTTTTAGAGATTTGAGAGTATTTTAGAACCTATTGAGAGGGGATGCTACGATTTTTTTTGTAGGTTACTAAAATCAAACTGGAATTTTTGGTTTGCCTTGACACTGGGGGATTCACCCACTATCTATCGAGCTCTGGGAGGCCATAGTGAGTCTTATCGAAAGCAAAGTAGGTATCGAGTCAGGAATCGACACAGGAATCGACTCAGGAATCGACTCAGGAATCGACTTAGGAATCGAAAGTTTGACAGCTCGGTTTGCCGGGATAGGCCGCATTTATGGAGAACAGGGCTTGATCCGACTTAATCAAAGCCATGTCGCTGTCGTAGGTGTCGGTGGCGTGGGGTCCTGGGTCGTGGAATCACTTGCAAGATCCGGTGTGGGTAGAATTACTATGATCGATCCTGATGATATATGTATTTCTAATATGAATCGTCAACTACCAGCACTGAGTACGACAATTGGTCGCCCTAAAGTAGAGGTTCTTAAAGAACGACTCCTTCAAATAAATCCTAACCTAAAAGTCGATATCATAACGGATTGGTTTACCTCCCAAACTTCAGAAGAACTTCTTGTCCCAAATTATGACTTTGTTGTGGATGCTATTGATTCCCTGTCCAATAAAGCTTTACTTCTTGCCAATTGTCTTAAAAAAAACATGAAGGTGGTTACAGTAGGTGGTGCCGGAGGAAAGACTGATCCCACCAAAATCAAAATTTGTGACCTGAAAGATACCACGGTTGATCCCTTGCTCAAGCAGGTTAGAAAACGTTTACGAAATACCTATGGCATGAATGGACAAGTAAACTACGGGATATTTGCGGTGTACAGCAATGAGCATCCTGTTTTGCCAGGCTCATGTGAAACAAAAAAGCCGTTAAGACTCGATTGTGGTGACGGTTACGGAAGTTCCTCATTTGTTACCGGAAGCTTCGGATTTGCTGCGGCATCGTTAGTAATCAACCAACTGACAGAGTTTCAGAGCAGATAAGAGCCGCTGAATGGTAAAGACGTGGTATCTTAGATGAGACGTTCTCTTTCATGAGCTTCCTTGGTCTGAGGTCAACTTTAATATGCTAGATGCGCATACTCACCGTCCCAAAAGAACCCAGGGACTTATTGAAATAGAATCCCCTGATATCAGGCTGGTTCGCGAAGGGAACTGGCAACCTACTGGGCCTTTTGTGCTGGGTCTTCATCCTTGGTGGATCGGGCAGATGGCCGAGCCCCTAGAAACCCTGTTTTCTTGGATGGAGCATCCTGAGTGTCTTGGAGTCGGGGAGACGGGGCTTGACAAATTGATTTCGACTTCACTTGAAACTCAAATTTTTTGGTTTCTAAAACATTTGGATCTAGCAAAGACCTATAAAAAGTCGCTAGTGGTTTTGCATATTGTGAGAAGTTGGAGTGAGCTGAAACCGATTCTAAGGCAATCTAAGTATGAAGGGAAAATCCTTCTTCACGATTGTCAGGCATCGGCTGGGGATTTGAAGTGGCTGGAAACAGACGAAAGACTGTGGTTTTCCTATGGATCTGCACTCAAGAAAAAGACCTCTAGGGGTTTTCAGGGGTTTTTAGAGGCCCCTGCGGGAAAAGTTCTTTTTGAAACTGATGATTCGGGCGAAGACATTGAAAACACTGTTAGGATGGGCCTAGGGTTTAGGCCAGAGGTGCCTTATGCCGAAAACAGTTACAGGTTTCTGAAAGCTGTCGGCTATCCCTGCGTTTCTGGGAAGGTGTGCGCCGACCCGAAGTAGTGGTTTGTAAGAGCAACGTATTTTAATCGACATGGAATCAGCTGGGATTTCCTTTGCTTATACAATAGAGATTAGGAAAACCTGCAACGATTCGTGAAAGTGCAGACTTTTTACGAATCCATAAGTAAAGCCGCCTAGGTTTTCCTGGCGGCTTCCTTATGGGGAGGTTTTCTAGAACTGCAGTTGCATTGATTTATAGACCAAAGTTATGGTTCTTTATTTTTTTAACCACAGCTTCTGGGGTAAAGCCAAACTGCTTTTCAAGGTCTCCCGCGGGAGCTGAAGCACCGTAGTGATCGATACCAACCATGAGGCCTTCGCGTCCCACAAAACGCTCCCAGCCAAGTGTGGTGCCAGCTTCTATTGACACTCTTCTCTTACAGTCCACAGATAAAATCTGATTTTTATAAGCCTCATCTTGATTGAAAAACAATTCCCAGCACGGCACGCTTATGACGCGCGTGGACTTGGAATATCCGTCCTTTTCGAGTTGCTCGGCAGTTTTAAGGGCTAGGCCGACTTCTGAACCAGTGGCAAAAATAACTAAATCTGGTTTTGTGGATTCTTTGACTTGCCAGGCACCTTTGGCGCTCAGCTCTACAGGCCCACTTAAATAAGGAACGCCTTGTCGGGTCAAACAAATACATACAGGGGTATTAGGATCTTTTAGGGCAACTTTCATGAGGATTTCTGTTTCACTCGGGTCTGCAGGGCGCATAACCATAAGGTCAGGTATGGCTCTTAAACTCATCACTTGCTCAATGGGTTGATGGGTGGGGCCGTCTTCGCCAAGATAGAAAGAGTCATGCGTAAACTCATGAATCACGCGCACTTTTTGAATTGCGCCGAGACGTAATGCAGGGCGAGAGTAATCTGCAAAAGCTAAAAATGTAGCGTCAAAGGGTACAAACCCACCATGGAGGGCTAATCCATTGCACATTGCTGACATCGTAAATTCTCTCACGCCAAAAGCGATATTTCTGCCTTGGGGAGTTTCAGCTTGAAAATCTCCAACTTTTTTTGCAAAAGCACCCGTCATGTTGGAAGGCTCAAGGTCAGCAGATCCGCCGATCAGGTTGGGAACCGAAAAAGCCCATTCTTCAATAATTCTGCCAAAAGCATTTCTAGTGGCGATAGGCTTAGTGCGGTCCCATGAAATCGGAGCTAGGCTCTCGACATGTAACGACCCAAAGTAACCATTAAATTTATCGCTAAACGTCTTATCAGCCAGTCGGGATTCTAGCTTTTTATTCCAAGTGTCTACTTTCGACTTTAGAGTTTGAAAGTTTCTTTGGAAGTGTTCTGTAGCTTCTTTGGGCCAATAAAAATCCGTTTCGGGGAGTCCCCAAGCCGCTTTGGTTGCAGCTATTTCGGCAGCTGGCAACGGTTCTCCGTGGGTTTTATGGCTACCCTCTAGGGAGGCTGCGCCTTTAGCCATAGTGGTGTCGCCAATAATAAGAACGGGACGCTCGGTTTCTGCTCGAGCTAAAGTCATGACGCTTCGAAGGGCGGCGTGATCATGACCGGAAACCCGGTAAACCCTCCAGCCAAAACCTTCAAATATCCTCTGCTCATCGTCACTTGTTGCCCGCCTTATGGAGCCTGAAATCTGAATCGCGTTGCGATCATAGTACCAAATAAGATTATTTAATTTGAGATGTCCGGCTATCGAAGCGGCACCCAGGGTCACGTCCTCTTGCATGCACCCATCACCTAAGAGGACCCAAGTTTTATAAGAGAAAAGGTCCTGGTCTAGGCTGGCAGAGAGGTGTTTCGCTCCTAAGGCAAAACCAGTCGACATGGCTGCCCCTTGGCCCAGAGGTCCGGTGGTACATTCTACTCCGGGTGTTTCCGTGTTTTCAGGATGCCCCGGGGTACGGGAATGTAGTTGTCTAAAAGACTTAAGATCGTCGATAGTTAGCCAACCTATGCCGTGAAGAAGTGAGTATATAAGCATGGATTCGTGGCCAGCACTTAAGATAAAGCGATCTCGGCCAAGCCATTTGGGGTCTTGGGGATGAAATGTAATGAATTCTGTATAAAGAAGGTAGGCAAAATCCATGGATGACATGGCGCCTCCAGGGTGGCCGGACTTTGCTTTGCTGACCCCATCAATGACTAGGCTTTTCAGGCAATTAATCGTCCATTGGTCCTTCATGGGGTCTCCTAAAATTTGATAGTGGCGGCATTATAGAGGTAATTTCGCGGCTGGGAAATTAATATCTTTAACTTATTCAAGTGTTTCCCCAAGAAAAGAGATGGATATTCTCCTCAACTTAAGGCATCATGCCGCGGCTGCCGCTTTTGCGGGAAGCTAAGAAACCTTTATTTCGGGAACTCTATGATTCGCCAGGACATCAGAAACTTATGTATCATCGCCCACGTTGACCACGGCAAAACTACTCTTGTCGACCATCTTTTGAAGCAAGGGGGCTTATTTGCTGCCCATGAAAAAACAGAAGATCGCATGATGGATTCCAATGCCCTTGAGCGCGAACGTGGGATTACGATTTTGGCGAAAAACTGCTCTGTAAATGTTAAAGGCGTGAAGCTAAACATTGTGGATACTCCAGGACACGCCGACTTCGGTGGAGAAGTAGAACGAATCATTGGAACTGTTGACGGAGCCGTTTTGCTTGTGGATGCTGCAGAAGGTCCCTTACCGCAAACTCGCTTCGTGTTAGAAAAGGCTCTTAAAATGGGCCATAAAATTATTCTTTGTATCAATAAAGTGGATCGCCCTGAAGTTCAGGTCGGCGATCGTATTCAAGATGTCGTCAATCAGGTTTTTGATTTGTTTGTAGAGCTTGGCGCTTCAGATGAACAGTGTGATTTCCCGATTGTGTATGCAGTGGCACGTGAAGGCTGGTGTACCCAGAATTTTGATGATGTTCCTTTGCTTTTAAAGGGTGAGAAAAAAGGCTCATTAGAACCTCTTTTTGACTTAGTCCTAAATCGTTTTAAGGGTCCCACAGTGGATCCTGACGGTGTCTTTACCATGCAGCTTTCCAACCTATCTTGGTCAAACTTCGTGGGGCAGCTTTCCGTGGGGCGAGTGATTGCTGGAAAAGTTAGAAAAGGGCAAGAGATCTTTCGTTTAGGAGTCAAACCTAATGGCGAAAAGTTTTCAGAAAAATTCAACGTAACGAAACTATTTACCTACAGCGGCAACCGAGAGGTTGAAACGGAAGAATTGACTGCTGGTGACATTGGAATTGTTGCAGGAAATGATAACGTATTTATCGGCGATACCCTTGGTGGCTCGACGGAAATTGAAATGTTTTCTAGAATTCAAGTTCAAGAGCCTACTTTGAGGATGATTTTTTCCATCAATTCCAGCCCACTGTCTGGTAAAGAAGGGGAAGCTATTCAGTCTCGAAAGCTTCGCGAGCGTTTAGAACGTGAATGTCGCGCGAACGTGGCTGTTCAGATGGAAGAAGGCGATTCTACCGATCAATATTTCCTTCTTGGACGCGGGGAACTGCAGTTTGCAATTTTGATTGAAACTATGCGCCGTGAAGGTCTTGAGTTCATGGTTGGCCGTCCTGTTGTTCGCATGATTAAGAATGACGCAGGTGAGAAGCAAGAACCAGTAGAACGTGCTGTTCTCTATCTTCCAGATGCATTTACTGGCGCTGTTACAGAAATGTTCCAAAACCGTAAAGGTGTATTGGCACACTATGAAAATATGCCAGCTAATCGCGTTAAACTTGTATTTGATATCCCTTCACGTGGACTTCTGGGTATTAGGTCCTCGTACCTCACGGCAACTCGCGGCGAAGGACTCTTCTCTTCTGAACTCGTCGGATATGAACCCTATAAGGGCGAGATGCTGCACCGTAAAAACGGAGCTATCATAGCCGATCGAACAGGAAAGACTACAGAATATGCGTTGTCTTCTATTGAAGAACGTGGTGTTCTCTTTTTGAATCCAGGTACTGAAGTCTATGAAGGCATGGTCATAGGCGAGCATAGTAGAGAGCAGGATCTCAATGTAGATCCATCTAAAGAAAAGAAGCTTACCAACGTTCGTGCGGCTGGTTCAGACGGTTTGACCCAATTGGCAGGTATCCGTCAGATGTCGCTTGAACGTAGTATTGAGTGGCTAGACGATGATGAATGGATTGAAGTAACCCCTAAAAACATCAGACTTCGCAAGAAAGTTTTGCAGTCTAATTTGCGCTCGGTAACCCGTAGTAAAAAGAGCTAGGATCGAGAATTTTAGAAATAAAGCGAGGCATTGTAAGCCTCGTTTTTTTTAACTCGATTTCAAGTGAGAAGAAAAACCCTAACATCTAACGGTTTGTGAGATTTTGCAATATGCCTCAAAGAGGCAAATGCTTTCCCGGAGTTTTATAAGTTGCCGCAAGTCAGTCCTTCAAAAAAGACTACATGCGGCAATTTCATTTAGCACAAGAAGTTAGCGAGTTGTAGGATCCTCGAAGCCTCTAGAGTTACTTGAAGACTCCCGCAGCTTTTCCTTCCTTCTTAAACTTCAGAAGGAAATCTAAAGCCTGCTCATCGGTAACTTTTACGCCAGCTGGTGCATAAATTTCTAAGTTTCCATCCGTGTGGATGTCCATTTTTCCAGACTTATTCGCTGACGCAAGGCCGATTCCAGGAAAAATTGTAGAAAGGTTAGCAGCTGCAAAGAGTCCGCCCGGTTGAACGACTTTTCCATCTTTGTCAAGTAGGGGGCCGTATGCAGTAGCAACACCAACGATTTCATTCTTCCCGTTGAAAAGGCGCTGGGACACAGTCAGCCCAGATGGAAAATTCTGACTGACAAAATTCAAGGCAACTGTTGTACCTATGTACTTTTTCTGAGGCTCAGTGCCCAGATAGAGCAGTCCTTTAAATTTAGACTCACTAGCGAATTCAAACGTAGAGAGCTGAGTTCCTATGTATGAGGGAAACGGAGCACCGTTAGGAAGACGGCTGGTTTTGTTGACTGTTAGGATATCGTCTAACCAAGCTTTAGTAGCAAGTAAAGCACGAATCGAAAAACCCGTATCACCAGCGCCTGGGATAAAGGAGATGGCGCCGTAGTCCTTAATAGTTTTTGTGATTTCGAGGTTAAGAGAGAAATCTTGAGAAAAGCCAATGTCTAAAAGAGCATCGCCATCTTTGTATTCAAATGCAAAACTATTGACTAGTTTCTGTCCGTTGTTGCCGCCTCCGCAGGCTGCCAATAACGTAATTACTGAACCTAAAAGTATTTTTTTCATTGGGGATCTCCTAAAAGTTTTACCCCCTATCGGCGCCACAGTCATGGACTTGACGCTTTAACGCGATTCTTAGTCTTGTCGATTATTGAGGTCGCCTGCCAAGCTGCGAAAAACGCTGAAAAAACATTGGATATTTTTATGATTTCAGAATAGATTCCGGCCTTCAATTTGACTGAATTAGGACTAAACATGAAAATCGCAAAAAATAGCGTCGTGATGATGGAATACACGTTGACCGACGACAAAGGTACGGTAATTGATACTACGGAAGGACGTGAGCCTCTCGCCTATTTGCATGGTTATGGAAACATTATTGTGGGCTTAGAAAAAGAACTTGAAGGTAAGACTAAGGGAGCGAAGCTTCAAGTAAATGTATCTCCTGAAGAAGGCTATGGGCATTTCGATCAAGAAGCGATTAGAACTGTAGATATTGGTCAGTTCGAAGACGCTAAAGCTGTCGAAATTGGAATGCAGTTTGTGGCTGACACGGATGACGGTCCCGTTATGTTCACGGTGCGTGAAGTTAATGGGGCAGATGTTGTTCTTGATGGAAATCATCCTTTAGCTGGAACCAACTTAAGCTTTAGTGTGGAAGTCATCGAAGTCAGAGAGGCCTCTAAGGAAGAACTTGCTCATGGACATGTCCATGGAGCAGGTGGGCATCATCACTAAAAATGATATGTATTTAGCTAGCATAACTAAATTCGTTGTCTTATCCTCTAATATCAATTGTGACTTAGGGACTAGAAATGCATTTAGAAATACCTGAATCTCTTGAATTAGATTCCAATTTAGACTTGAATCAAGACGAGTTTGATAAAGTTGTTCTTTCTAGGCGCAGCGTTCGCTCATATACGAGCGACGCTGTCCCTGAGTCTATCATTCAACACTGTTTAGAACTGGCTTTGTTATCTCCAAGTTCTAGCAATCTCCAGCCTTGGGAATTTCATTGGGTAAGGAACAGTGAGCTTAAGAAACAACTCGCCGAGTTTTGTTATTCCCAACCGTCAGCCAAAACAGCCAGCGACCTAATAGTTTGTGTAGCAAGGACTAAGACTTGGTCTTCCCATTTAGATCATCTGGTAAAAGTTCTTAAGTCTCAGCCGGGAGTGTCTGAATCGGCAATCAGGTATCATCAAATTGAGCTCCCCAATATGCTTGCTCAAGGAATTTTTGGACTAAAAGGGCACTTGCGATCTCTTAAATATCGGCTTAAGGGGATTAGGAAAGTGCAGGCTAGGCGCCCAGGTGGACCAAGTGATCTGCTGCTTTGGGCTGTAAAATCCACAACATTAGCTATTCAGACCTTTATCCTAGCTGTGAGGGCTCATGGCTATGATACTTGCCCAATGGAAGGGTTTGACGAAGTTCGTGTGTCACGACTCCTTAAGTTGCCTTCAGATGCACACATTGTAATGGTAGTGTCCGTTGGAAAACGAGCCATAAACGGAGTGTACGGCAAGCGTACTCGTCTTGAAAAGGAACGCTTTATAAAGCAATATTAGTCTTTTCAAACATCGGCCTGCAGATCTGTTCTTAGTGGGGGATTTGAGGCCATAGCATGAAAATTTGCTTATTCCTATGATAGGAAAGGGGACCTCGCACCTAGAGGTAAAACTTATTCTAGGAAAGATATTTACCCGTTCGCCAATCTTTTGGGTCTCGGGGTGGGCTTTTGATCTCGAAGCCAAGATGATTTTCGAGTGTGACTGACAATGATAAGCAGAACATAAAGAATTAGAAGATAGCCTTTCGTTTTGATGTTGTTTAACGCCAATTATTTAGTGGAAGTTTTTGTGTTGATTCCAGTCAGGCTCTTATACCTAAAATCTTCATAAAAAATGGCATAACCATAAGGCACCTATTTGGGAGCTTCAACTTTAGGCACTTTGGATTCTATGGCCTCTTGAATTATGCGAGCTTTCTTTGGGATTTCTAGATTCACCACGGTTCCATCTAAAAGCTTTATCTGTTTGATTTTCTTTAGGATCGCGAGTGATTCATCTACGGAGTATTTTGAAAGTAGGTTGCTTTTATTAAGTTTAGATTCAATGAGAGCTCTTAGGATAACTGCAATGAAGGCCAAAAATAGTCTACCATTTGCCTGTGTTGAACTTGAAGTTCTCAGCCTATGCAGGCCAATTCCATTTTTTACAGTGTCAAATACATTCTCGGCTATGTCTCGGCAGCGATAGTCATCAAGTACTTCCTCGGCCTTTAGTGAGTTCTTGCTGCTAAGAATCAAGGCAACCCCAGCTGTTGAAATAGCCTGGGTTATGGCATCCGTATCTCTTGAGATTATCCACTTATTTTCATTTCCCATAATTTTAAAATAGTGGGTTAACTTTCCGGCCTTTTCTGTAATCCACGCCTCGGCTTCTAGTCTGGTTTTGAACTCTTGATTACTTCCAAGTTTATCCAATTCTAGAATCGTAGTTTCCATTCTTCCCGTTATACTTTCTCTTCGTTCAAGATCTAAAAAAAGATGACCAGATAGTTTCGTCAGACTCTTGTCGTGATTTGTTATTTGATATTCACAAGTAGTGTGCCGCATTCGCTTGCCGTTATATAGAAAGGAACTTTCTGTAGATTCTAATAGAGCTTTGTGGGCGAGAATCAAGTTAGTTGCTTGAGTCTGCGTTGTAGGCACGCCAATGGTGAAACCAATTTTATTTTCAATCATTTCTATCAAATTCGTTCTACTAAAATAGCCACGGTCGAGGGAAAAGGAGAATTGTTTTAGACCTAGTGATTTTAAGATTGTACAGGTAAGTTTTAATGAAGCTACATCAGGAATACTGCCTGGAATCATTCGAAACCAGATTGGTAAATTAGAATCCTTTGCTACGACAAGGGCCATATTGACTTGAGGTAAGGACTCCCCATCTCGATTGTATCCCCACTCAACTTCATCTATGGAGTCGGAATAGGATGATAAAGACGTGGTATCATGAATGACTGAGGTTGGCTTTCCGCAGGCCTCTATCCAGTGGGTAAAAAAAGTGCTGAGCAGTGCCGAATCGCTTCCCAAGGCATCAATCATTCGACTCAAGGTTGAAGATGACATTCCATCTTGATTCCCAATGTCACTAGCCCATTCTCCCGCCAAATAGAGAGGCATGGCTTCGCTGGCCTGGTATATGGCTGCTGACAAAATTCTTTTGCTTATGTCCCCAAAGGTTTTTTCTAGGCACGAGAGAAGTCCCGATTCCGTGGCTAGAAAGTTAAAACAATTGACTCTTCCCACTTCAAAGACATCTGATTTTTCCAAGTCACTCATAAGCTGTTTCTGCATAGATGGTGACGCCTTCCGAGTATGCTTCCTACCAGGCCCATCAGCCTTGCGATTACCGTAAGCAATGCCTTTTGCTTTCAAAAGCTCCAAGACTTCGGGATTTGGCTCTTTTGCTTTTGCGTTCAAAATGAGCTCGTTACTTTTTGTGTCAAGCGAGCCTAAATAAGTTCGAATCTGCCTAGCTCCTTTTCCCGGGATATGTCGACTTTCTGCTAAGTAGATAATGATCCGACCGTGCGAAGCAGGCTGTTTTACAATATATGCCAAGATATGCCTCCAAAAACCGCTATGGTTACTTTATATTTTGCATTATATTATAACCATAAAAATGAAAAAACAATAGCAAATTCTGCTATTTTTGGCTGGTTATTATAATTATCTAGGGATTTTTGAAGACTTTAGGTTTCACCACCAGCCAAACCCGTCTGGTTCCTCGCTGGCTCGGGACGGGCTATGGCTGGAGTACTTGCCGACAATCCGATAGAAAAAAACCCTTTAACCAAAGCAATGCTGTGTTATGGAATCATTCTTCCATGAGCTTGAGTTAAGGGTCGCGAATGCCCCTAGGATAGCTTAAATCTTTACTCTATTTTCTTAGCAATAGGCTAAACATTAAAAGAAATCCTAGACTGCGAAAGACATAGCCCATCATGCCAAGACGTCGATGCCAGGACCTTCCTGAGCTACTTAATTTCCCCAAGTAGAGCCGCCAACCCAAGATCAAAATCGGTATATAGAGCGTCGTAGCAACTGCAGACATCGCAATATGGGCCTGCTGAAGGGGTGACAGTGAAAAACTAAGTGCTGTTTGGATAGCATCCCTTTGAAACTCTAAAGCCAGAACCAAAGCCAAATCAAGCACAATAGCCGCATTCATATAGCGAACATGCACATCCCGATTTCGAAGATTCATGAGTCCAATATTCATGAAGCCATAAGATAAAGTCGCCAAGCCCATATAGGGTGTCGCCCAAAATCCAGTCCCAGTGGCCAAAAGACTAACCACTGCAGCACATATTTTATGATCATAGAATCTACTAGACTGAAGCCAAAGACACATGGATGACTGTGCGACTTCCTTGGAAACTGGCTCTAGATATTTCATAGAAGTGATTCCTTTTATCCAGCATTGATCAGATTCTCTCGGTTTAGAAAACTCAATACGTTAAAAACTTATATTAGGTGGCCAAGTCCCGAAAAACATACCCGATACCCCACCTCTCTTTTCATTTACAACTTCATTAAAAACTCTTCTATGCGGAAGCTCTTACATTTGGTTTTAGCTTATAGACACAAGCCTTTCCAAATATTTGCATTTCAAAATCATTGGAAAGCCCCAAAAGGCTTTCCGCACCACCTAAAACAAGATAGCCTCCCGGCGTTAGAGCATCGGCAAGACGGGCAATGACCTTACGTTTGTTTTCTAAATCCTGATAGATTAAAACATTTCGACAAAAAATAATATCAAAGCGATCCCTATGGTTCCAAGAATCTAACAGATTCAAGCGCCTAAAAGTAATCGAGCTTGAAAGCTCCGCCTTTATCTTAAACTTTGCCATTGTCGACTTTTCATCGGAAATTGGGTCGAAAAACCTTGTTAGCATTGCGGAGGAAAGTCCTCTTTGCACTTCCAGCTGCGAATAAATACCTGACTGAGCCTGCTTTAGCACCCTTTCGCTGAAGTCGGTCGCTAGTATTTCATAGGAGCGCGGATGTCCGGCATCCTTAAGCTGAGCTAAAACCATTGCCAACGAATATGGTTCTTGACCTGTGCTGGTAGCCGCACACCAAACTCTTAAGGGGTTAGCAGTATGTTTGGGAAGAAAATCGTTTCGAAAAAAATCGAATATCTCCATATCTCGAAAAAACGAAGTCTCATTATTTGTAGCAATATCTAGTATCGCTTCTTTCTCACTTGCCCGAAGCGGTCGAGATTTTAGTTCAGCCCAAAACGTTTCAAAACTATCAAATCCAAGTGCCTTAGATAGATCATGGAGGCGGTTTTCAAGGAGGTGGCTATTTACAGCATTGTATTGAATACCGATCTCTTTTTCGATGAGTTGCGCAAAAAAGTTTACAGTTTCAGACTCAATTTTAGACATGATCTATTCCTATTGAAAAAAAGACTCAAATTTCAAACGACAATTGCCTTAAAAAATCATGCATTCTTGCTGCTTCACCAAAAATTCACAAATTCGCCTCAAACCATTTTTTAGTAAAACATCCTCAAATACTTTCTAGTTTGCCCCGACATTACTAGTTTTGAAACTTCTACAAGAGCTAGCAAGGACCTGATTTCGTTACTGCCTTATTTTATCACGAATGTAGGAATTAAGTCGAACATCTGAACAGCAGTCTTTCCAGCAGGCCACTAGATCTGCTGGATCACTTAACGGACGTCTTCGAGTTAAAACTTTCTATGGAATCTTTTAGACGTAACCCAATATCAAGTAGATTTATATCCTTATCATCTATGGACTCAAGTGGGCACTCGTTCAAATAGTAGGATACTATATCAAGGTACTGATACAAAAATCTGATCAATTTTGAAACACCGGAAACTTTAGATGACTTTTCCCATTTCCATACGTCATGCAAAAAGCCCTCCATTATCTGGATCATATTGTCAGATAGATCCATTAGCTTCTGAGCCTGATGCTTGTTACACATCATTCTTAAAGTCTTGAATTCTGCTAATAGGGAGCTAGAAACTTCATCTATAACACTGCGACCTGAAGTGGGACTTTCCAACTTTTTTCGCGCCAAATGAAGCTCTGGTAGCAATCGTTCTTCTATATAATAGGCTAGTGTCTCCGCCTCATTCGATGTATCTGGGGTTTTTTGAGCGAAGCTCCTTGGGCTCCGATCTATCTCTGAACTCCGAATGGAATCTCGATATTCTAAGAAACTCCCAAGGGCTTGTGTCATTTCCCTTATGTCAAAGAAACCGAGTTTGACCAGCACTTCTCCTAGCGGAGGCTTGCCTCTATTTCTTTCCATTAAAGTTACTTGTTTTGCCAGCTCTTCATTCCAAATACCGAGAACCTCAGCACTCACTTGATAGGTATTGCCGCTATGCACTTGATATGACAAAACTTTTAATTGTTCTTCACATGAAAGCAGGTGGTTTTCAAATATCAGTTCGGGTAAAGAAGAACGAGTGACAATTTGATAAATAAGGGCCTCCAAAACCTTTTCTTTGGGTAGAAGGCCTTTTTCAATTAAAAAATCGCCGAATAGTATCGTCAACTAGATGAGCTTCCTTTTATGGCTAGAACTTAACACACCATGTGTAGCAATATTCTAGAGCACTCTTCAATATTTCCTTCTTTGTCAAAGGCGCCTACAGCATGAACAGATCCGGGCATTCCCCATACCACGGAGGTTTCTTTGTCTTGAATCATAATTCCGCCTTGCGACCGTTTAATTGCAATTGAGCCATCTTTTCCATCTTCTCCCATTCCCGTCAAAACAAATCCAGCACAAGAGCTAGCGTATTCTCTTGCAGCGGACTCAAAAAGGTAATCCACTGCTGGCCTAACGCTATTTCTCTTGGCGCTCTGGTCCAGTTTGATCACCGGCTTCGATCCTTGAGGAAGACGTTGAATAGTCATGTGATAGTCTCCAGGGGCCATATAGACTCTGCCTGGCAAAATGGGCTCGCCTGCTTTGCCTTCTGCACTAGGTATTCCAGATACCGACTCAATCCTCTTTGCCAGCGCCTCTGTAAAATACGGGGGCATATGCTGTGCAATAAGAATCGGAACCAAAGGCGTCTTACCGTTAAGTGCCGCAAAAAGCTTTTCTAGTGCCATGGGGCCCCCGGTAGAGGAACCAATCACTACCACTTGCGGCTTAAACGTTTCCAAGAGAATCGATTTGTAGGTTGGCGCCAAGTCAGAGCTTTTCTCACCTAGACCAGCATTCACCGGAGTTGACAAAGCTCCAATAGATTTTTCGGTGGCGCTATGATGACGATTCTTGAACTGCTGTATTTTTGGTAAAAGGTCTCTTTTAATGCCATCTAGAGCATCCTGCAGGGAAATAGCAGAAGCGGGCTTCGCAATAAAATCACTAGCACCAGCATTGAGACAAGCCATTACCTGCCCTGCGCCTTCTTTTGTAGGAGCTGCAAAAATAATGACTTTTTGAGGCATATTTCTACGGCGAAATTCCTCTAGAAACTCAAGTCCATTCATTTCTGGCATTTCGAGATCAAGAATAATCAGATCGCAAGGCTCTCTCTCAAGCCGATCCAGAGCAATTTTTCCATTTGCTGCTGAGGAAACTACCGATATTCCCTGCTCTCCATCAAGACAATTTTTAAGTTGAGAGCGAAATACGACTGAGTCGTCAACAACCATAACTCGCATTAAAGTATTCCAAGCTAAAGAGAAACAGGGGTCCCGACAACCGGAACCCCAAAAAAACACTAGATCTGTATTTTCTTGACAAGCTCATCAAGACGAGTGGCAAGATCGCTCAGTGATTTTGCGGCACTAAGAACTTGATTTGCACCTATAAGAGTTTCCGAAGCCGATTGAGAAACTATTTTCACATTGTCAGTAATGTTAAGAACGCCCTTTGCCGACTCTTGTACCACGCGGGAAACTTCATTTGTTGTGGCAGCTTGTTCTTCAACAGATGCTGCAATTGCACCTGCAATACCATTGAGTTTTTCAATAGTATGACCAATCGCGGCAACGGCATCCACGGCGCCGGTACTCTCCTTTTGTATGCCCGTAATCTTCGAAGTGATATCTTCAGTGGCTTTGGCTGTCTGCTTAGCTAACTCTTTAACTTCGTTTGCAACCACTGCAAATCCGCGTCCTGCATCACCGGCGCGCGCTGCTTCGATCGTTGCATTCAACGCCAATAAGTTAGTTTGCTGAGCGATAGAGCTAATCACCTTAATCACATTTCCAATCTCTTGGCTACTTTGACCTAAAGCGGTGATCGTAAGGTTCGTGGCTTGAGCTTGCTTGAGTGTTGTCGCGCTGGTAGTAGAAGCTTCCGCAGCATTACGTGCAATTTCTTTGATAGATGCTGACATTTCTTCGGTGTTTGTCGCAACCGTTCTAACTCCCTGAGAAACTTCTTCAGAAGCAGATGCCGTTGAATTTGCAACAGAAGTAGAACGCTCTGCATTACCACTAAGCTGAGTCGCCGTTGCGTTTAATTCAGCAGATGCGGCTGCAAGTTGGCGGGATGCTTCAGTCACGTTTTGAACCAATAAGAGGCGATCAGTGACCACTTCCCAAGTAACCATTGGGCCTAAATAGTTTCTATTGTTGTCGTAAACTGCCGTTGCAAGAAGGGCTAAGGTGTTTTGTCCTAACTTAATCTTCGCTTCATGAGGCAAATTCCGGTCATCGCCAACCAACTTTCTTTGATGAGCAGGATTTTTGTGGAACACGTCAAAGCTGTGATTCAAAATCTTTTCTACAGGAATAGGTAGATCTTTTTCAATGGTTTTAAGTGTCTGCTTGCTCTTAGGATTTATATACAAAATAGTACCGTCTTTGTCGGCCATCATGACATTGATAGGAATATTGTCCATCATGGACTGAATTCTGCCTACGGTTGCGTCTTGTGCCATCTTTTCTAAAGTCTGCTTAGTGATGTCTGTAGCATACTTAACCACTTTGTAGGGCTTGTTATTAAGGTCAAATATAGGATTGTAAGATGCCTGGATATAAATTTCTTTTCCCTGTTTTGTAAGTCTCTTATAGACCCCAGCCTGAAATTCTCCGCGCGCCAAGTCTGCCCAAAAGTTCCTATACTCTGGTGACGCCGTATAGACGGGGTCACAGAACATGGAATGATGTTTACCTTTAATGTCATCAAGTGAGTAGCTCAATGCCTTTTGAAAGTTATCATTGGCTGTAATCACTGTGCCATCAAGATTGAATTCGATAACAGCTTGCGATTTTCTAAGTGCTGCAAGTTCACAGTCTTGAAGTTTTTGTTTGCTGATATCCACTGCTAATTTAACTACTTTAGAAACTTTTCCAGACGCATCAAATATGGGATTATAAGAAGCGTTAATCCATACCTCTTTACCACCTTTACCGATTCTTCTGTATTCGCCGGTGTCAAATTCGCCTCTACCTAGCTTTTCCCAAAACAGTCTATAGGCATCTGAGTTGGCATAGGCTTGATCGCAAAACATGCGATGATGCTTCCCTTTAATCTCAGCGAGAGTGTACCCAAGGGTGTTTAAAAAATTTTCATTGGCGTCTAAAATCGTTCCGTCAAGTTTAAATGAAATCACTGCCTGAACTCGATTCATGGCCGCTATGATTTCTGAATTCTCTTGACTATCGTTTTGAGACGTTAACGAAACAATTTTGTCTCTGATGATGTTGTCACTGTTAGTTAAGTCATTTGCTGAGCTACTCATGTTCGTTTCTCTCCAAAAAAGTTTAAAGTTTATGATTCAAAAATTTACCAATACGATCAATGTCTATTATGCTCAATAAAGAATCAGATATTTTATAGATACCTGACATAAATTGACGAACTTCAGCTGGAACGGTTTGAGGTGTTAGCTCAAAGTCCTTTTCCATGACCTCAACTACATCGCCTATCTCGTCTGCTTGCAGAGAAATAAGCGAACCATCGATTCGACAAACCACATTCATAAAAGTCTCAGGTGGTGTGTCCTTTAAACCAAACAACTCTCTAAGACCAATTGCTGTTGTCACTTGGCCTCTTAGATTGATAAGCCCTACCACGTACTCCGGCGCGAGTGGAATAGGAGTTATATGCATTGGACGAACCACTTCCTGCACTCTTGTCACATCAATGCCGTAAAGTCGGCCTGCCACATAAAAAGTGGAAAACTGGCATGACTCTGCCATAGCCTTGCCTCCCCCCTTGGCGCCATCTTTACTTCCATCACTGCGCGATTCAGTTGCTGCTTGCAAGTTTTAACTCCTTTCTTGACTCTGACATAGAACTCACTTTACAAATTAACTCATCCACTTCTACTATGAGTTTTTCCGCATTTAACTTTTCGAGGTAACGCGTAAATCCAGCTGCGCGTCCGCATTCGAAATCAGATCCACTGAATCTTGTTGTAATAGCCACAAGCGGCAAATGGCTGTATTTTCGATCATCTGAGATCTTACGAGCCAACTCCAATCCTGTCATTCCAGGCATCTCAATGTCAGACAACACCAGGCTAAAATGTTTGGGATCTGCGTTTTCAAGAGCGCTCCAACCCTCAAGACCATCGCATGCGGTTTCCGTAAGGTATCCCGCCTCTTCCAGAATTTGGCGCATGTAATTTCTAAAAAAAGAACTATCTTCAACAATAAGGATCCGCGATTTTCGGCGCTTGTTGGGAATGTCTTTTTTAGAAACTCCAGTTCCTAGATCTCCCTCCCCCGCACCTACGCCTGCTTCTACTGCGAGTTTTACTTTGACTGCATCTATCATGCCAAAAATATCAACGACAACCAAGACGTGATCATCCGCCACCATAGTACCTAATATTCCAGGACGATCTCGTACAGTTTGATCGATGTTAGAGGGAAAAGCAGCGACATCTTGTATCTGAATTACTTCTACTCCAAAAAGACTGTCGCCCCTTCGGATAACAACCACAGGTGTCTTTTCCTTTCTTGTCCGTTCGGAAGAGAAAGGAAGATGTAAAAACTCAGGAAGTGAAAAAACCGGAAGTAGCGAATTTCGATATCTGACGACTTTCTGTTCCCCTGACAATTCAAAGTCTTCCTCTTCGAACTCCTCTAAGCGACTCACCACTGTTAAGGGAATGACATAACTACCAGGCGCACCTACATCTATCATTAGAAACTCAGAAGAATCCATTTGGTGCCGTCCACGGTATTCATGAAATCCATCTAGGGCTCCAATTCCTGGCGCTTCCGACTCGGCGGTCATGCGAACAGAGGTAGAAATGCCCATAACGTCGAGTGTGAGAGCTACAGAACCGTCGCCCATAATCGTGGCACCAGAGAAATGAGTGATTTCTTTAAGAAATGAAGACAGAGATTTTACTACAATATCAGCAGTGTCTTCTACGGCATCGACAACCAGACCAAATTGAAATGAATCAGCATTTAAAATCACAATATTTACGGAACCTACATCGAAGGCATGAATTTTCAAACTATTTTGGCTTTGGTCTCTGTGAGTCAGTACTTCTGAAAGGTTAATAAGGGGAAGAATTTTTCCTCGAAGCCTCAAAACCGGGCTCCCTTGTAATACTTCAATTTTCTCACTTTTAGAATCAGATCTATCTATTCGCACAAGTTCTACTAGTTTGCTTTGCGGAATAGCAAAACGTTGATTCAAGGCTTTTACAATCAGAGCAGGGACAATAGCTAAGGTAAGTGGAATCTTTAATTTGACCGTTGTCCCGGTACCAGGCTTGCTCGCTAAATCAACCATACCGCCTATACGTTCGACGTTGGTCTTTACGACATCCATGCCAACGCCGCGGCCTGAAAGACTTGATACGGCTGCTGCGGTGGAAAAGCCAGGTGCAAATATTAGAAACTGAATTTCGCGTTCAGTCATCTTTGCTAGCGCATCTGAGGTGATTAGTCCCTTACTGACTGCACTTGAGCCAATTGCTTTGGGATCTAGGCCTCTGCCATCATCGGTCATCTCAATGATAACTTGACCACTTTCGTGATGCGCTTTTATATTTAGTCGTCCCGTATCCTGCTTTCCTAACGCTTTCCTGTCCGCCGGCAACTCAATTCCATGGTCTACTGCATTTCTGATAATATGCGTCAGAGGATCTTTTACAGCCTCGATAATGGTTTTGTCTAATTCTGTTTCAGATCCATAAATATTAAGCTCTATCTTCTTTCCAAGCTCCCGCCCCATTTCCCGAACCACGCGCGTAAATTTGTTCAGAACATTTCCAACCGGTTGCATTCTGGTTTTCATAACTTCATTTTGAAGCTCAGCAGTAAGTACATTAAGTCGTTGACTCATCTTCCCAAATTCAGAATCACTGTCATTTATTTTGGCGTGCTGAAGCAACTGATTTCTTATTAGCACAAGCTCGCCAACCAGATTCATGAGGTTATCTAATAACGCCACCTGAACTCGAATAGTTTCTGATTGAACTTCATCTCCGATTGATTTGACGGTCTGATCCCCAGATTTGGAAGATAGGTCGATATTTAGCAATACCGCCTCCTCATTTTTAGCACTGCTCACTGCTTCTTGGGGGTCAGTTGAAACAACTGTGGGTGCTACGGGTAACTTTAGATGATCAGGAAGATTGTCAAATAGGACAAATCCCTCGATTTCTTCCAAATCCTTCTCTTTAGATATTTCAGGTATAGGTGACGTCTGACCACCAACCTCACCATTACGTGTCGTATCCTTGCCATTGTCTTTAAAGTCTGGACTAGTATGTACTTTGGCTGCTGAAACATCAGACTTTTCGCTTGTGATCTCTGAGGGCCTCACCTCTGGCGCGAAGTTAGCTGACAAATCGACAAGCCTTGGAACTATGTCACTAACCATTTTGTGGAGGTCTGGCTCTTTGTGGTTGCTCCGGATCCCAGCTAAAAGAGTCGAAATCACATCCGCACCTTGATAGAGCCCGTCCACTAAAGCCTGTGTTATAGGCGCAGTTCCTTTACGAACTGGATCTAGGCTGCTTTCCATTGCATGAGCCAGAACACCTACTTGGGAAAACCCGAAAAACTGCGAGTTTCCTTTTATGGTATGCATCTCCCTATAGATGCTAGCAAGCATCTCTGGGCTAACTTTTCCGGACTCCATGAGCGAAAGATTTTTCGAAAAACGCTCGAGCATTTCGGTGCACTCATCTAAATACTCAACAAGAGCGGCTTCTTCCTTCGAATTTTTATTCATGTTCGCCATGGACTAGTACTTTCTATTAAAGATTACCGCTTCACTCAAGTAACTAAGCACTTAATGGTAGACCTAAAACAACTGACAAATCTAGTATCGTAACGTTTTGCTCCCGAATATAAGCATTTCCTACAATTCCTTTTCGATCGCGGATAGAATCCGAAATTGCCTCATCAGAGCTCGCGATGTCAATTACCGTTTCAATTTGAAGACCAAAGTAGCCATCTCCAGATTTTGCGACTATAGCGGAAATTTTTGTGTTTGCTGCTGGGGCAATTTCAGTTGGATTTTTAACTGACGAAGGGCGTAAATTTAGAATTTTTTCTATTGAATAGATCGGCATGACTCCATCTCTATAGACTATCACGCGCTCTCCCCCACTTCTCTGGATCCTTGAGGAGTCAAATTCTTCTAGTCTAAAGACTTGCTCTAGTGGCACACCGAAAAGCGCCTTTGAAGCCAGCTTAAATAGCAGGAAGCTTCGAGTTGCTTCATCGGACGCAGCACCTGATGTTGTTAGTTTGTCACGCCTTGAAGAGTGCTCATGTTTTGCTTCTTCGCTCTTTATGCTACTTAAATCAGCAATTCCTTTTATGTTTAAAATCAATCCTACCGATCCGTCCCCCATAAAGGTTGCGCCAGCAAATGCAGCTTTCGGATTAAAGTATGTCTGAATTCTATTAACTACAATTTCCTCTGCATCGCCAATTTCATCTACTTGGAGTGCATATCTTAGATTGTCGGACCTGAGTACAAGCACGGAAATTGTATTGGGAGATCCTTTACTTGAACTCATCAAATCTACTTGAGGAATATTTAGAATTTCCGACAGGGATAAAAACGGCAATACATCATCGCCGCAGCGAAGCGTCCTACCTAATGAAGCCATCTGAACTAAGGAAGAATAGTTTTCGCGCTCTATACGCATAACCCGTTCAATGGCATCCTGGTGTACTGCAAAGGCATGACGACCAGCTTGTACTAAAAGAGCTGTTATAATTAGCACAGACTTCGGTATGGGAAGCTTGAGAAGAAAAGTCGATCCGTTTCCAGGCCGAGAATCAATGAGTATCTGTCCCCCCACAGCTTCTACAGAGGAGCGAACCATGTCCATGCCGACTCCCCGACCAGAGACATCAGTAACTTTGGCTGCGGTGCTAAAGCCAGAAGCAAATATGATACCAAGGGTTTGCTGCTCATTCATTTCACTAAGCTGCTGGGCGGTAAAGAGTCCCTTTTCCAAAGCTTTGCTGCGAATCATCTTTGGGTCGATGCCCTTGCCGTCATCCTTAATAGAAATTTGTACTTCGTCTCCGACTTCCTTGCATTGAATTTGAATATAGCCTGATTCCGGCTTACCCAAATTCTTTCTCGTTGTTTTATCCTCTATCCCGTGATCAGCACTATTTCTTACTAGGTGAACTAAACTGTTGCTACAGACTGTAGCAAGGGCATTGTCGACTCTTAATTTCTCACCCTCAATAGTTAAATCAATCGATTTACCTAAGTCTTTGGCGAGATCTCTTATTATCCTAGGAATTGGTTTGAGTACACCTGAAAGAGGCACCTTCCGTAAGTCGGTTATATAGGTTTGGATGGTGCCATTAATTTTGTGCATCTCTTCTAGAAGTTCGCCCAAATTTTGAATGTCTCTATTGCCAATATATTGGTGTTCCAAGCCCTTAACGAGTTTATTGACCATGTTTCTAATGACCGTAATCTCTCCAGAGCATCCAGAAAGCTGCTCTAGCATATTGATTGGGACAGAAATGGTATCTTTTGCTTTTTGCAACGACGGCGCGGCAGGCGCTTGCTGAGACTTTACCTCGGCTTTTTTCGCATCGACTTCAGACGCTTTCGGCTTGGAGGTAAGCTCAAGCTCTGGTAATAGTGCCTCTAATTGAAACTCACTCAATTTTTTATTAGAGGCAGCACCTATAAGTTCCTTAATGCGATCGTAACCTTTTAAAAGAATTTCATAGACATGATCCGTGAATTCCAACTGTCCTTTTTTAATGCCAGAAATTATATCTTCATATTTGTGAACATAGCGGGTCACTACGTCACTTGGAAGAACGCCGCTAGATCCTTTTATGGTATGCGCAGCCCTAAAGATAAGGTTGAGTTTTTCTTGGCTCGTTCGATCATGATCCAACGCTAGCAGGACAGAATCCATCTCATCTATAATATTAGACGCTTCTTCAAGAAAGACCGCCTCTAAAGCTTGACTTTCTCTGATCGATTCAAGTCGCTGTTTAGTGCACTTCTCAATGAGACTAACTAGATCGCCTTCAGTTGTCGGTTTGTCTAGAAATGATTCTATTTTTAGACTTAATGCCGTTAGAGCCATTTCTTTAGTGACGTATGACGAAACTATTACGAAAGGTAGAGAAAGGCCTTGATCGAGAAGTGATTTTCTGAATTCAAATCCAGTCATTTGAGGCATGTGAAAGTCACTTATAACTAGAAGGATTTCTGCCTGTTCTTTTTTGCATAAATGCAGAGCTTCTGTTGGGTCAGCGCATAGAAGGGCTGAAAATCCAGCTTCTTTGATCGCACTTTCGTACAGTTCTAATATGAACGGCTCATCATCAACGCATAGAATTTTTAAATCGAAGTTTGCCAAGGCGGTACTTTCTTTCATGGAGTAAATTCTATTCTGAATGTCTATAGTTTGAATTTTACTATAGTTCCTTAAAATCGCTTATAGGGCAAAACCCCCTTGCCGCTGGGGGGGGGGGGTAGAAATCACAATTATTTAGGAGGCTTGCCGACACTGGGAGATTGTTATCATTTGGTAATAGTCGAAGACGGGTAGTCAAAAAATTAGAATTCTAATTCTTTAATCAACCACAAAAGCGGATGTTTTATAATAATTTTGGGAGCTTGAACGATACCTTATCATCTGTTTGCCGCAGAACTCGAGAACTCTAGCGATTCTTTTACATCGCTTTTTTTATTATATCCGCTAAGGTCATTTTTTCAAGGTTTTGCATATAATTGTCAACGCAAATGCTGATTTCTTTTTTTACGAGGCCATCAAAGACCTCCTCAACAAGACTTCGAATATGCAGTTTTGCAGAATCAGTTAGAGCCCACTCAGACTCTAAGGGAGCATCTCTATGTTTTTCATTTTTTGCTTCTAGTCGATTTGGGGCACCCGAAGAAGGCTCTCGATGAATGGAACGAACGTTCGATTTTGATCGCTTTGCTCCAGCCTTCATCGCTTCAGCCATAATGGCATAGACCTCAGCCCATTGATATTCCACATCTTGAGTCCACGCCTCCAAGAGACTTTGCTTTAATGATTTCATTAAGGAAAGACCTACCCAATTGTAGTGATGGTCTTCAACTCCATAGTGGCCGTGACTCTCACCCAAGTTCAATAGGAAGCGAGTGAGTTGATCTGGGTTGTCTAAGTTGTCGATAGCAGTTACCAACGCGGCTATTAAGGCGCTTTTTTGCTTGGGCATATCTATCTTAGCGAAAAATGCCTTAGATTCTGGATAGTCTTGAAAGAGAATCTCATAGAACCGATCAACCACAATTGAAGCTATCGGTTTTACAAGGTCAAACGAAGACCGTATGACTTTGATATTAATCCCCATGTATTTCCCCTCCCCCTTCAATCCATTTCCCAATGGAAACGCTATTTTTTTTCGTCAGATTACACGCAGGGATTAGATGCTATTTGTGCCGAGTCATATGAGATTTTGTAAAATTTGCATACTTTTACATTTTAATTAAGGTGGGTTGCGCCATATTTATCTATCTATTTTCCCCTTTTAAAGGTTTTCCCGGAAACACCGAACCATCTAGCTGTTGCGGGAATCCATGGCCCTACTATAAATCTTTGAGGGTGTCTTCTATGTATAAAGTCCTGATTCTTGACAGTAGTAAATTAGCTTTCGAAGCCTTAGAAAGTCACCTGGATTCTGAGCTGTTTTTGTTGCAAAGAGCAGACTCACCTGCGGATCTGCTTGAGTTTGTAAAAGTGTCTGTTCCAGATTGCATAATCCTTAACGTTCTTTCCTCTAGCTATGATCCGTTTCTTATTTGCGGTACCTTAAAGGGAGAAAGGCTGACTCAGCATATTCCCATTTTATATTTAACATCTGAACCTGATCCTAGCCTTGCAAGCAAACTGCTATCTTCTGGTGCCTATGATTGCTTGCCCTATGATTCTAGTTTAGATTTTTTAACTGCGAAGATTCTGTCGATGATTGCGCTTAAGAAGGATTATGAGGAACTGCAACAACTGCGGCGTTACCAAGGCTTAGGCGAGAGCCTTGCCATTTTCAGTCATGACCTTAACAATCCGCTTTCAATTGCCTTGGGCAATATACACTGGCTTAGCAGACATGTTACCGATCAAGGTCAGTCTCTTCGGCTAGGAAGAATTTCCGAAGCCCTAGATAGAATCGCAAAATTGATCATTAAAACGCGCAGTCTTAGAGAAAACATAGAGAAAGCTTAGTCGCAGCTGTAGAAGCCCGCCAAAAAAATGAAACCTAAAAAAACTTCAATCTCCTGCTACTTGATCCTATCGAGGCTGATAGCTCCTAACTAGAAGTTAGAGAAAGAACCTAAAAAACATGTCTTTTTACACTCTAGTGCCTCCAAGACACTTGCGTAGCGGGCATTGGCTCCAAAATTGGGCGATATGGCCCCGTCCCCGCATGGGTTTGTGGTTGTTAGCCATATTTAATCTTTCAGGCGAAGCGTTCCGAACGATCTAGGACTCATAGATGGCGTCTAATTGGTTTAGTAATGACATTTTCACAGATAGAGAGAATATCTTTATATATTTAAACGAACACCGCAAAAGCGGCTTGCTTGCTAATTTTTGCCTGTAAACGTTTACAGGTGCAACGCAAGTCTACTACAGGCAATTGCTTTGCAGTAGATTCACAAAAAAAAGAGTAGAAATTCTACTCTTTTGAAACACATTGAATTATTCCAACATCAATCTACTGTTGCGCTACAACCCAAACTTTTACCTTCGCAGTAACTGAGTGATGAAGATTGATATGGGCCTCGTAGACACCTACTTTTTTGATGTCTTCAAGTTTGATGTCTTTTCTAGAAACTTTATGTCCCGCTTTGTCTAAGGCCTCTTCGATTTCTGCCGTAGTAACGGTTCCGAAAATTCTCTCGTCTTCACCCACTTGCTTAGCAATGGTTAGAGACGCTTTTTCAAGAAGTGAAGCAAGCTTTTTCATTTCTACAAGTATCTTAGCTTTTTTTGCTTCTAATACTTTCTTTCTGTGATCAAATTCTGCTTTGTTGCTTTCATTGGCAACTACAGCTAATGACCTTGGAATTAAAAAATTTCTAGCATAACCATCTTTAACATTGAGGACGTCGCCGATGGCGCCTAGCTGTTTTACGTCGGAAGTAAGAATTACACGCATGTGTCTACCTTCTAGAATTCGATTTAGTTATTGTTTGCTGCCGCTTGCGCAATTCGTTTTGCTGCTTCTGCTTCAAGAACAATGAGTTCTTCTTTACGTGCAGCAACATCAACTTCTTTGTCCAAAAGTACAGAAAGATATCGGAGAATGTTATCATCAATTCTCATAAGTCTCTCTGCTTCTTTCATGTGCTCTGGCTTTGCTACAAGGTCATAGCTTACATAGAACCCACGGAATTGGCTCTTAATAGGGAAAGCCAACTTTTTTGAACCCCAAACATTCTTACGAAGCACTTCTCCACCTTCTGAAAGCATGATGGCTTCATACTTTTCAATTAGGGTCGCTACTTCTGCTTCTGGAAGTTGTGCATTTGCAATCACAGTAAATTCATATTCTCTAACCAATTTATTCTCCTTCGTGGTTTGAGAGCTCCATTATTGGAGCAAAGGAGGCTTAAGGCTGTCGTCTCAAAAAAAATGAGATCTCAGTGACTTGAAGCTTCTAATTCTAACTTCGACTATAGATTTCCTTTAGTCGCAGAACTACAGAGTCATACACTTCTGATTTAATAAGTTCAACATCAGAAGCACTAAACCTTGAGAGTACCCAAGAAGATTCGTCTCCCCGCTCTGGTGGCCGACCAATGCCGACCTTCACGCGGTGAAAACTATCACCTGACGTCTCCTCAATGATACTTCTGATCCCGTTATTTCCCCCATGGCCCCCTCCTGTTCGGAGTTTAACTTTCATGGGTGGCATATCGAGATCATCTTGTATTACCACAATGTCTTGTGGTTCTACCTTATAGAATTTAGCAGCATCTCTGACTGATCTTCCGCTTAAATTCATATAAGTCTGAGGCTTCATTAGAAGTGATTTTTCACCAAAAAGCTCAAGTTTTGAAACTTCAGCCTGAAATGAAATCCCTTCCCACTTGCCTCCACAGCGTTGGATGATCTCATCTAAGAGCATAAATCCTACGTTGTGCCTTGTTCCCTCGTACTTTTGTCCTGGATTTCCCAGTCCAACTATGAGCTTCACACGTACATCAAGTCCACGTGCAACGCTAAGCGGCGCACAGGGTCAATTTGAAGTTCTTGAATCGACACAACGCGAGTTGCTCCATTCAATACAAGGTTAAACTGTTTTGTGCTCTTCCAAGCTTTGGAAAGAAGCTTTGGATCCAATTCAACAGGTGTTGATTGGCCTTTTCCAATGATATTTGCAGGAATTTTTCCACTTGCGCGCAACTTCCTGGTATAACTCTTGCCTCGGCCTACACGTACCTGAGCTTCAATGCTTACTAAATCTGACATTTTTTAACCCCAAAAAACGATTATTCTAAAACATAAAGTGATGATTAACGCCGACCCTGGCGTGCTTTCCCAAGTGCTGTAAAAATCTCTACACCTCAATAGGAAGGGGCGTTATAACGTCTCCGTTGCCAGTCTGCAACAAATTATTGCTAATCTAAGTCATATTTATACAACAATAGGCCTAGCGGCTAAATTTGCGACTATATAAAGAGTGAACTTACTGAGTCCTGATTGTGGATTCTGCGAATCGCTTTTGCCAAAAGTTCAGCAACAGAAATTTGTACTATTTTTGAACACTTGGCTGCTAATGGACTGAGCGGAATGGAGTCTGTTACAATCAACTCTTCAATGCAGGACTCCTCAATGCGCCCCACGGCGGGACCTGATAGGACGGCGTGGGTAATAGCAGCAGAGATAGAAACGGCACCATTTGCCTTTAATGAGGCAGCGGCTTTGGTGAGAGACCCAGCAGTATCCACAATATCATCAATGATTAGGCAGTGTTTGCCAGTGACATCTCCGATAATATGCATCACATCGCTTTCATTGGGGCGATCGCGCCGCTTATCAATGATGGCCAGCCCGCAATTTAGCAACTTAGCAAAGGCTCTCGCCCGCTCTACACCGCCCGCATCTGGAGAGACAACGATCATGTCTTCGTTCTCGAATTTTTGGAAATATTCACTATAAACAGGCTTTGCAAACAGATGATCGACCGGTATCGAAAAGAAACCTTGGATTGCAGCTGTGTGCAGTTCAAGAGTTAATATCCGGCTTACGCCCACTGCCTCATAAAGATCTGAGACTACTTTTGCCGATATGGGCGTTCTAGGAGAACTTTTGCGCTCTTGCCGGGCATACCCGAAATAGGGGCAAACGAGGGTGATGGTGCGGGCCGACGCCCTGCGACAAGCATCAATCATTATCAAGGCTTCCATGATGTTATGATTGGCGGGGGCGCTTGTCGACTGAATGATATAAACGTCAGAACCGCGAACATTCTGCTGCAATTCTATTCGAGTCTCCCCGTCTGCAAATTGGGAAACAATAGCTTTTCCAAGAGGTACATCTAAATAGCGACATATGGCTTTAGCTAATTCCGGATTTGAAGTCCCGGTAAAAACAATCAATTCACCATCTTTGTTCATGTGTCTCCCTTTCCAATCGAACCGCCTGAATTCGTGCTTAAAAAAAGAACAAAAGACCTAAAGTAGTGAAACTTTTGGTCTTTGATATCACATTTACACATTACATTCCGATGCTAGATGGAAAGTGGTAGGGGCGGAAGGATTCGAACCTACGAATGCTGGAATCAAAATCCAGTGTCTTGAGCCACTTGACGACGCCCCTACTTGCCACTTGCGTAGCGAGTCAACTTTTTAAGATTATTAGGAGTGCAAGTCAAGTGAGAAAGAAGATTTCGACGCCTATTAGTGATGAATAGTGATGAATAGTTATGAAATAGTTATGAAATAGTTATGAAATGCTGAGTTTTCAGGCGACATGTTAAAGGTCGCATCAATTTTGCTCCTCAATTCACCAGATCTGCCTCAAAAGTACTGCGGGGCCCGAATCAACCTATACTCCGGAAGCCTTTAAATAGGTTCCAGGCCTATCTTCTATGGACCATTTGGACTCTAGATCCTCATTTAGATCCAATATCCAAGCCCCTGTAAAGTTTGGCCCTTGATCTAAAACTCGATCCGTAATGGCGTCTTCCACTAACGCTCTAAATCTTCGATGAATTTCTCTTGCCCCAAATTCACCGTCTGTTGAAACACCCTTTAGAATTTCCAAGCTTATCTTCTCACCCAATCCTATCCTTAATGAACGAGACGCTAGCGCGCGATTCAATTTAGCTAGACGGTTGCTTAAAACAGCTTGATAAGCCTCAAAACTGAGAGGCTTAAAGGGCACGACTTCATCAATACGGTTTACAAGTTCCGGCCTCAGAATCCTAGCGAGTTCATGGCGCAAATCGTCAGGATGGACGCCACCAAATTTAGTCCATTCATGCAACAGATTTGAAGTTAAAATAATAAAAGTGTTTTGAAAGTCCACAAGACGCCCACTAGAGTCGGTAAGTCGACCTTCGTCAAATACTTGGAGCAAAAGGTCTAGCACCCTGGGATGAGCTTTTTCGACTTCATCAAACAGAACGACGGAATAGGGATAGCGTCTCACTTTTTCGGTTAGCTCCCCAGCGTCACCATAGCCCACATACCCAGGGGGGCTGCCAATGAGCCTAGATACTGTGTGTTGTTCCATAAATTCTGACATATCAAATCGTATGAAATTTTTGGAATCGTTAAACAGTTCATCGGCCAGAGTTCTGGCAAGTTCCGTCTTACCTACCCCCGTCGGCCCCATAAACATAAAAATTCCAAGAGGACGCTTGTTGACTTCTAGCCCCGAAAAGGAGCGGCGTACAGCTTTGGTTACTAGGCCAATTGCATCTGTTTGACCCACAACTTTGCGCCCAAGCCTCTCTTTCAAATCCTCCAAAACTACCGAACGATCCGCCATTATTTTTTCCACGGGGATCGATGTCCACTGCGACACCACATGGGCAATCTCTGGCCTGCCTACAGTTTGTCTTAGCCATGGCGCTTTCTTTTCCATCTGAGTCAACTCGTTTCGATATTGCTCTGCCTTCATCTTTAAAATAGGAATCGTGTCTACTTCCATGTCTGCCGCATTGGAATAAGATCTCTCACGTTGTAAAGACTCAGACAGCTCTTGAGCGCCAGATAGCCTCGCATCTACTACGCGAAGATGATTTAGGAGTGACTTATGGGTGGCCCAAACTTCTCGAACTCCCTCTAACTCTCTTTGCACCATTGCGAGAGCAGCCGAAAGCTCTATTCGTTGCTTATCGGCATTCTTGTCTTTTGCAAGAACTCTTATTTCAACTTCAAATCTTGCCGCTTTTGACTCCAGATCTTCCAATACCGCAGGAGCGCTCTCTACTTGAAGGCGCATTTTACTAGCCGCTTCGTCCAGTAAATCGATGGCCTTATCTGGCAAGCGCCTATCTGGCAGAAATCTGACAGAGAGATCGATCGCTGCACGAATCGCCTCATCATCAATCTGCACAGCATGATGGACCTCGTATGTTTTCTTAATACCACGAAGGATACCCATAGCGACATTCGGTGTGGGCTCCCTCGCAGCTACTGGCTGAAAACGCCGTTCCAAAGCAGGATCGGCCTCAATATGCTTTCTGTACTCATCCACAGTCGTCGCGCCTATACAGCTCAGCTCCCCTCTTGCGAGAGCTGGCTTTAAAATATTTGCAGCGTCCATGGAGCCTTCTCCCTTGCCGGCGCCAACCAACATATGAAGCTCATCAATAAAAAGAATGATTCCACGCCTGTCAGCCTTAACAGCCTCAATGACAGATTTTAGTCTTTCTTCAAAGTCACCTCGATATCTTGCACCTGCCAACATGGAAGTAATATCAAGAGACAAAACACGTTTTCCTTTAAATAGGTCTGGAACATTTCCGTCGGCAATTCTCTTAGCTAAGCTTTCCACGATGGCTGTCTTTCCTACTCCTGCAGCTCCGACCAATACTGGATTATTTTTTCGCTTTCTAGATAGAACTTCGAGAAGTCGCCTCACCTCAAAGTCTCTTCCCACAACGGGATCAATGTCGCCTCGTTCAGCTTGCTCGGTAAGATCAATCGTGTACTTTGAAAGATCGGTACTCTTTTTTGAACCCGACGTATCGGCGCCTTTATTTGCAGTCCGACTTCTATTATTTTCTTCACCAGACTTATCTTCAGAAAAATCATTTTGAAACTGGTGGGCCTCTATATGGCCTTCTTGATCTTTGCTATAAGTGCCATTCTTTAACAGCGTACTTTGTTCCACCAATTTGCTCCAAAGAAGCCTTTCATCGACAACAGTCATCTCGCTTTCTGCTTTATCTAATGACCTGTCTAGCCTTTTGCCAAATTCCACGCGTGTTGTGCCCATAACTCTAGGGCGACTGACTAAGAAAGCATTTAGGACCTTCTCAAGACTCTCCTTGCTTGGTAACTCTATAATTCCGTTTTGAATAAAAGCGAGCGCCACATGCTCCACTTCAAGTTCTGCATGGTTAAGCTTGCGGGCAAGACGCCACCCCAAATGCAGCGCCTTTTGACAATTATAATTATAGCGAGACACATCCATCAGTAACCTCGGGCTTTTATCTTAAAACCTTCGGCAAACGACGAGAATAGTTTAGGCGGGACTAATTTTCCGAAGTTGCTTCGACAAACTTGATCTTTAGATCATGAATCACCTGAAGGAGAAGCGTGCTTTCCTCAGTCGAAAGATTCCCTTTTGTTTTTTCCCGAATCATTTCCAAAATATCAATGTTATGCTTAGCTAGCGGCAAATTTACCTTACCTATTTTTCGATCTTCTACATCCACCTTGCCCAGTGAGTAGAGAGCCGCAGAAGAAAAGCCTAAGATGAGCTGCGAAAATTGCGTTGTCTCCTGATCTGGATTCATTAATGGCTCCTCTAACTAGGTATTATATCTAAAAGATATTCCAATTCTATGAGTTTGGTCAACTCATTCCACTTAAGGGCTGAAATTATATTGCCGATTACTAAACAAATAGACCAACTGGACACCCATGAGCGCAAAAAGACTACGAGCAATCCTCCATCTTGAATTCGCTGACGGCACATCTGATGCGATAAAGCTCAGAACTGACGCCACAATTTTTGGGCGATCAAAAGGCGACTTTATTATTCGGGACAAAGAAATTTCTTCTACCCACTGCCAAATACAAAGCGTAAACGGCGTCTTTCATGTCTTTGATATGAACTCCACAAATGGCACTTGGGTCAACAATGAAAGAATTGTGCGAAAAAAACTAGAGGATGGAGATTTCATTACCATAGGTCAAACCATAATGAAATTCGTAATGGAAGAAGAAACCGCAACGCAACACATTTCTTCAGTTCTCAAAAATAATGCTAAAAATCGCGATGACTCTAAAATAAGTGTCGTTGAAACTTTTATTGAAAATGGGCTCGCCTATCAAAAGACCCCAACTTTAAAAATTGAAGTCACTTATCGGGATAAGACAAAAGAAGTTCTGTCGTTTAATCAAGAAGTGGTCTACATCGACCGTACCTCAAGCTTTGGGAAATTTGAATTTGACACCGAGATTTCAAGAAAACATCTTAAAGTTAAAGTCGCAAATACAGGCCAAATCTTTGTTGAGGACCAAGGCGCAACTAATGGGGTTTTTATCAATGAAATCAGAACCTCCGGCCTGCAACCAGTAAATTCTGAAGACAGAGTTCGAATTGGTGGAGTAACCCTGCGATTATTTATCACAAAAAGTGCCCACTAAAAAATCCTTGACCGATTGCGTCTAAATACGTAGAGTCCCATTCCGCCGGGGATGTGGTGGAATTGGTAGACACGCTGGTCTTAGAAGCCAGTGCCGAGAGGTGTAAGAGTTCGAGTCTCTTCGTCCCCACCACAATATAATAGATGGTCCTAAACCGAATCTCCCTTCAATCACAATCCTACAACCTAAATTGCGGCTTAGTCGCGACACATCTTAATTGAGAGAAGCCAACAGCTGCCTTCTAGACCACTCTATTGGCATAGAAATGCCTAGATAAAGCACTGCATTCTATGTTACTGCCAGAAAATCACAAAAATTTAATTTGGCGGCTAAGAAATCACTCATCGCCGGAATTCATAATCAAATGAAAAAGGCACAATAACTCCAACTCCAACTCCAACTCCAAATCTACTAGCTTGAGCCTAGCCGAAAAGGTCTAAACATCGGGAGTTTGACGCTACTATTTGGATTTTCCACCGCGAAGAAAATCTGAAGCATTTTTTTTCTAAGGATTTTATAAATTTCTAATATATAAATCCGATTTTGGACGCAGGAATCC
>CAIMVM010000248.1 GCA_903844895.1 uncultured Pseudomonadota bacterium
AACTTCCTGCCCTAATTTAGCGCAGAGGGATGTTGTCCCGAATGGATTTTCGCTGATTTCCTATAGAAAGCTTGATGCGTATGGCTTTGGTAGATTTATGTGCCGCTAATATTGCGTAAGATCCGTTGAAAACGAAAATTCCAACTTAAAATCTCTTGAAATGATGCAGGGCGGCTCTTAAGTGCGGGCTAAATACAGTAGGGAGAGGGCAAAGGCCGAGAGTATTAAAAAAGGTCGTTTCTAAGGTGGAAGTTTACCACGATTCAGCCACGATCTATCATCAGGTCAGTAAAGGTGAAGCCTTGCCGCTGGAGGCAGGCCCGCTGGGGGCGCCTAAGGTCACGTCTCGACTACGGGTGCCGGGAAAGGCCAAAAAGTTGAAACCCCAACTTTTTTTATAAATCGCGGTTCGACAACTTGTCTTTTTGGTGGAATCAAACTTCGGCAATTCGAACCCCCGTCTCAATTTTCTTCCGCATACTTCTTAAAGTTATTAAGTATCGATTGCCAGCCACTCTTCTGCATTTCTACCGGATTCTGATTTTCGGCATCAAATACGGTTGTGACCTTCGTTACAGTTCCCAGCTGCTCGAAGCTAGTGATGACTTTTCGACCATCAGACAAAGTATATGCAATGCTCTTTTGATCAATGACTTCCTCATAAATAGCTTCAAAGTCGAAACCAAAACTTCCGTCTATTGCTTCCATTCTTGCGGAATACTTTCCTCCGACTCTAAGATCATTCGAGGCTCTCGGACAGCACCAATCTGGTGTTGCAAAATTCCACTTCGTAATATGATTCGGCTCGGTCCAATACTGCCAAATTTTTGGAAGCGTTGTTGAAATCGTTGCTTCGATTTGAATTTTTGACTTAGCCATTTTTCCTCCTCCTCCTCCATTTTTTTTATCTCGGCTCCGAGAACACTGGGGACGATCCGGGTTTCAAACTCTTGTGATGGTGGAGGTGACGCTATAGTAGTCGAACCCCTCCTTGTGGGGAATCGTACCTGGTTCGGTGGAAAAAGAAAACGAGTAGTCGGTCTGGCAAACGATGAGATCCAAGTAAATCTTGACGTTTATAGCTAGTACGAAGTATCGCGTCTCTATATGGGAGCATCCTTAAGGGTCTGCTCATTCAGAAAGCCCCATACCGGCTGGATTCTCCATCTGTCTGGAATTGGTGCCGAGCGCGCGGCCTGAAAAGGTTCGGCTTTACTTGTAGTTGAATGAAGTGTACAATGTACATTAAGTCTGGTCCGCCTGTTTCGAATATTCGATTGACAAATAATGCGACAGGAATGAAGTGATGAAGTTTCACTGGGACAAAAAGAAGAATATCGAGTTGGCGAAGAGGGGGCGTCTATGTTTTGAAGACGCGGTCAAGGCATTAGCTCAAAATGCTCTCCTCATTGATGATGAAAATCCTGTACACCCAAACCAGTGAATTTTTGTCGTTGAAATTGATAATTATTCGCATGTTATACCATATGAAATGAGGGGTGATATTTGTTGGTTGATCACTGTGTTTCCAGCTCGAAAATACAAGAGGTAGGCTATGAAAACTAAGGTTAAATCGAAATCAGACAAACTTGATGCGCATGAACAAAGCATTCTGAATGCTTTAGACTTCAAAAAAATGAAACGTCCAACTTCAGCTAGACAAAAAAAAGTTCGCGATGCAGCTAACTCTACTTTGGGTGATATTAAAAGTGCGCGCGCCAATATTCGCATGAATAAGGACGATCTCGAAGCCATTCGGCTTATGGCCGATGAAGGAGGCATGCCCTATCAAACACTCATCAACCATATTATACATCTGTACGTAACTGGGCAGCTAATCAACACTCAAGAAGTCAAAAAGCTCGTTCAGGCCGGAGTTTTTGATCTACGAAAAGCTAGCAATGATTAAATTGTGATTAGCTGTGCTAATCACTGTGCGCCGTGGGTCGCCCATTCCGGATATTTCAAAGCAATTCTGGAGGTGGTAGATGTGCTAGTCGCCTTGCTCCAACTCAAAGCTTTATAAAACTTACTAAATGAATATTCAGTGTTATAGCTATAAAATGATTTGGTTCGTCGCAGTGTGCCAAATTCTCACATTTTCCAATAATTTCAGCGAATTTTCCGCTGCCTCTAACTAACAGCTCGATCAATCCGATAGGCCTACGAATTTATTTTAGGAATGGATTCGATGGAAAGATCAGAGTACAGGCGATATGACCCTCGGCTTAAAAATCTTGTCGCACTGCGACAGACCAAGACATTTTATGGCTTTGCTGCTTAATATTCGATCAGTAAGTATTAAAATGCTTTTAACCAATGCAGGCAGGGCAAATCGGACTTTTTTGAAAACGATAATAATTTCGAGTTGTTAAGTAGTGATTAATTTGTAAACAATTCCTGTTTATGCTATTCCTACCGCTCTAAGAGCTTCACTTTTTTTGCCCCAAGAC
>CAIMVM010000249.1 GCA_903844895.1 uncultured Pseudomonadota bacterium
ATTGCAATAAATGCGGCTTAGTGCTTGATCGGGATGTGAATGCGGCTCTAGTAATCTTAAATTATGCTTTGACAGGCTTTGTCACGGGTCGGGAACCGGCCTCAGGTGTGGAGGAGAAGAACTCTTTTCCTGTGAAACACAAAACTCCATCCCATACCGGAGCAAGCCCCCAGGGCTTGTGAGGATTGGGTGGAGTAGTTCATACGTTTGCAGCAAACTCAAAGGGTACGTATCGCTATGTGTTGCGGTGGCTGCCGCGTTCGTTGCAAAGCGAGTATATCTCCTTGATGGATGTCTTGAATGTTTGCTTTGCGGGGTTCTTCAGAGGGCGCATAATTATTGCGCTGATCACGGCTTTTCTTTTTTCTTATGCCTTTAAAATCACAGGAGTTTCCTATTGGCTGCTTTTTGGGGTGCTTGCAGCTTCTTTCAATATCGTACCTTATTTGTCTCTATTTGTTTGGCTTTTAGCACTCATCGTAAATATGGGCGACGCCCTTATAAAAAATGAGTCCCTGGATATCGTGAGGCTTTTTGTATGGCCCTCTGTAGCGTTTGGTGTGGTGCAATTTGTGGAAGGATGGCTTTTAACGCCTTGGGTTCAAGGTAAGGATGAAGATTTAAGTGCTGCCACGGTCTTAGTTGCAATTTCTGTAGGAGGTATGGCGGGAGGCTTCGTGGGTTTGGTTGTGTCGATACCTCTTGCGGCTGCGCTAAAGAAGCTAGCGGAATCTTATTTAGTGAGGCTCAAGCGAGGAACCATGGAACACTAGCTTTAGGAGTGGCTGCAGTGGGCGAAAAGCTGCTGCCTTTTGCCGTTTCCTTACGTATCGCCTTAGCCGTAGGAATCGCTCGACAGCGCGGCACCCCAGAAGGAGAAAGTCCCATGGGAGTTAGGGCCTTCGCGGTATCGGATATTGAGGGAGTCTCGCCGGGCCATTGGATTCCAGTGCTTTGACTTTCGGTATGACTCTTCTGCTTACCGTCTTTGCCTATCTGGGTTATCATCATTCAGCTGAGCTGGCTTTGCCACGCGATATAGGGTTGACCTCCGAGGTTACAGTGGGGGTGGGTTTGCGCTGGGGCCTTATAATTTCTGATCGGCTTCTTGCCGCTATTTTGGCTGTGATCCTCTCTACCATATTGTATTCGAAAGACGTCTTGCACACGTTTTCTTGTGAAACTCTCCGCCTGCTTCAGCCCTCCAAAGGCATTTTCGCACTCATACTGACTGTCTTTGCTTTTTTTCCTCTCTTTCCGAATCGTTTTATGAACCCGGGGAATCTTTTTAACCCAAGACAATTGGACAAATCATATTCAAAACTGCCTGAGTCGAACTTGGTGGCTACATCATCGGCAGGCTTTTGGGTTCGAAAATGGGCGCTTTTTCATTCTTGAATGTCTTCTTTTTTTGAATTCAGCTGTTTTTAAAATTCAGCTGTTTTTAAAATTCAGCTCTTTTGAAATTCCTGTAGAGCCAGCTTAAAAAAGAGGGCGTGGGATTCTGAATCTTCAGTATCCATTTTTGGGGGCATGGCAGCATGGGCCCGAATCAGGGCGGATTCAATTTTGTCTTGGGTAGGACTCTTTCCTTTAGTAAGGAACAAAGAGTCGATGATGGCCCTCAAAAAAGCCCCGTAACTTTGGTGGGAGTGGCGCGTTCTAACCCCAAGTGGGATGGTTTCGGTAAGATCCTCTTTAGGGACGGTTCTGGGAAAGGCCGAAAGGATTTTTTTGGCCTCTTCATTGAAGACGTAAGTCTCCAACTTGTTTCTGTTTTTCCATGGTTTTGTGAGAACTACTACACCTTCAGTAATGGACACGACCCCTCCCCGCAAAACCAGTCTTTATCAGGTAGTCAATTATTACGCCAACGAATTTTAAAGTTTACTCCCTTTTAGTCGATTGGGGAGAGTGACCCGCTGATTTGGAGGCTCCCTTGGACGATAAGAAAGCTCGCATAATAGAAATGGATGATGCCTTGTTAGGTATCGTGGGTGAGATCTGTAATGGCGCTGTAGATAGCGCAGGGAAGGCCGTAGAATCCATCCTAGACGTCTCTTCTAAATTTATTGATGGTCATGCCCGACGGGCTTTAAAAGACTTTAGAAGCATTTACTTTGAAAATTCTGAAATTAGGCGTGAAACAGAGAAAATCAACTCGGGTGTAGATTCGATGATTGAGGATCTTCAGTCTAAGCTCGAAGCAGGAGACGATTTAAGCGGACTTTCGTTAGCCGAAGACAGTGAAAACGACGAACTCGCAAGAAATCGCATGGCCCTTTCTGCGCTTCAAAAAAGGTTAGAGCAAATTATTTCTTTGGATGATGCTATCAAACAAAAGCTCCTGCCTGTCTTAAGTTCTATGCAATTTGAAGATATGATCCGCCAAAGACTCAATCACGTCGTAGCTATGTGGGGCATAGCAATTATAGCTATGCATCAAAATGAGTCCCAAGACTATACAGCCACTGCAGAAGAGATGGCCCAATGCCTCACCTCAAAAGGAGAGAGGGACCTCTATTACCAGCGCATGTTAGGGATCGATCCTCCCGAGTCCATTGCCGACCAATCTAGTATATTTGATATTCTTTTTTAGGGGTAAATATGACGATTTCAAAAGAGAAACTCCTTAAAGAGCTTCACGATTTTACACAAGACTCTGTTTCCTGGTGTTCCCAAGAATCTGAGCGTTCCACTCTAGCTATTTCTTCAATTCTAGATGTGATTGTCAGCGATGCTGCGCGCGTGTCTCAAATTAGCAACGAGACTATTCAAGCGGTTGAAAAATTCAAAACACTCGTAAATACCCTCGAGAGCAAAAACAGAAACGTGGATTTGGCAAATCAATTGGTTTTAGCCCTAAAAGACATGGCAGCTGGTGATCTGGAAGTAGGTGGCCTGATTCAGCCTATTCTGGAATCGTTGCAGTTTCAAGATCGCATTACTCAAAACATGAACAATATGAAACGAATGATCGAATACTGGATGGAAGCTAGGACTAAAGTGGAAAATGGCGAAATGATTTCCATGGAAACGTTTGGAAAAGCTCTCCTCAAAATGACGGCTATGGACAGTGAACGCAAGATTATTTGCAATTTTATAGAAGGTTTGGAACTCGCTGAAGGCGCTTCTGAGAGCGAGGTGCTGTTCTTTTAAAGGCCTTAGATATTTTTAATCCTTTCCGATGAGATCAATCTAAGTTTTATGGTGCGGAACCTGCATTTCTAAATAGTTGCACTAGGTGAGATCATTTGCTATTTTTTAGGGGTAATCCTCTAGGAAAATAAAATGGAACATTTAAGCTCTGATTTAGAAAAAGCCAGATTTAAACTCTTATCAGCTTCGGAGGAAGTGGGGCGAAGGATCGTGGGTCAAAACCATGCAGTTCGCAGACTGCTTATGGGACTGATGACCGACGGGCATGTCCTTCTTGAAGGCCTTCCAGGACTCGCCAAAACTAGTATGGTGAAAGCGTTAGGCGATATTTTGGGGCTGACAGTCAAGAGAGTTCAGTTTACCCCAGATCTTCTACCTCTAGATATTATAGGCACCGAAATTTACGTCCCCCATAGTGCCGAGTTTAAATTAAAAAAAGGTCCAATATTTACCCAGATTCTGGTGGCGGATGAAATCAACCGCGCCCCAGCAAAGGTGCAGTCGGCGCTTTTAGAAGCCATGCAAGAGAGGGCTGTTACGATCGGTGATGGGACCTTTAAGTTGTCAGATCCTTTTTTAGTTCTGGCAACTCAAAACCCCATCGAGCAGGAAGGCACCTACAATCTTCCTGAAGCGCAAATGGACCGCTTTCTTTTCAAGGTGAAGGTAGATTATGGAAGCGTTTCCGAAGAAATAGAAATGATGCGTCGCTCTCATGAGACCATTGAGCTTAAAAAAGTCATGACTGCAGAGGAGTTAGTCTCTATTAAGGGGCTGATCTCCACCATAAAATTGGCGGATCCTTTAAGGGATTATATTGCCCGTGTGGTCACGGCTACCCGAAAGCCGGCAGGGCGCCTTGCTGGAGTTATCGAGATTGGAGCTTCTCCACGCGCTTCTTTAGCATTTGACAAAGTTGTGAGAGTGAATGCCCTTCTAGAAGGCCGGTCCTATGCCACCCCTCAGGATGTAAAAGACGTGGCCCATGATGTTTTGCGTCATCGGGTCAGATTAAGCTATGACGGGGAGTCTACAGGGTGGACGGTCGAAAAAGTCATTGATGAACTTCTAAAAAGTGTCTCTATTCCATGACGCAACCGACTTTACGAGAAAAAGCTAAAAGAATAGCTATTTGGGCAAAAAAGCTTTCGAGTTCTTTTTCTCCAGGAGACTATTTAACGCTATTCCATGGCCAAGGGATGGAATATGAAGAGTCGCGCCACTATAGTTCTGGCGATGACCTTAGGCGTATTGACTGGAAGGTGACAGCTAGAGCCGATCATCCTTATGTAAAAGTGTTTCGAGAAGAACGTGAAGTTAGTTTTCTAGTGCTCCTTGATGTTTCTAAGTCGCTTTTTTTTGGTTCTGGTCTAAGGTCAAAGATTGAAGTGGCTTCGGAGCTTGCCGCACTTTTAGCCCTAATTGCCGAAAAACGCGGCGATCGCGTCGGGGTGGTTCTTTTTTCTGATCAAGTGCATTTTGTGGAAGTGCCTCGTAAAGGAAAGAGTCACGTCAGATCGATGGTTGATCACATCCTATCCCAAGCATCGAAAGGTCAGAAGACTTCTATTTCTTTTGGAATCGACCAGGCGCTCTCAGTGCTTAAACGCCGTAGTTTTGTGCTATTGATTTCAGATTATTTAGATACGGACTATGAAAAAGCACTGACGAAGCTCTCCGGCCTTCATGATGTTGTGGCTGCAAAGATTGTCGATGAAGGGATTGATTTCGATCTCCGTGACATTGGCCTTCAGGGTGTGGACCTGGAATCTAATGTCGCAGGAATTTTTAAAGCACGAATCGGCCCTGACGAGCAAGATGCGTCTTGGCGGGCAAAGATCGAGCGCACGGGTGCTAAGCCCTTAGTTTTGAAAACTTCAGATCAAACTGATAGAGTCCTTCATTTGTTTATGAAAAAGCGGAGGCGCTCATGAACGGATTAGATGCGCTTCCTCACGGTATCCTAGGTCTTAAGTCGGGCCTTGAAGAAAAATCATCGACTCTGCCTCTGGGACTTATCGCGGCATTAGTACTTGCAGCAATAGTGGTTGCTTATATAGGGTTTCGTCGCACGCGTAAGAAAAAAATCGATCGTTTGCAGCATATTAGGCAAGAACTAGACACTCTTTCCATGGACGAGAGATTTTCAGAAACATTTTCCTCTGTATTAAAAGAGGGTCTCCTTTTAAGGTTTGGGCTAGATCTTACGAGTAAAGGGGCCAAGGATATTGCCCCTTCAATGACAGCCTTTGCTGTAGAAGAGTCGCCTCTTGCCATGCCCAAAGCCCCAGATGCCAAGGTAGCACTGCCGTTTAAGGCCCATGATTTAGAAATGCTTTTTCAAAAATTAGAGCAAGAACTTTACGCAGAGATCCCCCTTACAACTTCAGAAAAACAGGGATTTCGTGAACAAGCGAAAGAGTGGCTAAGGGAGGCAAGGAAATGATTTTTTCAAGTCCCCTTTGGCTGCTGGCACTCGCTCTACTTCCTTTGATTTATATCTACGGTAAAAAGCGTGAGGCGCGTTACTCGATTTACCTGCCAAGCGTCGAGCCTTCCCAGAGACGTTCGCCTTCCTGGCGACTTCTTTTATTTTTAGGTTCCTTGGGGCTTGGGGTGCTAGCCTTGGCCAGGCCGCAAAAGGTCAATAGTGAGTCGGTTCGCCAAAATGAAGGAATCGATATGATGCTCGCTATCGATACCTCTGGCTCCATGAAGGAAGCAGATTTCACTTGGGAGGGGCAAAGATTTTCTCGCCTTTCGGTGGTAAAGGCCGTGATAAGTGATTTTATTACCAAGAGAAAAGATGATCGCATCGGCCTTGTGGTCTTTGGTGCGGTGGCATTTGCACAAGCGCCTTTGACCTTAGATCACGAAGTTTTAAATCAATTTGTCGATGTGATCCAGCCTGGAATGGCTGGCCAAGAGACAGCCATTGGAGATGGTCTAGGGGTAGCTGTTAGTCGCATGAAAGATCGCCCTGGTAAAACCAAAGTCGTCATTCTGCTTACCGATGGAATTAACAATGCAGGTCGCTTAGATCCCCTGAGTGTGATCGAGGCAGCGAAGCAACTTAAAGTCAAAATCTACACCATTGGTGTAGCGGGAGACCCTGCTTCGCAGGTGGATATTTTTGGATTTAAAGTCGGGGGGGGCGTGGATCCAGTAGATAGTAAGTTGCTGCAGACCATTGCGTCGGAAACAGGTGGTAAGTTCTATAGGGCTAAAAACACCAAAGGCCTTTTAGAGATTTACGAGGAAATTAATACTTTAGAGAAAAGTAAGGTTGAAGAAAAAGTCTATAAAAATGTCGACGAAAAATACAGCCTCTTTCTTTTTCCCGCCGTGCTGTTGTTGATGATGCAGGTTTTGCTAGCATTCACCCGTTTTAGGAAATTTGTATGATGGAGCCTAGCTTCGCAAATGAAAAACTACTAGGCCTTCTTTATGGGCTGCCTTTGTTTCTTTTGATTCTCTATTTTTCAAGGCGGATCGAAGCAAGTAAAATCGCTCGTCTTGGACCAGGAGTTACGAAGTATCTGGCCTTTAAATGGTCGCGTCTCAAGTTTGTCATAAGAGCCGTTTTCTGGACCATCGGTCTGGCAGCTATGCTCTTTTCCTTGGCAGGACCTCGCCTGGGGTTTGAGTATAAGGATGTTGCCCATGGAGGGCGGGACATCATGGTTCTTTTTGATGTGTCTCGCTCAATGAATGCCAAGGATGTCAGCCCGACCCGGTTGGAAAGGGCCAAACGTAAGATTTTAGATGTGATCTCTGGCCTGCGAGGGGAGAGGGTGGGGATTGTTGCTTTTGCCGGCAAAGCTTTTGTCCATTGCCCCCTGACCGATGATAAAAATATGCTCAATCTTTTCGTAAGCTCCCTCGATGACGAACTGATCTCTTTTCAAGGTACGAATTTGTCGGAGGCGGTCAAAATTGCAAGTGAAAGCCTGGAAAAAGGCGCTTCCGCCCAAAGCACCGGTAAAAGTCTCTTAGTTCTTACGGACGGCGAAGATTTTAGCGGGGAGATCTTGTCGGTACGTTCTCTCGTTACCGCTAAAAATCTCGAGTTGAGTGTTTTAGGAATTGGTACCCCCGAAGGGGCTCCTATTCCTGAAAAAGGTGGTGGCTTAGTTAAGGATGGGCGCGGCAATTTGGTCATTTCCAAACTCGCGGAAACGGAACTCATCGATCTCACTAAAGCTGTAGGAGGCCTCTATGTGCGCAGCACTGCCGGTGGCGCTGATGTTAAGGCGATTTTAGAAAAAGTTACGGCCCACACAGAGGCAGAAGAAATTTCTAAAGAAAAAGTGTGGAACGAGTATTTTCAACATACTCTCGCAGTCGGTCTTCTTTTTATGATCTTGGGCTGGTTGATAACTCCCTACCAACCTTTGCCGATAGCGATGGTGTTCCTCTTAAGTTTTTCAACGATCAAGCAAGTGGCGTTTGGAGACGGCTTTGGTTTGTTTAAACAAAAAAAGTTTGAAGATGCAGCTTTGTATTTTGAAAAAGAAGCTTCTGCTAAAGATGATAATTTACTGGATCTCTATAATGCGGCTGTGGCCCACTACGAAGCGATGGAATACGAGGCTGCAATTTCAGGTTTTAAGAAAGCGAGTCAGTCTAAAAATGAGAACCTGAAGCGTGACGCTTTATTTAATTTGGCAAACACTTTAGTCGCCCAAAACAAACTTGAAGAATCCGTTTCTCCCTACCAAGAATCCCTCAAAGTCGATGGCGATTTTGTGAAAGCAAAAGAAAATCTCGAATGGGTGATGAAGCAGCTCCAAGAAAAAAAGGACAAGCAAGAAAAAAAGGACAAACAAGACAAACAAGACAAACAAGATCAGAACGACAACCCTCAAACACAAGACCCAGAAAATAAGAATCCCGACGACTCCTCCTCACAACAAGACAAAGGATCTTCTGCAGATTCCAACACAGATTCCAAAAATCAGTCAGGGGACCAAAAGTCTCAGAGTAAGTCTGACCCAAAATCTCAAAACTCCGATTCTAAGGGCCAACAGGGTTCCAGTGAGGGGCAGCAGCCAACGTCTGAGTCTAAAGGCAAAAAAGATGAAGCTGGAAAGTCAGGGAGCGAAAATCGCGATGATGCGAAGAAACTAGGAGACCCCAAAGACGAGCAAATGAAAGCGGGAGCTGCGGAAGAGGACGCCCAAAACCCCCATAAAAAAGATAAAGGGCAGGCTAGCGCTCAAGCCGAAGCTTTAAAGAAGGGTCAGCCGCTAAAAGGCGTTGATGAGGCCAATGCACTTTTAAGACAGGTAGATGAGAATATGAAAGTTTGGGGTCAAAAACCAAAATTTGATGGCCAGAAAAAAGATAAGGATTGGTAATGAAGACGTTTATTTTTTTATTTTTAGCGTTGGTTCCCCACCTGCGTCTTCTCGCGGGAACTTTGACTGCAAATGTGGAGCGTACTCAGGTTGAAAGTGGGGAAGAGGTTATGCTTTCCGTTGAGGTTGAGGGCAGTATCGATGGGGATCCTGATCTGGGAGTTTCTTCAGACTTTGAAGTGGGGGGGCGGTCTGAGTCGACTCAAGTTCAAATTATCAACGGCAGTATGTCCAAACGCAAGACGTATACGTATTCTTTGTTGCCGCGTAAAAATGGGAGTTTGACCATCCCTGCGGTCACGGCCAAAGTCGATGGCAAGCTAGAAAAAACCCTTCCTATCGCCATATCGGTAGGTGGCGGACCCAAAAATGGAGTGAGATCTGGCGGGGCAAGTGCGGCAGATCCTCAGGCTCCCGATGGGGAGCTCTATCATCTCGAACGATCTTTAAGTCCTGGGCCTTACTACAAGCATATGCCCCTCGTAGAAACGATTCATATTTATAGACGTTTAGAATGGCAAGAGGCCTCCAAGCTGCCTGTCACATCACCAGATTGGCAGATATATGAACAAAAAGACGAAGAAAAAAAAATAGAAACCCGAGCTGGGGTGAACTACAGTGTGATTACTTTAAAGCGCGCTTTAGTTCCCTTGAAAAGTGGGTCCCTTCGTCTTCCAGACTTTACCGTGATCATTCAGTTTTTGGACCCAAGAAAAAGACAACGCGCGAATCCTTTTGATATTTTTAACGGCGCCAGTTTGTCGAAACGACAGCTGAATTTAGATGAAAAAAATCTATCCATAGCGGATCTTCCCGAGTCTGACCTTCCTGTCGGTGAGCTGACACCGACGGTCTCTTTAAGCAGTTCCTCAGTGAAGGTGGGCGATTCCGTTACGATGGAGTTTAAGGTTTCTGGTAAAGCCTGGTTTTCAGGAATGCCGCTAAATCTCCCAGATCTTCAAGGCGCCTTTAAAGTTTACAAAGACCAACCTGAGACCTCTGAAGAAGCCACCTCGGCTGGTCTTACAGGCTCTAAGTCTATAAAACTCAGTTTGGTTCCTTCAGAGCCAGGAAAGCTGGAGTTTTCGCCTTGGCAGTTTAAGTTTTTAGATCCCAAGTCAGGGAAAGTGATGGAAAAATCTATCCCGATTCCTGCCTTGGAGGTCACCGGTACCAAAGAGGAGGTAGTGATTTCTGGTGCCGCTCCTTCGCGCCCTGAGCCTTCTAAAGACGTTTCTCGCAACCTTGAGGCGTCATTCTATAGCAAAGAGGCTTCCGGATTTCCCTGGGCGGGAACGAGAAAAGAATATGTCATCGCCCTTCTTGGCCTAAGTGCATTGATCTTTCTTATCTCCGGAGTCGTGGCAGGCAGACGAAGGTGGTTGTCTTTGCAAATTCCTAACTATGGGCTAGTGATGAAGTCATGGAAGGCATTGGGGACTGCCTTGAATCGTAAGTCTTCCCTTTCTGCTCGAGTGGAAGCATTTCGCGAGTATTGTGCAGTGCGTATTCAAGCCGAGGTGCCGTCGGTTACGGTAAGAGATGTCAGGTGGGTATTAGAAAAAGATGGTTGGGCGCAGAATGCCTTAGAAGAAGTGGAAGATTTATTTAGAATCTTTGACAGCCAAAAGTACAATGATCAAGTCGTAGCGACACACCAAGAAATGCAAAAGTCCGCCTTAGAAATTAAAAGGAGGAAGCCATGTTTTCTATAGTCCTGTGCTTTTTTTTAGCTCTTTTGCAAGGGTCTGCAAATGCCGGCATCCCGGAAAGCGTCAGCCTTTTGGAGCAAGGCAAGTATTTGGAAGCACGAGATAAAATTCGCTCGGAATTGGCCTTCGAGGAGTCTGGCACAGGGTATTTAAATCTTGGCTTTGCAGAAAACAAGCTAGGGGAGACCACTGAGGCTTACGCTCATTTTTTAAGAGCCAGCGAGCTGCTGCCGCGAAGTTCGGAGCTCGCCTTTTTTTTAAAGCAATCCTCCCAAAATCAAACTTGGAAAAAGTTTGAGACGAAAGGTTGGCTTTCCCGAGTTTTCTTTGTCAACGATTTCATGAATGAATACGAGGTCTGGCTTTTGGCGGCTTTATTCATGCTTACTTCCAGTTTGATTTTTGGAATTCTGATCTATTATCAAAAGCCACTTCAGTTTTTCTATCTAGCCCTCGTGGCGAGTCTCTATGTTTTAGGTTCAGCCGTTTCTAAGACGAATCATAGCAGAACTTGGCTCGTGACAAAAAAAGATTCCCACTTAAACGTGACCCCCTCCGCTTCCTTGCAATCTTTGGAGTCGCTGCCGAAACACAGCGTTTTGCGACTTGAAAGAGAGGCCAATGGCTGGGTCTATGCAGAGATTTCTTCGGGAAAAAAAGGATGGATTCATGAAAGTGATTTTGTAAAAGTGGATTAAGATTATAGGATGCTTTCTTTGTTCTTAAGACTTGAAGGTACTTTTAAAGTCAGTTTTCTCTCGGATTCCAAGGCGTTGAAGCTCTGTGTGAATTCAGATCGTTTTGTTCTCTTTCAAAGAATATTCGGTGTCCCATGAGATGCACTTTAAATAACGGTTGCGGGCAGTCATTCCTCGGTCTCATCATAAATTCTTTATTTTCTTCTAAGAACGTTAGAGCTTACTTTATGTCTCTCCTTCATTTTATAGCTTGACTCTAACGCGATGGGATGGATCCAAAAAATTGCCAGGCCGTCGCCCTAATCAATTTCCCCATGAGCCAGGTCCTGCGAATGAGAACGAAAGAAAAAACTTTTGATTAAGTTAGGCCAAGTTTTTGGATTGCTGTTTCAACCTTTGTTGCAGTTCATTTCGGTTCAAAACCGCTCGCGCATTCCTGTTACTCGCTTCATAATATCCAAAAATGGGGGCTTTCTACCGTAATAAATCCGCTCAGAATCGTAGCGCCGTGAAACTGCGTCGCGAAATGAGGCGTCGAAAGCGAAAGCAGGTGATGAGCCAAGGGAAGCATAAAAATCTTGTGGTTTTTGAACGCCATAGAGTTCATCGACTTCACGAATGGATTTCTTGATATCAGCATGTTCCTTGCTTCCAAGACGACTCGTAATGGAATCCTCTGCAAGCAAGAAATAGAGGTCATAGTAATGGCGACAGTAAGCCAATAACTCGCCGCGCTCGTAAGCCTGCGCCAACAAGCTGACTTTTTCAGTAAACGTACGCAGAGGATCTAAGCAGATGACCTGGAACGAGTCCACATTCTGATAGGGTTCTGCGGCATCGCTTCCCCGTTCGCTGATGATCTTGCCAAGTATAGACTGAATAGGGCGCGGTCTATGGGGAGTGTTTCCGTTGTGAATCGCTAGCTCGACTTTCAAATGCGGCAAAAGTCCATCCACCGCTGCCTGGTCGCTTCCCGGGTAGCGGAAGTATGAGGCGCGGCGCGGAGGTTTTTTGCCACCGCTTGGTTTCTGTTCTGGATCAGTTGAGGGAGAGAAAATGCCTCCAAGCTCAAACGTCTTTAGTACCTTTTTTAGGAGTGTTTCAGATGCTGCTTGACCAATGCGCGTGCCATCGTGGGGAGGTGCTACCAGTAAGTCAATATCTTCTGAAAAACGGTCGATAAGCTGCCATCCTTTCGAAAGTGAAGTCCCGCCTTTGAAAATCACGCGGAATTCCGTGGCCCGAGACAAGACGGCCAGTACCTCGGTTAGTCAGTAATCCTTGATGACAATTGAGAGCGGCGCGTTAACTTGTGCGGCGGCGGATGCTGCCAGGAGGGCGTAGAAATCTGGGCTGAAGCAGTTGACCCAAATCTTATGCAAACTTGAGCATTTGTCTTATAACTACCTATAATTACTAGAGTGCCGATGGGTATGTAAAAGGAGTTTTTATGTACCTCTCCATAAGCGAGGCTTCCATCTATTTAGGAGTATCTTGTTGCACTTTGAGGAGATGGGATAAGTCCAACAAGCTCATC
>CAIMVM010000250.1 GCA_903844895.1 uncultured Pseudomonadota bacterium
ACCTGCCACAAAATAAAGCCCGGCTCTTCCGCTTGGATTACTTGGTCTTAAGCTTGCTGCCGCATAGCCACTGGCTCCTGAAATCTGACTTTCATATAAGAGCGGTAACGCCATGCCAATGCCGACCAATATACCGCCTAAAATTTCTGAACCAAAAGGCATAAGTCCTCCTCTTTTTCTAGAGTTAAAGCCAGCTCTGACAGGCCCTTGCCATGACACAGCAGGACGAGGTTTAACTATGGTCCCTATAATTGGCACTGTCGATTCTGAAATCAAACTTCAAAAAACGAGCAAAACTGTTTGGGGCTATGGAGTTTGCAATTGATGAAGGTTTTCAGGTTTTGGTCAGATGGGTGAGTGTTTCTAGAGGGTGTCATTTCATGGGCGAGAGGAAAGGACATTTGATGGGGGTTATTATTTTTGGATGGGGGAATTTCCCAATGGTAAATCAATGCAGAGCAAAGAGAGTGCGAGAAGAGTTTGGTGCATACCACTAAGATTTGATCCGGTCTCAACTTTAAATATCTAACTCTATTTTTTCAAAACAAAATAACTTGAGTCATTTCCAAGTTACGACTAGCTTTCCAGTGAAATAAAGACAGATGAATTCAAGGATGTTATTATCGCAATATGGTCGGACACAAATAGGACCTATTTCGGTCTCACTGAATAAACGAGGAAGACGATTATGAAGAGATCTGATTTTCTTCTTCTAATTAAAGAAGGTGAAGGTCATACTGTTGAGTTTAAGTAGAAATATACTACTAAGATCGTTCAAGATATTGTGGCTTTTGCAAATTCTAGAGGAGGAAGAATCCTCCTTGGTGTTTCTGATGACGGTAAAATCAAGGGTGAGAAGCTCACCGGCCAATTGAAGGCGGAGATCTTTAGCCTTGGCCGTAATTGTGATCCAAAAGTTGAAGTCAGTGTAAAACAGCTTGATAGAAAAGAAGTCCGCGGCGACCTCTTGACTCAATTTAACGAGACAGAGTTCTTTTTGAAACGGCACATGAGCCTTCAAGGAATCATTGAAGGCATGAAAAGAAGAAATGTTTACGAAGTACCACTAGAAGCATGGAGAGAGGCTATCGCCAATGCAATAATTCACAGGGACTACAGATTCGGTGGTACAAGCATACAAGTTAGAGTCTTTCCTGATAGAGTTGAAGTTATAAGTCCTGGTCGCCTTCCCAAAGGGGTCACTCCGAAAAATATCGGTGATATGTCCTCTCGTAGGAATGAGGTCATTGCTGATATGTTTGCTCGTTTAGATGTTATAGAAAAAGCGGGAACAGGTATTATTCGTATAAGAGAAGCCATGGAAGCAGAAAACCTAAAACCGCCAGTTTTTGAAGATATAGGCGAGTTTTTAAGATAATTCTCTATAGGCCAAAAGGAGTTTCGCCAGAGGGCGGTGTCCCAAGAAATGTCCCAAGAAATGGTCCAAGAAATGTCACCACAAATGACTCAGAGGAACTGAATAAGACACAACTAGCGATTTTGGAGTTATTTAAAAAAGAACCCTCTATTACTATATCTGAAATAGCTATTATTCTTAACCTTGCGGACAGAACTATTAAAAGAGCTATAGATTTCTTAAAGAAAAGCGGCTTAATTGAACGCATTGGGTCTACCAAAAGCGGCCATTGGGAAGTGACCTATAGAAGTAGAAAGTAAGTCAGCACAAAATATTTGTGAAAATCCGATGATAGTTTTGAGTTTGTAATGCTTGCACCTAGCCAAAAATCAACCCTGAATATTTCAGGTGCAATGGTAAAATTAGTTGGTTAAGAATCAGCAAATTGAGCTCTTGTAAAGAGCACAAAGAGTCGGTTTCTAATTTCTAACTTCTAACTCTACCGGATTTATTGCAGGTGAATTTTCCATTCGATCCATAGAAGGATGTGAGATGCCCCAGAATCGACGAGCGAAAAGGTATCTAGAAAGAGCGTCCTTTTGTCGTCCGTTAAATCAGGTAACTTCAAACCGCGTGTTTAAGATTGGAAAAAATAGTATCGTTTTCAAGCATACGACCTTAAAAGAAACAGGCTTCGCCCACAGAGAAAGTTCGATCATAGTTCAGGGTCTAAAATCCCTTGGCTCTGATAGAATTAACGTTAACACCATCGAGGCCATACGAAACTGGCTTGATCCTCGCCTGTCTAGAAAAGTTTTATGTGACACCAAAATCACAACTGGATGGATTCATGCGGCTATAGTCAAGATATGCCAGGGCGGAGATTGATGGAAACAGTAGCGACATTGCCAGCTAA
>CAIMVM010000251.1 GCA_903844895.1 uncultured Pseudomonadota bacterium
AAATTTGAAAAACAAGCAACTGCGGCATTCTTCCGCCTCAAAACGCAGCAAAATGGCGCAACTAAATGCGGATGCTGCAAATTAAAACAGGGCCGGAGTGAGGCGGAATAGACCAAAAAGAGGGTTGATTTTCCTACCAACTCATCGAGAAGAAGCTCCTTGTACTTGTTCAAAATCCTCTTGAGCATCGTCGCGAATTTTGGCGGCTTCGTTTTCGGAGTAGTGCTCGGAAATGAACTTGGAAAGCTTGGGATACACATGGTTATTCATTTCATCTCCTTGTGTTGTGTGTCCAAGCTTAGGCATTTTTTCACAAACAATGCCACAGTTTGAAATGCTTCTTCGAGCGATTCTTGAAGCGAAGCGTCGGCTGCGAGCGCTGGCCAGCGAGCTTTCCAAGACTCTGGAGGTGGAAAAAGCTTTGTAGGAATTGGATGAGTTGCGCGGTGCGCAAAAACGATGTGAATGGCGCGGACGCATGCAGCAGGCGACAACGAGTGGCGGCGCACAAGCGTTGTCATGTCTATCAGGTCTTTGGCTCTGGTGTTCTCTCCTTCTTGGCGAGGGAATGTGTACGCGTGCAGCTTTTCTGCAAAGTGCTGCGCCGTTGAAATAACTTGGATATTGCCGGGTGCTATTCCTGCCATGGCAATTAGTCTTCCGGTTTTAATCTCATCAATTTCGGTAACAAGTGCATCGCCAAAAACAATATCGATAAGAAATTTTTCCCAGTTTTCTTGCCCAAGACGACATTCGACTTCTACGCGAAATCCGTATGCCGATGGCCCCTGGGCCTCAATCTCTTTCACAATCCCGTTCAATACAAATTCAAAGCGGTCGTTGCTGTCAATGGGTGGTTGAGAGAGTTCACGCAGCGTTCGTATCAGGAATTTTCCAATTCCATCTTTTGTGTTGGCGGAAAAGATGATCTCATCTGGAATTTTGACGCGAGCCAAAAAATCGAGATCCTTGGTGGAACGAGCAATGCGACCAAGTTCATCGAGTTCAAGACTGCGAAGTTCGAGCGCGTGTGCTCCTTTGAGAACAAAAAAGCCACTTGCGGCAACGCGACGTGTGAAAACCTCGAAGGCGGCGTCTCGACGCAAACGCTGGAGAGCGATGCCCGTTGTTTTTGAAAATTTTATCAGAGCTGCTTGAAGAACCTTTCTAAAAGAAATGGCCTTTTCGATTCGCTCTCGTTTGGACTCCGTCATGTTTTTCCTTTTTTCAGTGCTTCTCGCAGAAATTTGGAGGCATGTTCTCTTGCTAATTTCTTTGGAATTGCTGCTCCTTGAATTATTGCCTCAATGGAGTCAAGAGTGACAACTCCTTTTTCAATGCCTTCGAGCAGGGCGGCTCTTAATAACTCGGGGTCACCATCGCCTCGGGCAAGAATTTGGAGCACGGCCCAAAGTGCGCAGGCAACATTGATAGACCCCTGAACTTCCCAGTGCTCCTCCGGTACTGTTTCTTGGATGATGCGAACATCGCCTGGCGGCTGTGACATCGCTCGAATGGCGATGTTGTCGGGCATGACAATGTTGATATTGGCTGGATTAAAATCGCCGAGGTTTCTGAGTGCCAATGCGGTTTCGTGTGAAAAAATGCAGCGAGGCTCTGAGCTGCCTTTGGATCGAGACCAGAAGGAGACAAGAACGAGATCTTCGTGGGACGAGGGTGGAAACGCGGCCAAGCGGAACACCCCCCGCGAGAGGCGCACCCATTGCCCCGATGCGACCTGCCTTGAATGGTTGTTGGTTTCGTAGCCGGAATCTTTTGCCTGCGATGCCGTGAAGTATCCTTCCTGACGCACGGCGATTTCAAAGAGCCGGTCGCGGTTGTTAAAAGCTGTTCCCAAAGTTTCCTCCCGTAAAGGGCCCATGCTACTGGCGATCGCCTAACTCAACCCCTCTTTGTAGTATATTACATCAAAATGATGATATTTACTACAAGACGAGTTTGTGACGCCCTAGAGGGAATGGGCGCGCGATTTGCGACCAGTTGCGACCAACGAGGGCGCGCGCCCAAGAACGTCCGTGGATCTCGGTGGACAAGCGGATGAGTGGATGTTATTGTGAGAGTTGGGCTTTGTGAGTTTTTACGGCGGGTTACGAGGCGGTTTTGAGCATCCCGTCCATCCCGCCATTTTTTAAAAGCTCGCAGCAATGCGGGCTTTTTTGTTTTCCGGATCTGAATTGCTACACGGTAGGTTTTTCTGGAGGCTGAATTTGAGGCCATTTTGAACCCAAATTTGCTACACATTTGCTACACACCCATCGGAATCGTTTTGGCGACCCCAGTGACTTTCGGTTAACTTCGTAAACGCTCCCGTGCTGCGTCTCCGGGCCTGTTAGATTTTACCGACTGGATATCCGGTTGCCACGTATCAAAGTCACCATTATCAGTGCTCTTTGTCAGAATTTATTGGAGTCTGGTGGGCGATGAGCAGAGGGCGGTTTCGATTAGATGCTGTAGCTCGTCATTGGATGCGGATTGTAGCTCAAGCAGTGCCTGAAAAGGATCTCCATCTAGGCGCAGAGTCTTTGCAAACGCCGGCTCGGTTTTCTCGCCGTTCATCCTGTGAAGAATGATTTTCTCACGCAGCGGCGTTCCTCCAAGGCTCAGCAAACGTTCCTCAAGCAAAAAGTGACGATATGCCGTTTGTTTTAGTGTTGGCTGGTTTTGGCAAAACAATTCAAATGGAAAGTCGGAAACAACGAAGCTCGCGACGAGCGAAGGAACGCCGTTTACCAGCTTTTGTGCTATTCGAAATTGATCATGATGGCCAAACGATCTGCGTATGTCGTCTGCTGCTGTGGAGAGATTGGAGGAGCATAACAAAATGTCGAGATCTGATTTTTGTGTTGCAATATCCAGTGGAATTGTTCCTGCTATCAGCGGACTATATTTTTCTAAAAGCACTATAGCCTCCGATAAATTCAATGCCGAAAATGCTTTCTTATGAGTCTCAAGGCGAATCACCGATTCCAAAGACATGTGGTGAAATTTTATTGCATGGCGCCCGAGATCAAGCTCGAATTCTTTATTGATTGGTTTTGACAAACCCGAGATGTCTGGTTTTAGGTGCTTTAAATGGGCCTCAAGGTCTTCAAAGCTAATGTCGCATACGACCTCAAGATGTTCGAAACCGGATGGCGTAATCTTTCCAGATTTGGGAGCTGGGATTTCAATTAATGGTATCCAATATCCCGCAACTTTGATTGGTTCGTGCAGCTTGTAAGTGGCAATAGGACGGCCGTTGACCTCGTTTTCCGCTAACAAATTTCCAAAACGCTCGAGCTCGATCTTTGTTTGATCGTACTCCTGTAGTGTTTGCACCCGATAGCAAAGATGATCAATCATCCAGTGCGGTTTGATTGGTATGCCTAGATGAGTTGCTTCAGAAAGGAGTGATTCGATAAATTTTATGGCTTTTGTGATTAACATGCTGTTCATTTTATCTACCTAGTTTAAGTTCCATGGGAATACTAATGTTGAACTGAAAACGTGAACACTCAATTACCCTTCCAGGGAAAGTCGGGCGGCATAGCTTTCGGCGAACTTTTTGGCCCCTAGGCGTTCAGCGACCTTGATAGAGCTAACGTTTGTGCTCAGCGTTTGCCAGAGCACAAGCTTGTTGTTTGCTAGAGCATCGGCAACAGCCGCACTCGCCACGGCAGCACCCAACCCCTTCCCTCGATGCTCCGAGTGGGTCACAAACCCGAGACTAGGGTAGATGCCATCTTGTCGCTTCACGCTTGCCGCTGCGACGATGGCTTGACCAACTTTCGCAACAAATATGCGTTCATCATCGAAATCGATTGAAGAGTGCTCCCAATCCTCCTTTAAGCAATCTGAAGCCAGTTTTTTCAGCGCAGCGGAGTCGGCGGCAGTTGCAAGGTGTGCCTCTGGCTCAGTGACGGTGCGGAGAGACTCTTGGGTAATGAAGCCTTGGTATGCGGGCCCGATGAGCTTGGAGATGCGGTCGCGAAAGAGATTTTGCTGGATCGCGTCTGGCGTCATCGACGCAATCGATAAATTGGCGGCGCGAGAAGTTGCGCTTGTGACGTCGCTTTCAGGTACGGAAATGATTGTTGTACCATTGCATCGAAACACCCATGAGCCATGGTATCCAGTAAGCCCTCGGTGCGGAACGATATGAGTCTTGCCGTCGAAGAGGTTCCGAATCTCAACGCCGAAAAAGTCGGCCCAATATTTTGCTATCGCTTGATCCGAATTCGCATGCATCGCTCTTCTCGTTTCCCTGTTGCTTGAAAACTGAATGGGTTCAGTCTCGGCGTCTTTGTTGTGTTCTGAGTTTTATTCTATACCGAGCGACCGTGCTGAGCTAGTGTCATCCGGCTGTTCACAATGGCAACTCATCGTTCTTGCCCGTTCAAGCTCAGTGCAAGGTCTTTAAGCCACATTCTGCATATTCAGTTCAATAATCTTGCTGTCTTTTGTAAGGCCAGATTTTACGATACTAGCGTAAAACTCCTCGAATTTAATGGCTCCATCCGAGAACTCCACAGCGAGTTTGAGCCGCGCGATCATCTCGGCTTGTTCTACCATTCCCGTGGGTTTCTGGCCTTTGTTTTCCCAGCCCGCGATATTGGAATGCCCTTTTGCGCCAATGAGTTTTGCGAACTCTTCTTGCGTTAAATCTAAATACTTTCGCAAGAATTTGAGTTCTGCTCCCGTCAGAAGTGTCTGCTTTAACAAAACTGCCAAGAAGAGACTCTTTGCCAATTTCTGATGCGGAATATCAAGATAAGAGCTGCCATCGCCCACTTCCACAGTGTCAACTCCAAGAAGAAAAACCGGAAAGCCGAAGCCCATGTAGCGCACATTTGTTTTCATCTCATCACCTCAACTCAAGATTAATTACTGTGATGACCAAGATTCCATTTGCCTTTAGAGCAACTGATACACGCAGCTCGGCAGCGTCAACAGTCTTGCCTCGAAATGCGTAATTCCATTCCTGATGACGCTCATTCCACTCGTCCTTTTCCTCTTCGCGCCGACCCTTTTTGAGCACGCGGAAGACGTCAATTTCGTCGAGCCCGAATTCAAAGAGCCGCTCATCCATTCGTCGCATGGCGTGATCAGAAAACCGTACAGTGTCTTTGCTCAGCGCTTCAGCCACGCGAGCGATAACATCAGACCGTTTTGCTGCGACAGGCATCTGGCCACCCCCTGAAACAAGTATGAGCGCGAATACTACAAATGTCAACGGTTAACATGTAACGTGAAATCAGTGATTTGTAGGAACTTAACGGCGCTCCGAGGGTCCCAAAACCGTTCAACTCCATGCACGCCTCGTTGTTGTGTTCGTGATGAGTCCATGATTGCCTTATTCCTCTCTGTTAATGAAAAGCCCACTCTGTGAGGTCTCGATCGAGGCTCTCGAGGACTCTGTAATTATTACGATGCCTTTTGACACTTTTACGGCCTTTTATGACCGGCACTCCAGTTGGGAAAAGTTGGGGCGCCTGGTTGCAGAGCATTGCTTTATAAAACGGGAAAGACGTGAATTTGATTTTTTGCGTTACAATGCCGCCGAACGATTTGAAGCTTTTAAAGGAGAACGGCGGGATCTACTCAATCGAGTCCCTCGCCATATGATTGCTTCTCATCTTGGGATCACCCCAGTTTCACTGAGTCGTTTAAGTGCCAAAAAGCGAGTTACGAAATCGATTGATTGATCAAACGCCCATCTTGCGCCAAAGGCGAAAGTAGTAATATACAGTACACCATTTTGGAAAGTCATGAGGCAAGAGCCTCCAAGCGCAACCCGCGCGGGTGATATAGAAAATTCCATTCACGATTTCTCTCCAAGGAGCTTCTCGCGGCCGGCCAACTTCAGGTATTGATGGCATCAATATTTTCAAAATCTCCCATTCTCTATCGGAAACATCTGTGGGATATGTTATTCTCTCCATAAGAATCCAGCTCCTTAACTTTAGTCGGTTTGTAGCTGGATTCTACTTTTTTTATTCATTTCAGCACATTATAACTTTCAAACCCTTGTGCCGCAGTTTTTTAGACATCCTCTAAGAGACGTCATGGGAGATGATGTCACCAGGGCTGTAAAGTGTCAGCGTCATGTCACCGTTTAGCCAGCGGTATTTTGCCACTTCTACCCTGATGCTTCCATTTGGCACTTTGCTTGCCTATGGAATCTGCCAAACCTTCAAAACAAGTTACCTACATGCGTCGACGTCCGGAGCTT
>CAIMVM010000252.1 GCA_903844895.1 uncultured Pseudomonadota bacterium
AGCTAGTCCCGAATACACGCCCAGGGAGATGACGGCTCTGAATTTTTGGAGACTTGCCAATAGTTCAACCAGCATCGAAGAATTGGGAAATGAACAGTCAACTTGTTATGCACAAGTTTGCGTAAGTTTCATGTAGCGGTATAGTAGGCAACCACGTTTAACTGATCTTCGGTCAGAGCGACGCTGCATATGGCTAGTCGGTTGCGATGGTTTTGGCCAGCATACCTGCTAAAATACTCGTTCAATGGGTCGCTACCGCAGTCAAATTTTGAGCGATCCAGCCCGGCTGGAAGAAACTGCCAGACTAGCTTCACGAGTTTGCCTTAAGTGCCTTTGCCGCCCTCAGCAAGCTTGCATTTGGCTCCGCAGGCTCCATAAGCATTTCCACAAACTTATTCCACGATTCGTCCGGCAAAGATATTTTTCTATTTGTTTCGATAACTTGCTGGGATACTTGACGCATACTCTCGATGACAAAAGCACTCATCTTTTGACCTTTAAGGGTAGCGGCTGCCTCGATAAGCTCCTTATCTTCTTGGGAAATCCGAAGATCTATACGGTCGTTTTGCTTATGTAGACTGGCCATAGTGTCACCCCCTAAGTCGTATTATACCTACTTGTCGGACAATGTACACACAAACTTGAGGACAATCTTGGGCGGACCGCGCAATCTTATAATGTTTCCTAGTAGTCGCATGCCCAAAGGGAGCCCAGGCCTTTCCTGCGTAAGAAATAAACTTTTTGAGAACCTGAATTTCCGAAACTAAGATGATGGCGTCAGCTGGCTCTTTGAGCTTTTCAAAATGGATTTCTTAAAGACGCCTGCAACCAAAAAGTTCACCCTTCAAATCACAGTGTCCTCAAATTGGTAATGTGTCCGCATATTCGACTTAGCTGCTGCACTATGCTTTCATGGACAAAAATGCCTCCATCATTAATAAAGCCCAACAAACGCAGCATGAGGAGGTTCCTCCTCATCCGCTCTTCAATCGAAACGGTGAAAATTAAAAAAAAGCACTAAACTAAGCGGCATAGCGAATAACTTCCACTTCTGTGCCTGCCTTTGCTGAAGATGCGGCAGGCTCCATAAGTTTCTTTAGAAACGTCAGTCTGAAGATAATATTCTCCATGGTTAGGGCAGACTTGTGCGGGAACTTCTTTGAAATCAACTACAGTTCTTCCTCGCAGCAAAGTAACGGATAATCATAGGTTGCCTAGCGGTTTATTCGAGACCTTCTCAAGCCATTGGAAAGTTGTTAAGCAAGATGAGTTTCTTCGCCTTGATTTTTTTCCTTGGTTTTTTGAGATTTTACCCCAAAGAATCTCCGCAATTTAGGTTCGATCGAAGGGAGCTATTTTTTTGTATACATATCAGGATATTACATTTCTATTGAAATTAAGTTAATATTTATGTTAACTATCGCCGAGAAGGTGCATGAAGGCTCTTTTACACTCTGGATCTATGGAACGGAGTCTTATAAAACTCAAGTGTACCAGTTCCTTCTGGAGCACCTTGAAATTATCCAAAAGCGTCTCGAAGTTGTGATTCGTCAGATTGATTCAGCACCGATTTCATACAGCCACGAGCATAACTTTAAGCTTTTGGAGGACAAGGTTTGGGAATTCAAGTTTGTGAGTCAACGCATCCGGCTTGCCAGCATTTGGGACCCAAAACCAAAACATCTTGTCGTTTTTTATGGTTTTGAAAAGAAGTCACAAAAATGGCCCAAGGTACATTTAGAAAATATGCGAACACAGCTGGCAAGGTATCGTAATGAGCCGAAAAGAATGGGACTTAAAGAAGGAGAGTAATATGACTTTGTTTAAGACTTTAAAAAAGAACCTGACTGAAAAACCAACTCTTGATGTTCAGCAAGAAGTAATGCGAGGACTCATCACTTCTAAGCTTTATGCCCTACTTCAGGAATCAGGGCTCTCAAAAGCAGCCTTGGCTAGTAGGTTGAATGTATCAAAGGCCGCGGTAACAGGCTGGTTAAGCGGCAACAGAAATTTTACCGTCGACACTCTGACTCAAATTGCCTATGTCTGTGATAAAACGCCTAAGATTGATTTTGTACCGCTGAATTCTCGTCATGAAGCAACTCTTCATAGCATTTCAACATCGGGAACCTCTGTCTTTAAATCTAAGCATAGCCAGGGCGAAAACAAGATAGTAACTGACACTTATTCCATCAAGATTGTGAGTAACAAAAATTGAAGATTCTCGACTACATCGTTTGTGATGATATCAGATTTGAGCTTCGGTCGAAGTTTACTTTGGTGGGACTTTACCAAGACTCTATCAATATCGAGGCAGAACATCCTGATGACATAAAATGGCCAGTAGGGCTTAGATTTGGGATTTTACTGAGGCTTCTTACAGGTACTGATTTGCCGACAAAAAAAGAAAGTCATTTTAGATTTGAGTTAAAATACAATAACGAACAGGTTGGGATTTCAGAAGGTGTCATTACTATAAATGATAAAAATTCTGTGGCGATTTCACTCCCTATGGGACCATTCCCTGTTAATATATATCAGCCAGGTACCTTCACCTTCTATCTTTGCTTCACCCAAGACAGCAAGGAAATAGTGCACCTAGAATCCCCCTTCCCGTTCCCCGTCAGAATTCGCCAGCATTCGTCAGATCAATAAATCCAATGGATCACAGTCATAAAGAATCTTCAAGTCTCCCAATAAGTGTAAGACAAAAAAGTCCTATTTTAGGTGATCAAGAAAACGCAAAAGGGACTTTATGTTGCAAATCCTAGAAATTCGGGACTAGGAGCCGTGAAGTCTAAGATTTGATTAAGCCAAAATGGATTTCTTCAAAGATCCCAATCGCTTTGACTTACCTAGTACCTTGACTTAAGATGAAGCCAGTAGAGCTTCGGTTGACCTTAACCACATAAGAATAAGGAATGAGACGCACCATGAAAAGGATTCCTTGGTTCTTGGGCTTTTTAATGGGCTTCGGCTCCCAAGCATCTTTAGGGATGTCTTGGAGTGAGCTCATGGAAAGTACAAAGGTGAATTCACCTCTTTTGCAATCCCTTGAAGCGGAACGCGCAGCAGTAAAGTATTCGCGTCTGGAAAAAACGTCCTCATTTTTACCCGAAGTGGGTTTGAGCTTTCGAAAGCAAACTCGTTTTTTTGAGGACACTCGCGCCCATTCCCAGGGGATTTCCCTAAATATCACTCAAAACATCTACTCCGGTTTTAAAGACCATATTTCCCTTGATATTTCGAAGATGAAAGAGGAAAAATTCGACTTTTCAGCCCAAAAATCAAAAGCTGAGCTTTATGGGAAACTGCTTTCTGATGCAGCTCAGTATGTCTATTCCCGAGATTTGACAAAACTCAATGAAGACATCGAAGATAGACTCAGGCGAAACCTAAACCTGGTACGACTGAGATTTGACGTGGGAAGTGAAAATAAAGGTTCCGTACTCTTGTCAGAAGCGAGTCTGAAGCAAGCTGTCCTCGATCTAAACGGTGCCAAAAATCTTTTAGCAGATGCGACCTCTAGGCTTCAAGACTCAACAGGAATTGCAAATGTTTCTTCCTTCGACGGCAAACTCCCACTGAGAAAGCCCCAGTTAGAACCTGTTCCCTCCGATGAACTCACAAATCCCTCCTTGAAAGAGCTTGAATTTGACACTCGGATCGCGCACCTAGAGACTAAGCTCGTAAAGTCTGGCTATTCTCCGCGCGTAGACCTTAAAGCATCCAGGACTTTAACGTCCTCAGAAGAAAGCGACCGCTCGGAAAAAGGTTTAGTGGAACTTTCTGTGACGGTGCCCCTCTTTTCTGGATTCTCCACAGTCCATGCCAGCAAAAGAGCTTTTGAAGAGGAAAGAGCGATTTCACATCAACGTAAAGACAAAGCAGATACTTTAAAAAATAGCCTTGTTAAGGTGATGCGGGATTGGAATTCCGCCTACGATGCTCTCAGTGTTGCAGAAAGTTACGAAAAAGCGATGATTCTAAGAACGGAGATTGCTCGCAAGAAATATTCCAACGGACTTTTGAGTTTCGAAGAATGGGAGAGAATCGAGCAAGATCTTATTCTCAAGCAAAAGGCACTTCTAAGCGCTAGAAAAACGATTGCAGAAGCACAAGCAACCTATCATCAACTGACGGGGCGAGGAGAGTTTTAATGTTCAAAATGAAGTCAAAGAAATTTTGGGTCCCACTCGCTGTTCTAGTCTTAGCAGGCTTAGTCTGGGTCTATTTCATCCCATCAAAGCAAGCAGGTCCAGCCTATCGAGAGGTCCAATTGGAGCTTAAAGACATCACTTTGGAGGTGGAGGCTACTGGCACTGTGCAGCCAGAAAATCGCTTGGAAATCAAACTTCCAGTCGCTGGTCGGATCGAAGAGGTTATGGTAAGTGAAGGTGCAAAGGTGAAGAAAGGGAGCGTCTTAGCCTGGATGAGTTCTTCCGAAAGAGCAGCCCTTTTAGATTCGGCAGCTTCGTTAGGACCTGAAGAAGTGAAGCGTTGGAAAGACCTCTATAAAGCGACTCCTATCCTCTCTCCTATTGCAGGTACCATTATTCTGCGTAAGGCAGAATCAGGCCAATCCTTTACTTTGCAAGATGCCATCATGGTAATCGCAGATAGACTCGTCATTAAAGCCACCATCGATGAAACCGATTTGGCTCAAGTGTCAAAAAATCAAGTAGCTCGAATCACCTTGGATGCCTATGCCAAAGAACCCATCGGGGGTGTAGTTACGGCCATTGCTTACGAAGCTTCAAAAGTAAATAATGTTACAACCTATCAAGTTTCCATAGCACCAGATTCCACCCCAAACTTTATGCGTTCTGGCATGACAGCAAGCGTTTCCTTTGTCGGCGAAACCAAAACTCAAGTCAGTACCCTGCCGACAGAAGCCATTCGATTTAAAGATGGAAAAAAATTAGTTTTGACGGGAGACATAAAAAAGCCCATTGAAAAAGAGATTACCACTGGTGTGACTAACGGCAAATTCACTGAAATCCTCTCAGGCATTAGTCCAGGAGAAGGAGTTTATTTGGAGAGTTTGGACTTAAATTCTAAAAGCGCAGGAAGCAATCCTTTTATGCCGTCGCGCTTTGGCGGCAAGAAACCCAAGAAATGATTCATATCCATAACATTACAAAAACGTATCGCCTGGGACAAACGGATGTTCATGCCCTCTGCGGAATCTCTCTGACGATTGAGCAGGGTGATTTCGTAGCCATCATGGGCCCTTCAGGGAGCGGCAAGTCTACCTTAGCACAAATCATCGGCCTCCTAGATTCCCCGACAAGTGGCTCCTTAATCGTTGCCGACAAAGAGGTTTCTAAACTCCCTGAAGAAGAGTTAGCCCTGATGCGACGCCAGGAGGTCGGTTTTGTTTTCCAGCAGTTCAACCTTTTACCAAGAACCTCCGCACTGAAAAATGTCGCCCTTCCTCTGTTTTACTCTAAAACCGGAAGTGAAGAGGAACGCGCCTCCAGCCTTCTTGAGAAAGTTGGACTCAAGACAAGAGCCCATCATACCCCAGCTGAGCTATCTGGAGGGCAACAACAGAGAGTCGCTATTGCCAGGGCCCTTATCAACAGTCCTAGAGTCATCTTGGCTGATGAGCCCACGGGAAATCTAGACAGCCAAAGTGAAAAAGAAATATTAGCTCTCCTTTCCGAACTCAATCAGCAGGGCATTACCATCATCATGGTCACCCACGAGGATGAAATTGCTGAGATCGCCCACCGGGTCATTCGCATGCGAGATGGAAAAGTGGTTTCAGATATAAGAAATAGACCTATTGCTGAACATGCTCTTCTTTCCCTTAACTCTTCTAAGGAAGCAGACTCTAAATCTCAACCCATCAAAGATCTCTGGGAGCATTTTGGCCAAGGGTTAAACAGTTTGCTCACCAATAAAATAAGGACTGCTCTCTCCGTCCTTGGGATTCTCATTGGGGTGGCTGCTGTAGTTGCGATGCTTGCCGTCGGACGTGGGGCGCAAAAATCCATTGAAACTCAACTGTCGTCTCTCGGCTCCAATCTCCTAGTCTTAAGGCAAGGATCAACCCGCGTCGCCGGAGTTTCAAGCGCAGCGGCCTCTACCTTAAATTTAAGTGATGTTGATGCGGTCTCCAAAGGAATATATGGTATCAGTCGTGCCTCACCTGTCATCAATACCAAAGCGCAAGTGAGCTGGTCAGGCAAAAACTGGGCGACGAGCATTCAGGGCGTGGATTTGCCGTGGGAGCAAATTAGAAATTCAACCCCGACCCAAGGCCGCTTTTTTACGGCTGAAGAAAATCAATCGCGAGAGCGCGTAGGCCTAGTAGGTGCCACAGTCGTCAAAGAATTGTTTGGTGGACGAAACCCCATTGGCGAAACTCTTAAGATCAACAAGATAAGCTTTCTCATTATCGGCATCCTTCCTGTTAAAGGAAACAGTGGATTTCGCGACAATGATGACCTCATCGTCATTCCTATCAAAACCTCCATTTACCGTCTTTCGGGTTCTGAAAGGATCGACTCCATTGAAATCGAAGTCCGAAAGGTTGAAGACCTGGACCGAGTTGAAAACGATCTGTATAGTTTTATGAATGCCCGAAAAAATATACCCGCTTCCCAAGCAGAAAATGCCTTCATGGTCAACAACTTGGCAAGTATTCGAGACACCTTCACTCAGACTTCAAAAACCATGTCCATGCTCTTAGCGGCTATCGCTGCCATCTCGCTTCTAGTCGGCGGGATCGGCATTATGAACATCATGTTGGTCAGCGTGACAGAACGCACCAAGGAAATTGGACTCAGAAAAGCCGTGGGAGCTTTTCCACGCGATATTTTAACCCAATTTCTCGTAGAAAGCGTCGTTGTGAGTGCTTTAGGAGGGGTTGCAGGCATCGCCTTAGGAAGTCTTATCACTCTTGCTTTGGGGACAATTACCGGGTGGGCCACAAGTGTGTCGTTTGACTCCATAGCCATCGCTCTAGTCTTTTCCTGTGGTATCGGTATTATCTTTGGAATTTATCCTGCCCAAAAAGCCTCTAAATTAAGTCCCATTCAAGCCCTGCGCAGTGAGTAGATCAACATGGAATTACAAGTTTTCATGGACATTCCAATAACCTAAACCACCATAAAGCTTTGGTTATTGGATTTCACCGTAGACATATTGATCGTAAGTGCCCTCTAAAACCCTGACTTTACCGGAAGCGGAAACATCAATTAACTTAGAAGCTACCGTCTGGGCAAATTCATGATCATGGGTGGAAAATAAAATCGTGCCTGGAAACACAGTCAAGGCTCGGTTTACGGCAGTTATGGACTCTAGATCAAGATGATTCGTTGGACCGTCAAGAAGAAGAACATTTGCTTTTTTAAGCATCATCTTGGCAAGAAGACTTCTCACTTTCTCACCTCCAGATAAAACTGAGGATCTTTTTAAAGTCTCGTCTCCCGAAAACAACATACGTCCTAAAAAAGATCTGATAAAGCTTTCGGTTTGATCCTCGGAATATTGCCTGAGCCAATCGATTAAGGATAGATCAAGCCCATCAAAAAACACGTTCTGATCCTTGGGAAGATAAGATCTGGTTGTTGTGACTCCCCAACGAGCCTGACCGCTATCTGGTTGCATGTTTCCAGCAAGAATCTCAAAAAGTGTGGTTTTCGCTACTTCGCCAGCTCCGACAAACAAAACCTTATCTCCCTTAGCCAAGTCAAAGCTCACGTTATCAAGAATAAGTTCGTCGCCTATTCTTTTCGTAATATTTTTCACCTCTAGAAGGATATCCCCAGCTTCGCGGTCTTGCTCAAAGTGAACATAGGGACGTTTCCTAGTAGAAATGGGAATATCATCAATAGTTAATTTCTCAAGCTGCTTGCGCCTTGAAGTCGCTTGACGAGATTTTGACGCATTGGCACTAAAGCGGCGAATAAAGGCTTCTAGCTCTTTAGACTTTTCTTCTTTCTTCTTATTCTCATTCCCTGCAAGTCGAGCCGCTAGCTGACTGGACTCGTCCCAAAAGTCATAATTTCCAACAAATAGCTTTATTTTTCCGTAATCGATATCCACCATATGGGTGCATACACGATTCATAAAATGTCTGTCGTGAGAAACTACAATTACCGTGTTGTCAAAATCCAAAAGGAAGTTTTCAAGCCAAAGAATTGCTTTGGAGTCCAAGTGGTTGGTGGGTTCGTCAAGTAGCAGAACATCGGGCTTGCCAAAAAGAGCTTGAGCCAATAAGACCTTTACCTTTTGATCGTCTTTAAGTTCCGACATAAGCTTAGAATGGAGTTCCTGAGGAAGACCGATTCCGGAAAGAAGCGAGGCTGCATGGGCTTCCGCCTCCCAGCCATTGAGCTCAGAAAATCTTCTCTCTAACTCCGCCGCTGCCACACCGTCTGCATCTGAAAAATCTTCTTTTGCATAGAGGGCGTCTTTGTCTTTCATGATCTGGACTAATTCTTTATGTCCTAGAATGACCGTCTCTAAAACTTGAACCCCGTCAAACTGAAAGTGATCTTGCTTAAGGACCGACAAATTAAGATCAGGCGCTAGGTTAACACTCCCTGAAGTTGGCTCTATCTCCCCGGATAGAATTTTAATTAAAGAAGACTTACCGGCTCCATTAGCGCCAATCACCCCGTAACAGTTTCCAGGAGTGAATTTTATATCCACGCTGTCAAATAGTTTTCTTCCACCAAGATACTGTAACGAAAGTCCAGACACACTAATCATATTTAAGTTTCCAATCCCATTTGCATCAAAGATCCGAGCAAGCAGACCTAAATACACTAATTTTCTTGGACAATCTAATGTGAAAAATCATTTCTACGAATCTAAAAATTTGGTCCCAACAGATGCAAACTGCACACATGCTACTGAAATCATGAACAAATATGCCTCCCAATGGTTCCTACCTGTAATCCCTTAGGTCTTGCATGCCGCCCTTAGGTATATTTGGTTAGTTTGTTGGTTCGTAAATCAATGCCCTTTTTGTTATATTGCACCTGGCCTTGGCCCTGTTTGAATTTACAGCACAAACAGCACACATCATGCCAAAATCTTTGATAAATATGACTCGCGATGGTTTCTACTTGAAATCCCTGGTAGTTCCCATTTATTAAATCCTTGACTTGATTCTTAAAGACAAGCACTCATGGAAAGCTTATCTAGAGGCTACTATCTATAGCCTTCCGAAATCGTCGTTGAGAAAATCAATAATCAATCCCGCCAGTCGCATGCAACCCTCAGAAATAATGATTATTATTCATGTTTTTCGCAAAGGATGAATATCAGTATACAAGTAGTATGGTAAAATACTTTTACATTACAACGAGATCGCCCAAACAATCGGCAGTATTAGAGGTTAAAGGCAATGAAAGTTTTAAAATGGCTGGTATTAGGGGCTTTGCTATATTTTTTAACCTTCTATTGGGTGGCCCTAAGAAATAAAAAATCAGTTGTAACTGTGCCAGTTCATCTCTCTTTCTCTCCCCTAGCTGCTGATAACTTTTCAAACAACCCCCATTTTAAGTGGCTCCACCGCCACTGCCAGCCTGCGAATCCTTTTGATAGCGCAAATCTTGAGGATGGTTGGCTCAAGTCGCTGGAAAGGACTGCAAGTGATAAGTTCGAACTTCGCTTGAATAGCCCCCTCAAGTGGGGAAGCGGTGAAGTGCTCGATGCGCGAAGCATTGAAGGGGCACTAAAAGCAGCACTTCTTGAAGGCGAATCCCTGGCAGTAGCTACAGACGGCGCCTGGGATCTTACCACTCAACGTTCCGATACTGATGTGTTGGACTTACTGCAAGGCCTGCTCATATCCGCCAATGCACAAACTCCAATTAAAAAAGCAGAGGACATGCAATGCTTCGGCAAATTTAAACATATCGCTTGGCGAGACGGTCAGGTGTCTCTGACCTCCGATGCATCCACCTCCGATAAAGTCACCGAAGAAGGAAAGGGCTCTGACAAAACCCTCCCCCTTGGGTCCTCAGATCCTGGGCAGAAACAAGACGGGGAGCCTTCTAAGGGGACACTAGGCTCTCTTGCCATAAACACGATCGTGATCGACTTTAAAGCTCAAACTTTAAAAGAAAAAACGGAAGCCTTTGCCCAAAAAACTCTTGATTTTGTCGGGGGTGTATCCAAAACCCAAGTATCCCCCGAAAGCCTGAAAACACGGATTAAGCTGAAACCTCAAGGAGATATTTTACTTTTTTTTGCTGCTATAACTGGAAATGGTCAATCGAAATACGGAGAGTTTTTAGCCAAAGCTCTCAATCGGGGAGAACTAGAAGGCATTCGGTTTCCTGGCGCTAGTATCAGTCCCAATCCCCACATCTATCCAAAAAGTTTTAGCATTCAAGGAAATAAACCAGTATCCAGCTTTCTTCCAGACTTCAACTTTGCTTCAGTTCCCGATGCTAAAGCCTTTCTATCGCGCTCAAAACCCGCTTTAAAGGAACTCAAAGTATCCTATAAGACATCGGAAGTCGTTACACCATTCTTGGTTTTCTTAAAGGCACGGTTCGACGCAAGTTATAACGTAAGTCTTAATGAACTAGAAAGTGAGAAAGACATCGCCGATGATCTTAAAACCCATGACTTTGTGATTGTTAGCCTTAAAAATTCTGATACCTATCTATCTGATCTTTTAAAGCTAACCAAAGCACTTTATCCAAGCCTTCATGGCGATCTGTCTTATTTTGAGTCTAAGATAAATGAAAAAGATGCTAGCATTGACCATAAAACAACGACACTCCAAAAATTAGAAAAACTGCTCTTAGAAAAGTTTTTGGTCATTCCCATTGGAGATATTTCTTCAGGATATTTGCTAAGCGATTCGATCGCCGGGGCCGTATTGGAATCAGGTTTTGAAGCACCCTTGTTTTTTTCAAGTTTTAGAATTCCATGAAAGGTTCGATAAATATGAAAATTTGTGATTCTGGTGCTGTTAAAATTTGTCTTTCCATCAGGACGTTTTCTCAAAAAAATCGATTTCTTGACCATTTATTACACAGCCAAAGAAAGCATTCATGGATGCTAGCGACAATTCCATTCATACTCATGGGGTGTCAGCGCATAGATCCTGATGCTGGCGTCATTAAAATCTTCCCTGTACAGGAACTCAAAGTAGAAACCGGAAAAGAAGTCAACTGGCGATTTAAAAGCGAAAAAGCGGGCAGGTCTGTTAAGATTATCGATGTTCAGTTTGACCGTTTGCCAGTTGGCGTGACTGTTGAATTTAAAAATGATGAGTTCATCCTATCAGGAACGGCCCTTCCTAGTATCTTTAGCGAAGGAAATATCAAGGTCACCGCGTATGATGAAGAAGTCTGCAAGCAAAGTATCGTGGACGGCTTGGGTTTCGCAGATAAAGTTTTAGCAAAATTTGGCTTTAAAGTAAAAGGCAACAACCCCCTATGCAATTACAGCATACATAAGAATAGTCTTTTATTTGCCAAGTCTGGCTCATTTCGATGGTTTTCAGAGCAATATGCTGAAACTTCTTTGAATGGAAGTTCTCAGAATCAACCTGTAGATATGAACCCTGACATTAAAAATATTTTGGCGAGCATAGCCGAAACGGCTCTAAAAAATCCGTTAACTGATGCAACTTATGCTCAAAATAGAGGGTCAGAATTTTCATCGCAAAAAAGTGGCATCTTTCTCATCCCACCAAGGGAAGCCCCCCATCAAGGTCTATCTTATATGGACGCTTGCTACCTTTATGAACTTGATCAGTGTGGAGTCACTGGAGACTGTGTTTGGCATTCCGGTGGCTGCGCCTCTTTATCAAAAAACAACTTAAAGCAGGTCGGGAAGTAATATGAATAAATCAGTGAAGAATATTTTTGTTGCTGCTCTGATAGGTCTATCTGCGCTTTCACTTCTCTACATTACGCGTCCAAAACCTAAGATAAATAAGAAAATCTTATCGCCCGTATTTGCAACCTCTAGCTCCTGTGGTGATTTAGTCCATAAAAAGGTTGCCACACAAATTATAGACGAGTCAGGTTCTTCAGAGGACATCTCGGCAGCGCTTTATGAAAATGCCACCGCACTACCTCCCTATGTTTTACAGCTTTTAGAAAAGAATAGATTTAAAATTCAAGCTTTTAAACCAAATGAAGTTCCGACGAATTGTCAGTATAAACCCGACAGCTTACCAGGCAGAACTCAACTTTGTGTGAATAGCGAAAAAAGAAGAATGGCAGTCATTCTTAGAAAGAGTGAAAAAGCAAAGTACACCCCAGAGTCGCAAATAGATGAAGCTTTGCTCCCAGGTGTATTTTCTTTGGTTTATGACTATTTTTGGTTTAGTCCAGAGCAAAAAAGAAAAGAAATTCTCGATGGCATGGGTGCCTCAAATGGAAATAAAACTTTCGATGCCTCTGCAAGACCGTTGAGTCCTTATCAGAAGTTTGATTTTTGGAGATACACCACAATTTCTAAACTTAAATTTTCTTCAGACTCCGATTTTCCATTTTTCGAGTTTCAAGGCTCTGGACCCTTATCAGCGAGCTTTGTCCGCAGAAGTTTAAATCTACTTTCCCGTGACTACTACTGTCGACCTGATTCTCACAAGAACTTCGCAGACACTCAACCAGACTTCTACAAAGAGTTTTCTAATTCTATCGCATGTATCTTGGGAAAACCCTGGTTTATGAAAGATGAGGAATTTAAGACAAATTGCTCGAATCCTTCCTAGGTTTAGAAATCGCGACATTTTTTAGGTATAGCTTTGACCACTAGATAATAAATTCCAGGAAAATTCACATGATTTCAAGATGTCCTACAAAAGTTAATGTTAAGATTTCATGATTCAACAAAATATGAGCTATAGAATTTAGTAAAATCTATGACCTTACTTTCCACCCGAAAAGTTTCCTCTGCCCTTCATGCCATTGATCGCTGGTCCCGCAAATCCGCTTATGCCGGCTGTATTGGAAATTAACGTCGGAGTATTCCATCCACCGGTTGTTTGCGGGTGCTCTCGGCCATTATTGTTGATCATATAAAGGGCGCCGCCATCGGCAAAGCTTACATAAGACCGGCTATACTGATCGATAGCGACAAAAGCCGATCCGAAGGTTCCTGTAAGGCCCGTCTTCACATCTTCATTGACCCAGGATCCACTTTCATTGGAAGCTCTTACTATTTTGTTGTTGGTGATATCCGTAAATACCACGGTGGACTTGTCCGTTTGTTTATCCTGCATGATGCTTGGTCTGTGGTCTAAGGTAAGATTTCCTACCGTGCATCCTGATGCGCGCGCTGTGCCAAGATTCGTCCAGGTCATAGCTGTCCAGCTTGGAGCGGTCGTAAACGTGGAGGCACCGTGCCAAATTTGGCAGCTAGAGTCTGACATCACACAAATACCTGCAATCGAGAAACTCGAGCCAGATTGCCGACTCACCCCAGACACATATGGCATTTGAGTACAGTTGGTGGGCAAGACAGGCGTAAATGGATCTAGACTTGATGTCTCCGTAATCACGGGTCTGATCACTCCTGACAGCGATGGAGTTGCCATCGTATATTTGATATTATTGCTATCTATGAATACCCCCAAGTCTTTGTAGGACAAACCATTGTCAACAAAGGCCTGTGTTTGGGGATTAAGGGCGTTAGATGAATTGGTCGTTCCGGTTTGCACCCCTAAAGATGTGGAGTTTGCATCGATAGCTAAAAATCCTGCTTGAAAGGTCGGGGTGATGCTGGCTACGACCAGGGCTCCCAGTGTGCCTCCAGTTAGATTGTTCGATGTCGTATGCAAAATGTAAGGATTCCAAGCTGTGCCGTCCCACCTAGAATAGCGATAGTTGGAGTTAGTGCCATTTGTGGTTCCATAACCAATGGCTGGCTTGCCGCTGGAATCTACCGCAATCGATGTGCGCCCTTGATAGGTGAGGCCAGTCGCAGCAGTAGATACCGACCACGCGGATGTTTTATCTTTTAGGGCATATTGCACATTTCCGCTTTCAAACCAAGACAAATGGATGGTGTCTGTTTCCACCGAGAAGGTGGTAGGTGAACACGTAGACCAGTTCCCCGCAAGATCTCGGCTGGTTACACAGATAAAGTACTTGCCGTCTCTTGGAAGAGCCGATACAGCCTGGCTTGTAAGTGCATAAGAAATCATACCACTATCATAGACAGATGTACTCAGACCTGTGTTGGAATACACGACAACCTTTAAGTTCGTCACATCAGCTGCCGCAGCGTTCCAAGTGATGGTAGGAGTTAGAGTATTCACTTCAACAGCAGGAGCCACCCCAGCCGGAACTGCCGGCGCTACCGTATCTTTTTTCCAGGTATAGGTCGTATATCCAGACTGTACGTTTCCTGCAACATCTGTAGCCTGTGCGCAAAGGGTTATATCGCCTTCCGACATGCCTGAAATCGAATTGGTTATATTGATGGTGCGACTAATGGATCCACTTTGGGTTCCTGGGCAAGCTGCATTCGTGCCCTGGACGATGGCATACGTATAGGTCGATGTGTCGGTTGCCGAAATGCCTACAGCAAGTGTGGTAACATTGGATTCTGAACTTGGCAGTCCCGTAAAGCTGAGTGTTGGAGCCACCGTATCAATCGTAATGTTTCTCGTGTTAAGTGCACCGGTAGGCGTGGTTAAGCTTACGTTGGTGCCGTAAGTATCCTTAATGGTCGCACCACCATAACTTAAAGCGGAGGTACCTGACACGTTTAATGTAGCCACATTGTCGGTAGCTTGCACGGTGTATCGGAATCGAAGAACACTGGTGCCCGAGCCACTTAAATAACTAGCCGACTGCGCCGGGGTTGTATTTAAAGCCAGGGTCGGTGTGCCACCAGCCACAACGACGTTTGCAGAGTTGGAGCCTGAAGTAAAGGTGACATCAATGTCGATGACATCTCCTGCTTTTCTGGACACGGAGCTTAGTGTGGTGCTTATATTGGAAATGGTTCGAGGTTGTGAGTCCCAATTAAACGTCGGGGAGTAATTGGTAAAGTTTCCTGCCGTATCTGAGACTCTGAGGTTAAGAGTCGATATACCAAAGCCACTGGAACAGGTCGATGTAATCGACGTGTTTTGAACCGTGGTGTTGCCAAATGCTGTTGTACAGTTTGTGGCATTCGTAGGTGTTGTCCAAAGATAGCTGATCACCGAAGATCCGGCTGCTGGGGTCGTATCCGTCGCTACGGCTAGAGAAGGCGTAAACGCAGCATTCACCGGTCCCATATTGGGAACTCCGCCTGAAATCGTTGGTGCTACAGTATCCTTTATCCAAGTAAACGCTGTCGGGCTTGCTTGTTCATTCTCAGCCTGATCTTTACCGATCACACATAATGTGTATTGCCCGTCTACACCTGGACTTGTCGTAATGGCCGTTCCGAGGTTGTTGGGTCCCAAGTACGTCCCACCTGAGCAGGAGCTTCCTGCCACTGTGTAGTGCCTGTAGGTAATGGCACCAGTAGATGTTGTTATAGTGGCGTTTAAATTCGTCGCATTCGAATAATAAGTGGAGGACAGCAGGGCTCCAAAAGCCGTTATGTTTGCCGTAGGAGCGGCCGTATCCCAGGTGAAGCCTCGTGTTGCCGCATTGGAGGTGACGTTACCCGAAAGATCGGTAATTTGAGCACGCACAGTGTATGACGAGGTGTTGGTAAAGTTAGAATTTAGAATCGAATAGGACCAGCTTGAGGTACCCGTAGCCAGAACGACGCTCGCTGTTGTCGTCCATACGGATCCGTCCCAAAATTTATTAGCCGTTGTATCTTTGATTTCTAACTCTACTTTGGAAAGTCCTGCACCACCTGTGTCGCTGGCATTCCCTGTAAAGGTTCTTGTAGAGGCTCCGCCTCCTACTTCAGTAGTCACCGGGCCAATATTAGCAAGTGTGGGAGCTGTGATCGCACCAGTAGGAAGGAGGTTGTCGATGTAGAAATTGTAAGTGCCGTGATTCGCGGCGTTAAGATTGACTCCACCCGAAGTAAAGCTATTAGCCACTACACAAATGTAGTAAAGCCCATTGAGTCCCGTCGCGAAGGAAATGCTTGTGCCTGCAGCACTCGTCGAGATTGTAATACCGCAAGCCGAGGTCGCCCCATATGACACACTGTAATTATTAACTCCAGCCGAGGCACTCCAATAAAGCGTCACGGTATCTTTTGTGTAGCTTCCAGAGGTAGGTGTTTCCGTAATGGTGAAGGCTCCAGGAAGCACATTAATATCTATTGTGCTTGCCGCTTGGATCGCAGAACCATTAAGCGTCGAGGAAGAAAGAATGTTAAACGTAGAGCGATTGGCCTTGGTGTCTTTATAGTATACGGTGTCCTGATTTTCTGAGCTCAAAGAACGACTTGAAATCCCAGTTGTACAACTAGAATCTGAATGGATAGTGCCCCCATGATTCGTTCCGGTTACAGAAAGATTAATCGTCGATGCCGAAGCAAGAGACTGTTGATTGCCCCAGATGTCATTAAATCTGTAGGTTAAGGCGATGCAAGTGTTCGAAGGGGATCCCACTGCATTTACTGTAGGTGTTGTAGTTATAAAGGAGACGCGCCTTGCCGTATCCGGACTAATGGTTGCATTCAAGATGGCAGTTCGACTTAACGCAGCTACCGTAACTTGGGCCGCATTTGACGCCACTGCTGTGCGATTTGCAAACCACACCGAGAGGACGTTAGTCCCCGTGGTCATCGTTTTCGTCCGACTTCCAGCCGAGCCACCTAGCGTCGAAGTATGGAATGTGGAGGTGCTTAGAGACGAGCTACCCGCTTGAGCTGTGGCGCATTCGGTAGACGTTGCATAGAAATCGCCATTCCCCCCCGTCGACGTAAACGTGAATACGGAATCTGAATTGACATTGGCAGGGTTGTTCACCAAGTCTTGGGTTTGAACCTTAAGTTCCTGACAAGCCGTGGTCAATTGCGTGAAGTTATTACTTGGAGAGGGACTGACGTATACAATTTTGGAAACATTACTTGGATCAATAGTAAGGGTTCCGGTTGAGTCCGGCTGACACCCTGCAGTAATAGAGGTGCAGCTTGCGGTAATGACACCGGTCCCAGAAGTGGTCGGAGCAAAAACGGTATTGGATCCGGTCGCCGGCGAAAGTTTTCCTGCAAGTACAGAAGATCCTGACCATCCGACAAGACTGTTATTGCTCTTAATATTCGCATATGGGTCATACAAATGGGCAAATAAGGTCTTGGTTTGGTCGGTTTGCTGGCTGAAAACAGCCCCCGACAATGTGGCATTAAGTGGGTTGGAGCTGTCACTAAGTTTAACGTAGGCCGCGGTGTCGCTTGGAAGCACCGTAAACGTTCTGGTTCCTGTCAGGGCGGCTGTATTCTTCGTCTGCGCTGTCACGGTTCCGCTAACAGTTAAAGTGGGAGATTCCACTTTATATAAAGCAAACGGTGTGCTGGAAGTTGTAAATGATGCAGCGGAGAACGTTCTTAAACCACTCGATAAAACTGTAGGCGACATACTCGCGGTCACTTGATTGGATGCACTTGCATTGGCGCCACTCCATGTGAACGTCAGCGTGTCTGATGCCCAGCTGGTCGCTGGATTTTGGAACTCATCAAGTGCCGTTACGACCATATCAAAGCCTATCCCTGCTTTGGGACTAGAACTACCCGTCAGACTATAGCTTGCGCTTGGTGCGTGGGATATGGTAATGGTGGAGCCAGAATAATTATTACGTTTACCAGCAGTTCCGCCCCCACCCACATTCGAGCAGCCGCCGCATGGAGCGTAGTTGTCAGTAACAAGGAGATTTGCAGTTTCGGCTTTCTTATAGGTGATCGAAAGTCCAGTGGCAATTCCTCCGACAAAGGTCACAGAACTCGGCGGATAAATCGGTGCCGAGCCACTTGGTGAATTGGAAAGTCCAGACCATGTAAACGATAAAGCATTCAAACTTGCGTCTATCCCGGTAACATAATTCCAACCAGAATCTCTTGCCTGCAAGCTTGTCGCTATCGCCTGGCCAGCTACAACAGATGCACTAGTACCTATAACAAAAGATCCTACGGTGTCAATGGTAGGAGTCAAAACGAAGTTTGGCTTTCTGTAGTACAAAGCTCCGCTTGTGGACAAAGAGATGTCTATGGTTTGATTGCCCACTCGATAGAACATCCCTGATTTTGGCACCATATCCAGCGTCGCCATGTTGACGTCGAGGCTATTTGAGATGTAGGTATAGCCGCCAGTAATGGTTTCTAAAATCCCTGTGCTAGCGGCGCTACCACTGAGTCTAGTTACAACAGCTTTTGCTGAACCATCTCCTAATTTAGGATTCTTATAGAGATCATAGGCTCTAAACTCCAAGTCAAACTTATCTGCAGCGCTCGCGGTCATAGCGACTGGTGAGCCCGCGGATCCTGTGCAATCCGAAGCATCGCTGACGCGTCGACAGGTGATGTCATAGTATAGACTATTACCAGGATTCACGTTGAGGTTTGCTAAGTTTGTCGAAGAATTTTGAACCGTAAAATTATCTCGAACATTCAAATTAAGACCGGTTTCACTTTTCACAAATCGCAACGTGGGATAGGCAACACCACCGCTAAAGCTGAGCGAGGTTGGCATAATGGGGTCGGTCAAATCAGGAGCTTTATGGGTGCTCATGAGAGTCGCGTCCAAAGAATTATAGAAGGTATAAGTCAGGCTTCCTAAACTAGAATCCGCACCCAAGACCAAACCACCTGAGTTGTCTTCAGCTCGAATTTGAATCGAAGTGTCTTCGCCAGCTATGACCTGAGCGGGGTGAGAAATCACGTACTTTTTAACCGTATACGGACTCGCCTTAAAATTGATTAGATCAGAAAATTGGCTCGCTATACCAATGCCACCTGTGGAGGCTTTGACATAGTAGCTACCTGCTACATCTAGAGCTAAGTTGTTGACCACAAGTGAGCTGCTTGCAGAGAATGTCGGATTTAGACAACTGGTATCATTAGCTGGAGCCGCGCAGACAAGAGATCTGCTTAATGCCGTCGTTCCATTGCTTCTTACTATCGAAAGCGCCACGGTGTTTGAGGTCACCACTGAGTTTCCATAGATATCTCTTGCAAAAACTTGAAGGTCGAATCGATTCCCGCCAGCTGAGCCTAAAACATTGGTGGCGCCGACATTCGCAAGAGCTTCAACATAATATCCAGTGGCCGTATTGAGGGCCCTAGTCACATAGTGATCCAGTCCAAGCGGAGCGACATCTGGAACGTTGAGCCCACTGCTAGAAATTGTTCCTCTTAGCGGCTGATTCGGGTCATCGTACCTCACTCGAAGAAGATTGGCGGCGCCAAAACTGCTATTTGTAGAATAGATTTTTGCGTACACCGTGGTACACCCACTCGCAAAGGTAAAGTTAGTCGTTCCGGTGATGCTGTTGAAAATGCCTGCATCGAAACCGGCTCCGGAAGCCTTAGAAAACTCAATGCCTTGGGTTTCAGGGGTATCTGTAATATTAATCTGCCTCAATTCCAAGGGAATGGTCGCATCGGGATCGGTAACCACTAAACTGTTAACAGATACAGCAGTCGTGATGGGGACGCCCACAGCGTCTGCCATACAGATAGTTACTGGAATCTCTTGCCCCAAATTAGCGGTTGTGCTGACCGGATCGGTAATCAAAAACCTATCGAGTGGTCCAGAGCCTAGACTAATCGTACCTGTTTCATCGTCGATACAGCCAGAAATCGCTGAGCAATCCGCTTTGATTGTGCCGGAGCCACTTGCCACTGGGGACACCAAAGTCTGAGAGCCTGAAGTGGGAGCCATTTTATTCGCAAGGGCGCCCGTTCCCGTCCATAAAACCGAGCCCGAAGGAGCCTTCATATTCCCAAATTGATCAAAAAGGTAATTGTAATAGTTATAAGTAGAAGACGTCGAGTAGTTCAGAGCACGATTCGAAAGTTCTGTAGCCGCCGAATATACTGGATCAGATGTTATTTTTGCATAGGCAACATCGGTGTCAGGTGTGGTTGTAATATTCACTGTGGTCGCAAGAGCAGTGCCACTTGCCGTACTGGTGTTGGTTCCTTGTATTTTGAGTTGAGTGACCTCGAAGCTTCCATTTGCGAGTAGGTTTGAGCGATAGAGGGTAAAAGGATTCCCAGCAGGTGTATAGAGTCCGTAAGTAAATTCAGTATTTGTAGTATTCGGAGCTTTTGTCGCCGTGAAAACACTAGAATTTTTAGGATTTGCAATACTTGGGCTGGCCCCAGAAAGATAGCTAAACGTAAGAGAGTCGGTCCATCCTAAAATGAGGTTTCCATAGAGATCCCGGGCAGCAAGCGTCAAGTTAAAGGGAACCCCCGCCTGCTGAGTAGTATTTATCGTAACAGCATATGAAGACGGAGGATTAGGATTGACCGTGATAGCCCCTCTTACCGGCCCAGTATACCAGGTGCTATTATTGCTTCTTGCGCCAACGGAATCTTCCAAATCCAGTTTAACGGAATTTGACCAGTTATCCGTAATTAGAAAGGTGTAGGTTTTAGCTACATAAAAGGTCGCCGACAGAGACTGACTAAGGCCATTTGTGAAATTCAAAGCCGCCGTGGGAATCACATTCGCGTAGCTCCAAGGAGAGATTCCGGACCCACCAGACCAAGTATAGGTTTGAGCACTCAGCTGCGAATCGACACCGGTCACAGAGTTCCCACCCACATCAAATGCGCGAACCTTGAAATTTTTAACGGTGCCGACGAAAAACGTTGAGCTTCCAAAGTTATTTAATTCATAAGCATATACGGTATCAATATGGGGTAAGAATTTAATGTAAATATTCTTGTCAATGGAAGCCAGAGTTTCTTTAGAAGGCAGATCAAAGGTCACTGTCTGATTCCCAACGCCATAATATAGATTGTCGAGAGTCACTCCATTTTCGCTTGGAATCGAAAAGGAAATATAATAGTCATCAGAAAAATTCACATAGGATTTAGCTGTTGTGCTATGGATTCGGCCAGGGATTTTTAAGCTAGAACCGCTTATGTAAATGGGTTTTATATACAGAGGAGATAGACTATTTTTCTTATTCCCAAATGCGTCGGTTTTAGTCACTGTCAAATCCAATAAATTGGCTCGGCTTGCCGCAATTTCAAACGGCACACCTGAAGTACCTGAGCAGTCAGTAGAGGTGCCTGAGAGCTTACAAGAGATTTGATACATGTTAGATGTTAATGATTCAAAAACATTTATTGTAACCAGTGGCGACTGAATGGCCGACGCATCTTGCACGCGAAGCGATAGATTTTCTTTATTTGTTAATGTCAAGGATGCCGTTCCAATGCCGCCTGTAAACGTAAAGGTCGTAGGAAGGGTGGGAGCGGTTAAGTTAGGAGACAAATGAGTCGTCAGATTCGCGCCTAGATTGTCGCGAGCAGAAAAGGTTTTGGCAGAAAGCTCGCTGTCAATTCCATTCATAATTGAACCTGTGCTATCTAAGGCCGCAATGCTCACCATAAACGGCTGTCCTGCTTCAACGCTTGGAGGAATGCTCATAATGGAATAGCTGGCAATGGACTGAGCCGTGACTTGAAAATTCACAGGTCTGGAATCATAAAGTCTAGTGCCTACACTGCCATTATGCGCAATAATATACATTTTACCTGGAAGGTCAGACGCTAACTTGGTAACGATTACCTCACTCACATTTGAAAAATTCACTGTCAAACATGAGGACACTGCTGTGGTCGTTTCCCCTTGGCAAAACATTTGGCGACTTACCGAGGTTACTCCATCGTCTCTGACTCGGGTTAAATTTACAGTCGTCGTGGCATTAAGATTATTTCCATAGGCGTCTCGTGCTTCAATCTTCAAATCAAAACGATTTCCTGAAACACTGGCATAGCCGGCATCCGCTTGTACATTAGACCATGCTGGAACCGAGTTTAATACCGGTGTATTTGATGTATTCATAGGTGTCGTAACAAAACCATTTAGAGCACCAGGAGTTACAGTGGATACACTCAAACCTGACTTAGCTGTGATTTGGGCTGAAGGCCTGAGGGGATCTGAAGTGGTCACGGTCAAAAGTCTAGAGCCACTGACTGTTCCTGACGCTAATGCTTTTAGGTACAGATCTTTGCAACCAGAAACAAATGCCAGGGCCTTAGTACCAGGCCCAAAGGAATTACTATCAAAACTAGCACCTGCAGCAGTGGAAAGTATAACGCTCTTATCTTCCCGGTTTGGAATGATTCCCGCAGAAAAAGTTACGTTATAGGTGAGGTTAGGATTGGTAACTAACGTAGAACCATTGAAAACATTTGAGGAGATGACTCTACCTGTAGCATCGGCAAGGCATAGTCTAATGGGAAGTTCTTGACCTGCAGAAAGGGTGATTGGCGCTAAGGGGTTATCAGCCGTTCCGAAAGAGCTTATCTGTAAGAAATCCAAAGGGCCGCCATTTACAGAAATGGGATCACTGACTTTGGTGAAGCTACCGCGGGTAACGCTGATTTTTGAAGATCCGGATTTGCTGGGGTAAAATTCCAGGCTAGCTTGAGTAACCGGAGGAGTGGCGCCCCCTGCAAGCTTCATGGCAATAGGATGATCCGAGGTGGCATTGCCTGAGTCGTCAAGGCTATCCACGATACTCCAAGTAGATGGGACACCGCATTCAAAACTGTTTTTAAAGGAATCCTGGAGGCAGGAGCGGACTTTTCCTTGTGAATATTCTAAATCTGGAGCTAAAGGATAACTTGGAAAAATCGTGGGAAAGTTAGCCGTTAACATGGGTAGTCCACTGGCGCCATTGGCATTGAAAAGTTCGATCCCGATCGCCGGTCCAGGAAGTGGGGCGACTTCAAAGGAACCATTGAAAGTTCGGGGACTCGTCGTTGGACAACGACCTGCTACGGTGCACCAAACTGAAGGGGTCTCTTCGACAAATTCAGCGTAAAATGTGACTAGATTACTGGCGTTATAGAGACGGATTTCACCTGTATTTAGCCATTCGATGATACTTGGAGACAAGCTTATAGCATTGGCATAAGTATTAAAGCCCCACGCTCCCCCATTTCTCGTTGGAGCCTCGCCTGAAGCTGCATTTGGAGGTAAAACATCTGTCCAAACTTTACGGGTCTTAAGGGCTCCATAGGGATTGCGGGCTAAACTCGCAGACTCCCAGCCGGCACCACTCATACTACTTAAAACATTATTATTAAATTGATCCCTAACCCAGAAGCCTATTGTGATTGAATTGTCCACTTTGGGGATCTGCCCATCCATTACGCTCCCGCCAACTCGATCCGGTCTTCCGGGCCGATAGTAGGCGTACCATGAACCCTTTAAAGTTCCATTGGTAACATAAGCATTGTAAGGCACATCGTTATTCGCCCCGCCTGTAGGCGTCATTTTGTCATTTCTTGTGAACGTAAAGGCCGAAGAGCCCTCGGCTCCAGCCGCCGCTGGAGTCATGTTATATTTAGACTGGCCGAGAGTTCCATCCTGGACCACGCTAGTCGCCGGTCCCAGGTAATTGCAACTGCTGTCGTGGATATGCCAGTAAATGATTTTACTGCCGCATCCACCCCTAAGTCCTGCTTCAGGATAAGGGCAAGGAGATTCGACACCTAATTGATCTCCTTGCAATCCATTAAATTCCGACCTTTGTGTAAAACCTAATGTCGCTCCTAGCCAAGCAAGCTCGGGGTTTTGAAAATCATCGGCATAAGCGCCATGTAAATGGTGGGCGGCACCTCGCTTCACCGTTAGGATGTCATTATGAAAGGACACGGGAGAGGTGCTGCCATAAGATGTTGAGAAGGTACGACCGGCACCCCTAGAAATCAAACCGCTATAACTTTTTCCTAAAAAGGTACTAGCCGCAATTTCCACCTGAACAATTTTTTGAGAAACAGGAGTGGAAAGGCGATTGGCTAAAGTTTGTCCTTCCTGCAGGCAAATTTCTCCTGGGAGCGTAACTTGTCCCTTACTTATGCTGGCTGCCGTCGACCACCAGTCCGCAAAACGCGGAGGCTTAGACGTATAGCTGGCATAGTTTGCGTCATATTCAAGATAGTCACCATAGCTTCCGCTGAATTTAGCAGCAGCTTCCACACTGAGATCCGCCCCCCCAAAACCAATCGCAGATTGAAATCCAGAGTTAATGGGTCCAGGAATTTCCGATTTATTCATGGTGCTATACTGGGTCTCAGTTAGATTGGAAGCTCCGACAAAGGGATCGTCTACCCCATTAGGTTTAGAAGCATTGACGTTGAAAATTTTCAGCCTTAAGTTTGTCACGGTCGAGTAGTTGATGGCCTGATTGCCTTTGCGGTCATTTAAAGTCAATTTGAATTTATTGCAGGCTCCTGCCGTAATATTAGAATTATTAATAGTAGTGTCCGTATCGTGAAAGACCTCTACTTCTGTAAAGTCAGGTGCTCCTGGCTCTAGGTCGAACAGCGGCGACGGCCACCCTTTCAGACTTGCGTTGGCAACAGAATAGGGTACTGCAAATCCTTTGCCGACTCTGTTTTGTGGGACAAAAACGAAGGAGTATTTAGCAGAGTCTCTTAAGGCCACCGTAGCAATGGAGCTGGCGTCCGCCGGAACACTTGGGTCATAGAACTTTTTAGCCGTTGGATTCAGGCCAGCAGGTGGTGTCAGATTCGCCGTAAACAAATTGTTTTCGGTAAATTGAGCTGGCCAAGACATGGTGGACCAAACCCGCGTCGTTAAATTGAAGTAGTTACCGGGCGTACCGGTGAGATCGCTAAGAGTGCCTTCAAATCCATTAAACTGAATGTTGTCGCCGGCAGCAGCATCTCGCACAAAGTTTCCAAGTGCATCTGTTATCGCTACAGCAAACCCATATTCTTGATCTGCATTCATGGCAATCCCTTCGGGATTACTTATAGGATTTAGTTGAAGCGCTCCTGCAGAGGGGCCGCCTTTTTTATCTGTTAAAAGGATAGTCATGGCCGCTCCAGGAATGGATCTAAAGAAACTAGCTTGGATGCCTACGACCCCGGCCTCGCCAGAAGCTAGAACTTGTTCTATTGCTATCGAGCTTACAGCCTGAGATGCCGCATTTCCTTCTGTCCCGGTGCCTTTCGCGAACAAATATGGGCCAGGAATGATACAAACGCCAGACGCAAACGTGCAATTTATGTCTCCATTCGGTATTACCGCGTTTACTCCACCCCAGCTTGCTAACGCAGAGCCGGAGAAAGATAATGTTTTTGCGCCGGTAAAGTCGCTGGATGTGTTCCCATCGTTATCCGTTGCAGTAACCTGAATTCTAAACTGTTTGCCTGCTGGAATCGGACTTAATAGGACTAAAGGGTTGGCTGCTGGATTGGTGTCGAGAAGATCTATTCTCATTTTTGATGCTGTTCCCGACGTCACGTTAAGTCTTGGTGAAATCGCAGATTTAACAGACGAGTCCAGAGGAATGGCCAATACACGCCCTGCTCCAGGAATCCCAGGGGATTCAAATATGGTGCTAAACCCTTGCTTGACTTGTAGGCCTCGGTGGATGCCGCAATACACTTTATTGGATTCTGGCTGATTTGTAGGAACTTGACTTGGTGGCATGGCGTCGGGAGTAGGATTGGGGCACGTTCCCAGCGAGTTATACACTGATGGGTCTCGGACACTTAAAGAGGACACTAATGCGTTATACTCAGTGGGGGAATTGGTGTGATACTGATAGGAAACTCCCCAGAACTTAGAAGCAATATCGCTCACATAGTTTCCGCCTGCATCATAGCCAGCGAGGTTGAAGAAAAATCGTTGATCGGAGCGTACAGCTATAGTTCTATCTGCGCCTAAAAGAGTTCCCGTAGCACCTGAGGTAACTTCATCCCATGAAGTTCCTAATCCCCCAGAGCTATTTCTCAATAGAGACTGATTAATAACCCCCGGGAGTATGGTGATAGGAGGGGAGTTAACCACCGCTAGGCTGAGAGTTGAACTCAAGATTTGGATCGAGGGATAGTTTTGACCCGCAATTAAATCTGGAACTTTTGCAACGGAGAACGATTGAGTCGATACACCTATGCCATTGGTTACTTGTATTTTAGTTACGGTTTGATCGATTTGATCCACGATGGCTGCGGTAGCTGTAACGCCAGCTGGCGGAGCCGCAGGATAAACTGGGCTTAATTTCATTTTGATGCCAAAACTTGTATTGTAATCGACACAAAGATTGTCTTTACGGTCATAGAGAGTCGAGATTACACGAAATGGAACTCCTACTTTTTCTGTAGAAATGCTTCCTTGAGCACGCTCTGTTTTAAATTCAACCTTGGCTGGAACCCCCGTATTTATTCTATAAGTATACTGGGATGAAATACCGTTTGCCGTTGACACATAGATAATCCCGGATCCTGGCGTCTGTGGCTTTATCGTTTGAGTCAGTGAGACAGTTTGACTCTCTAGTCGCGTGGACAATGGTCCTGTTGCAGACCATTCGGTTTGCGTAAAACCAACAAAATTGCCACCCTCGTCTGCTAAAAATGGATAGATGGCGAGTTCATCGACATCTGCTGAAATTTCGAAACATGGCTTTGAAAAATCACTTTCAGACGTGCACAAGTTTGTAATTTTGTTGGCTGGATATGTTGTGCTCAACATGATCGTTTTTGCTTTTCCAGTAATCACTGGAATCTCTAGCTTTGCTACTTTCACTGGAAGCTGAGGATCTGACGGCTTTACGGTAATGATCATTGTGGTTGGAAAGAGAACTTTAAAGGGACCACCTGGAAGCGAACATACGCCGTTTCTAAAATTACATTTTACATTTTTTCCGCTTGGAATCACCACTCGATCATTTTCCAACAGTTCGACGCCGGTGGTCTCTATGTCAAATAAGTAACCTTCTCCTTTCGGTGTCGAAGGAATTCCTGGAATGATTAGGTTCACACTAAATCCGCTTCCAGCTTTCACAACAGGCTCGCCCAGATCATTTTCCAATTGAGGTACCAGTAAAAGCGACGCTTCAAGCGGAGACTCGCCACGCTTACCCCAGTCTTTCCAGGACTGAACTTGAATCGTTGAGTACTGCATGAGATTTGAGGCGGATGATCCTTCGGGAACCTTAAGAACCACAGCAATGACAGCCCCAGGGCGGTCAGGCGACCTATATCCGGTAAAGGCTCGACCGTCGCGATCTGTTTTCGAAGAAGAGCCAGTAAGGGCACCAACACAGGCTTCGCGGGTAACTCCATTATCGCAGGTCAGATTTGTTGTAATGCCTCCATCAGCATCGAGGATAAAAAAAGAAGTATTCCAGTTGTCTTGAAAAGATTTAAGCATCGCAGGAATTTTTTCCGGAGCAATTGAAGTCGCACCGCCAAAAAGGGCGGAAATGTCAAATGCACGAAACTCAGATCCTATTTCTGGCAGAGGAACCGATGAATCTGAAGTTACAAAGAACTCAATATTTTCGGAAAACGTGTAACCCGCGCTAACATTTTCATAATTTTTTCCGTTTTTAGCGGAGTAGTTATTACGTTCCTTCGATTGATCGACGGTCGATTTTCCTTTCGAACATGATATAAAAACAATAGTGCCCAAAAGGCACAATGCATTTATAAAAGACCGATTGAATCTCATATGACCTCCTAACGTCCACAAGGCACCTTGGATTACAAAAGAATCCTTCGGGAGGTCTGCATAAAAGATTGAGGAAAATTTTTATCCTGTGGCATAAAAACAACACTCTGCTTGGTAAATTCCAAAATCCCAATACTTCTTGCGAATATTCCAACAATTACCGAATTCTTACCATAATAGGCGCGGCTCTTGATCAACCATTAGTCAATCTACACTGAGGAGGAAAAGCGATTTCGCCTCCCCTCAAAAGTCACGCAAAAATGTCGCTTTGTATATTTTTTAGTCAACAATATTGGCCCCTTAGCACTCACTTTTTAGAGTTATCCGTGCTTGAAACAAGATGGACAGAAGTTAGGCCTCATTTTCCTAAGTTGGTTTGATGGGGCATGGGAATGAGTCTTTGAGTGATCGAGAGTTTTAGAGGATTGGTTTCCTGGGAAATGATTTGGAAACTTTTTGTAATTTTAAATGAAAGGTCTCTCCAATTTTGTGAAAATTATGTTCCAGCAAAAAACCGCAAAAAAGGACAGACCTAAACCATGGAGGGTAATTTTTTGAGAGTCAATGAACAAATTCGATATCGGATGATTGAAGACTTAAGATCGGGAAGGATGTCTAGTGCGACTTTATTAAATCACTCTGCCTAAAAACCAGCTACGCATTGTTGCACAGTGGGTTCATGGAAATTTAAGTGTAGTCACTGGAATTGAGGTTTGGCCTAATAGACTGATTCGAGATGTTTAAGATTTTGGCAGTTTCTTTCAGGTCGGGTGGTATGGACTCGAGTTCGTATTTCAAGGTACTGCTTTTCTTTTTCTTGGTGCATGCGAGCCGTATGTGCTGAAGTTCAGTTAAGAAGTTA
>CAIMVM010000253.1 GCA_903844895.1 uncultured Pseudomonadota bacterium
AGCTAGTCCCGAATACACGCCCAGGGAGATGACGGCTCTGAATTTTTGGAGACTTGCCAATAGTTCAACCAGCATCGAAGAATTGGGAAATGAACAGTCAACTTGTTATGCACAAGTTTGCGTAAGTTTCATGTAGCGGTAATACTTTCTGGCTTTTTTATCGCCTATTTTAAGTATGAGTCCAGCATCTGATAGACTGACCAGGCGCCGCTGCATGGTCTTGTTATTGCCAGAAAATACTATCAATTCTGAAATTTGGCTAATGGACAATCCTTCTGGATTTTTCTCAAGAATGGCTAGGATTTCCTCTACTTTTCTTTGCGCTTCTGATGCCATGGTTGCCTCTCGCCAAAAATGTCCATTAAGTCAGCACACATGATTTAATGGACATTTCCAAGCGATTTATGGGACATGTTTATATTTAATGGACATTTTTGTAGCTTAGGAATGGGGAATTTCAAAGCTTATGGAGTTACTCAAAGGCGATTCCAATGAATTCATTCCCTACAAGCGGTGAAAATTGTCTCATTTTGATTTCTAATGGCAATTGTTTAACGCATCTACAGGACGCGTAAATCCGCCGCCCACTTTTCGAGATTACAGACCGAGAGCTGGGTATAGAGCCTATATGTGCGTATTTTAGGAGTTTTCTTGAAAATATATATTACAGGTCTTCCAAGCTCCCTTTAGTGGTCAGGTGGCCATTGGTTTGTGGCGTCGCCAACCAACTAATTGCCCGATGTCAAGGCTAATGACTATTATCATAGGTAGGCAATGAAAACACACCCCTCTTTTCATACTATCGGCATGGTATTTGTGGTATGATCAACTCAAAATAGTAAGAAAAATACCTTTGGATGAAAGTGTATGCGCCGAAATCAATTGGAATTTCTGGAAAATTGGATCGCTCGAGAGGGTCGAAAGCCTTTGGTCATTCGAGGGGCTAGGCAGGTGGGAAAATCGACCCTGGTGAAACTTTTTGCCGAAAAGCTTGGTCGAAGTCTTAACGAAGTCAATCTTGATCGACATACGCACCTCAACTCAGTATTTGCTTCAAAGGACCCAGCGAAAATTATTACTGAAATTGAAGCTCTGCCGCGCATGCCTGAAGTCTCATCAGAAACGATTTTATTTCTCGATGAGATTCAGGCTGTTGAAAGCGCGCTGCCTGCACTTCGATATTTTTATGAGGATCGCGGCGACCTAGCCGTTATTGCCGCAGGGTCTCTTCTTGAGTTTCTGCTGGCCAAGCACACGTTTTCAATGCCAGTTGGACGAATGGAATACCTTCATATGGGACCACTTGTCTTTACAGAGTATTTGGACGCACTGAGTGAAAAAAATCTTCTTGCTAGCGTTCAAAATTTTTCTTTGGACAACGGGATAGGGCCTACGGCCCACAGTCGACTGCTTCAGCTTCTGAGAATGTATTTTTTTGTAGGGGGAATGCCTGAGGCTGTCAAACGATATGTGCAAACTCAGAAGTTGAGTGAAGTAAGTAACATTCATCAATCCATAATTGATACCTATCGTGACGACTTTCCAAAATATATCGGCTCGCGCAGTCGCCCTCGTATGATCCATGTTTTCAAACATGCTGCAAAAAACGTTGGAAAGAAGGTGAAGTATTCGTCTTTTTCAAAGGAGGATCAAAGCACAACCATTAAAGGGGATATCGAGCTGCTCTGTTTGGCTCGAATTCTTACAAAGGTGAATCATAGCAATTGCAATGGTCTTCCTTTAATGGCCGAGGAAAATGAGCGAGTCTATAAACTTTTATTCCTTGATGTCGGGCTATCCAACGCGGTTTTGGGGCTCAATTGGTCAGCGATTTCTGATATGACAAATGAAAACTTGGTGAACGAAGGTTCTATTGCGGAGCAGTTTGTTGGGCAGCACTTATTAGACTTGTCAGCCAATTCCTCCAGCAAGGGATTACATTATTGGCTGCGTGAGGGCAAAGATTCCAATGCTGAAGTGGATTTTTTCTGCACATTTAGCGGAAAAATTGTACCTATTGAAGTAAAATCTGGAAGCGGAGGAAGTTTAAAATCTCTTCATCAATTTGTCGGCGAAAAGAATGTTCCGCTTGCGATTCGACTCGACACAAATCCTCCAAGCATACAGCAAATTAAGACCTCCATTCGGATAGGAACTGAGACAAAAATTGTGAG
>CAIMVM010000254.1 GCA_903844895.1 uncultured Pseudomonadota bacterium
ATGCGCCATATTTAACCTCTGAATAATGTTACGTATTTTAAATATAAAATACGTAACATTATTTTGCAACAAAAAAAGTAACGGTCTAAAAATAAAAGATTTAATAGGATCGTTACGTATTTAGGTCAGGAAGTTAGGGATTGAAAGAGTAGCCTTGCTATTGACAACAACTAGGATTTCCTTAAGAGGATATAGCTGAAATACTGTCAACCATGCAGCATGCCATCGAGCTACGTAAAAGTACCCAAATTTTCCTGAACTACAGACATTCGCTGTATATTTGCTTATACTTACATGAATATTCACAGTTTTTTTTGATTTTAATTAAGGTTTTGTCCTAGTGGACGAAAAGTTATTTTTGTAATTGAGATAGTGCTAAATTTCATTCGATGAACGAGGTATTAAAATGCAACTTTTTTCACGCTCCTTGCCCTATATAGCAGCTGCATTGGTCTGTGGCAGCATTGCTATCGGAGTGAATTCTAATTTTAAGTCAGATATTGATGAGATGAAACGTAGCTATATTCAGGAACAAAAGCTTGAAACAGCAGCGATTGCAACAAATGTAGAAAGCCATTTTAAAGCGTTTTACCAAGGCTTACGCACAATGACCTTATTGCCTGGAGTCAGGAACATAGACCGCTACGGTAAGTCTTTTCACCCCGATAGCAAATTGGCTATGCAGCAAATTTACAATAACACTTACGTGAATGTAACACTTTCTGAAGTCTATATTTTGCCTCGCGAACTCGATCCTGAGCGTATAGATCCGATTACCAAAAAACCAGAAGAACCGATTATAACTTTTGATGAGTTTATCGTCGGTCCCGCAAAGGCGGAAAATGAGGACGAAGAGGGAGAAAAGCTTGAGGAAACTGAGATCTATGAATATCGGCTTATGAAAAAGCAATTGATATACCTTCGCGAACATTTTCCAAATAACAAGTCTTTTAAGGGTATTGATATACCTGGCGTCATGGGTGAGCCCGTCATCACGTGTGACAACTCAGAATTCACAAAAGCTGACCTCGATAGTCATAACGACAAGCCTAGGATGGGATTTGTGTACACACTCCCGGTCTATAACGCTGAGGGTGACTTCAATGGTGCTATTTCAGGTGTAGTCCGCCTCAATGTTCTTGAAAAGTTGATACCTGAAGGGAACTATGCCCTTACCAATAGCTTGGGATATCGGGGTGTCACTAATATGTCCAAAGCGGTTTCCGATTCTGTGAAAGATTTCGAAAGCGGCAGTGTGAATCCCCATCTTATTTACAGCGAAGTTCGAAAGCTTGCTGTTGTTGATAGCGTTCCTTGGGAGTTGTGGTCAGCTGTTTCTGATGACAAATTTTATGCTCAAGACGCCGTGTTGCAAGCGCAAAAGGTACGCAAATTTGGGCTTGGAGCTAGTTTTCTATTGTTTTGCTTTCTTGCGATAGGTGTTCGGTTTGCGCAAAGGAACCAGTTCGTTTTGGAACGCAAAGTGGCAGAAAAAACCTCTCAGCTTTCTAAGCGCAACCATTCGATGCGCCTTATATTGGATAATGCAGAACAGGGTTTTCTGACCTGTGAATTAGATGGCTCCATAGGTTCAGAATATTCTAAAGCTATTGAAGGCTGGTTTGGTAAGCCTCGTGAAGGACAAAGGATTTGGGATTTCCTTTTTGATGCCGACAATGCTCGGGTCGCAAGCATGTTTTCTATGGGTTGGGATCAATTGACCGCAGAGTTTCTGCCTTTTGAAGTGACTGCAGACCAAATGCCTAAGTCATTTTCGTTTTCAGGTCGTCACTTTTCTTTGAGCTATACAGGCATTAGGGACGCAGAAGAAAAATTGCAGCAATTGTTGATAGTGGCGTCTGATGTAACAGCCGTCATTAATGCTGGTATTAAGGAGCGCGAGCAACAAGAGTTGCTTTCCATGTTTCAGCGAATTAGTCATGATCGTGTCGGGTTTTTGGAGTTCTTTGAAGATGCTGAAAGACTTGTCGAAGCTCTTCATAATTCGAAAAATGCCGAGGAACAGTTTCGCATTGTCCATACGCTCAAAGGCAATTGCGGTCAGTACGGGTTGCCTACCGTTGTCGAGCCTTGTCACGTTCTGGAGAGCCAACTCAATGAGACGCGCTCGCCTTTATCTCATTCCGAAATCGCCGTCATTGCCCAAATTTGGCAACAGACTTCAAGCCGGTTGGTGAGTCTATTAGGTGATCGAAAGAGGCGGACCATTGAACTTGATGAGTCGGTTTGTCGTGATATTGTGCAACGTCTCAAAGGCGGGTCGAATGCAAATGATATAGCTGATTCTATCGAACGATGGTGTTTGGATCCCCTTGGCGCAAGACTTTTACGTTTTGCTGAAGACGCTAAGTTTCTGGGCAGTAGGCTTGGAGTTGAGGATCTTGAGGTTGAGGTGCAAGATCAGGGAATTCACTTGGAGCCAGGGTCTTTTGCTGAAATTTGGAGCAATATGACCCACGTCATTCGAAACGCTGTCGACCATGGGCTGAGAGGCCTAGAAGGCGTCAAACCCAAATTAACATTTAGTGCTGAGCGTGAGGCTGATAAGATTCGAATTAGAATTTCCGATAACGGCCATGGAGTGTCGTGGGAAAACGTGCGCGAAAAAGCAAAATCCGCAGGGATTCCTTATAAACATGCAGAAGATTTAGTAAACGCTCTCTTTTATGACGGTCTCTCGACCAAAAGCTCCGTGTCTGAAACGTCGGGTAGAGGCGTTGGAATGTCTGCCTTGAAAGCAGCGGTTCTTAACTATGGGGGCGCGATTCATGTGGAATCCGAAGTTGGTAAAGGGACGAGCATCATCATGGAATTGCCTTTGAAAACTTACCAGGAACGGAAAGCAACTTAATCAGCGCCAGGGATAAAATGTGGCTCACTTGAGTGCCCCTAACGAGCGCCTCAAGTGCCTAACTGGCTACCCTTGAGGACCTCACGGCCGTGGATGGCTTCTGCGGTCATGCCTTTGTCGCAGTTTTATCTGCGTCATGTCATGAAAACAAGAAATCAGCTACTTTAAGATGGCGTAACTTGACCGCCTCAGTGTGGCTCTTTCGAGACTGATTTTATGTTACAAGACTCTGATTTCTAGTTATTCTTCGCTGCAACCTACTGATATATCTGGAATAAAGTTTGGCGCTGATAGGCACGGCGTTTGCATTACATTCATTTGCTAAAGAATGATACCGGACCTGAGTTTTTGGGGGTCGGATTAAAAAATAGGCTTTGCGATTGAAAGAGCCCTTAGTCTGAAGAGGATCCATTGATACACCAAGCGACATTAGCACGTCCGGTTAAGTTTGCCGGGGTAGGCCTTCACTCAGGGTGTATGGTTCATGTGGAAATTTTTCCTGCGGCACCTAATACGGGAATTATTTTTCATCGTACCGATAGTGCTTTGGCTTATCCAGTATTAGCAAATCCGTTTAACATTACAGAAACCTCCCTTTCAACTGCTATTGGTTCAGGAGCGAGTCGTGTATCGACCATTGAGCACTTAATGGCAGCTTTTGCTGGGCTAGGTGTCGACAATGCTTATGTTCGTATTGATAATGGCGAAGTTCCCATATTGGACGGCTCAGCAGCGCCTTTTGTAGACCAGATTTTGATAGCGGGTATTGTGGATCAGGCGGCTCCAAAAAAGTTTTTGGTGTGTAAAAAGTCTTTTGAGATCGCCCACGGGGACCACTTAATCCGCATGGAACCCTTTGATGGGTTGAGTTTTCATTGCAGTATTGATTTTACAGAGTTGAGTCCGGTAATAGGTAAGCAATCAATTCTTACGATGTTTGATGACAAAACATTCTCTAAGTTTTCAGAAGCGCGGACCTTTTGTCACATAAAAGACGTAAATTTTATGCGTGAAAAAGGATTAGCTAGAGGTGGGTCATTAGATAACGCTGTAGTCGTAGATGATCATAAAGTTTTAAATGGTGAAGGTCTCCGCTTTGAAGATGAATTCGTTCGCCATAAGCTCCTTGATTGCATCGGCGATCTAGCGTTGCTTGGAGGAGTTCTAAAGGGAAAAATCACTCTGAGAAAGAGTGGACATGCTCTTCATGGCGAATTTACTAAAAACATTATGCTTCATCAGCAAGATTATTTAGAAGTCCATTGGGGTGACTACAAGTCCTTAGGTCATATTGAAAAAGTTTCGGCATCCGCTGGTCTTTAGACTTGTAGCCTAGATGATCTTAGATCATGGCTTTCATTCCTGAAGCCGTTTAAATTCAAATCATGACGCTTTTGCGGGTGAAATTAGTTTTTCCAAAAGTATGGATATGAATTGGGAGTTTTCAGACATTCCATTTGCGGATTCTCTAGTTAGGAAATGAGCGAGGGTTCCGATGAGCTTTGGGTCACTAATGAGTTCAGCGATATTGTGAAATATCTTGGATTTAATAGGTTCTGCAGCTAGGAATGCTGCTTCTATGACGATTGATAGAGAATCAGCGTCAATAGAAAGTGACTCTCTTGGAATGATTTCCCTCACCTTTTCGAAGCCGGTCAAAATGGAGTCCTTTGATTCTGAGAATCTTACTATAGCGTCAACCCATAGGGCAAAGAACTCAAAGGACTTGAGTTCAAGCCAAAGTACACCAAGTCCTTCCATCGCCTCTGATCCTCGGCCGAGTTTCACGAGGCTTAAGCATCTAAATTTTTGACTCATGGTGTCTTTGGAATCAAGTTTCAAGATGTTTTCAAAGCAGCTTAGAGAATCGAAATACTGCTTCATTTGAAAGTAACACATGCCCTCAAGCAAGAGGACGTTAATATCTGCCCCAGGTATGCGAGCTAATAGTGCTGAGCATTCTTTAAACAATGAATTTTCATAGAGGCAGTGCGCTGCCAAATACTTGAGCGGATTATTCTTTGATTTTTCTGCGAGCTTAATCACAACTAGTATTGCGGACTTGGAGTGAGCCTCGCTAGGAGAGTCTGAGATAGAAAGCCAAAAAAGCTCAGCCATATTTGTATTTGTCAAATCAAAGTAAGTTTTGAACTCTCGGTCTATCTCGTCACCGGTTTCCCCTGCGAGAACTTGCATGGCCTTCAAGAAGCGTTCTAAAGAGGGTTCCGAAGGACTTATAAGGTAAGAGGTAGCAGCAAATACTGGAAGGCTAATATCGACTTTATCACGTTCAAAAACGATCGAATGGAATCTTTCCGCTGTAAGCACCTATCACCCCCATCTGCCTATACGTCATTCTATATTATTTCTGTGATGGATCTAAGAGATTGTCCTCTATAAGACTTATGTAATTTCAAAATTTATAGGACTTTTCTATGTATTATTGGCTCATTGGCATAATAAATCCTGCGCTTTATTTTTCGATAGAGCGTCGTTTCCGATCAAAGAAAAATGCACTTCTAGTACTTTTGGGATTATTTTATCTAGTCTCAGCAAAAACAAGAGATTCCGGTGAAGGCGGGGGGGGCGACGCTTATGCATTAGAGGCATATTTTATAGATTCTTCCGTCCATAGGCTTCAATCAGCTGACTCAGGGCTGAAAAAGACTCCTGAGACAATCAGGGATGAGCCAGTTTTTTTTTGAACTGTGTACGTCTTGCCGGTTTTGGGGGGCAAATCGAAGATAAAGTTCTTCTCTTCTATAATTACAAAACATTTAGCAGACTTTTTTTGCTCCCATTTTTTTGGGCACTTCGGTGGTTCTTTGATTCTAAATATAAAATTCAGTATCTAGAAATTATTTCGGTTGTGCTAGCTGTTATGACTTTTCCAGATAACCTTACAGGACTTGGGCTATTTCGGGTGATTTTTTGGTGCGGACCGCTTTATATCATACGTGACTATTTCGGTCTTTATGGCAAGCGCGGTTTGATTTTCAATCTGTTTTCACTTTCCGCAGTGGGTCCTCTGATCTTTGAAAAAGAATCATCACTTATTATGTTTGCGATCATTATGTCCATTCATACATTTTTCTTGGATCGTTCCACTTGGCTTCGATTTCTATTAGGGAATATGGTGGTGAGCTTTTTGATTGGAATAGGGCAGAAAAAAGTAGTTTTATTTGATACTGTGATGTCACCTTTCATGGAGCTTATTGGATATATTTATAATCTACTAAGATATTTTAATTTAAGCTTCCAGGCAATATTTGAGAAGATTTGGTGGGACAAGCTGCTTTGTCACAGTGAAAAACTCAATTTCTATATGGAAACGAATGCATTATTTTCCGTCTACTTTATAAAGATTTTAGTCAGCTTTTTTTTGTTGGGTTATCTAGGCGTGAAAGACGTGAAAAAACCCACTTTAGAAAAGAGATCTTCTTGAAACAACGCATTGTTAATTTCTTCTATAAAAATTCTATTGATATTCTGAAACGCTTATACTTTCCTTCACGATCTACGATTCAAAATAGCAACGACTTACGCCGCATGAAGCTTCAATGTTCCCTTGGCAATATCATTCTTGGCTTCAGCATCAAATTTCTCCATGGCGGCTTTCTTGCTGAGATAAGCACTTAATATGGACACCCCTGTGGTAAATAAAGCTGCTAGAATAAAGGATGGATGAATGACAAAAGCTAGGACGATGAGAATGAGTGATGCAGCAGCCGTAACCCACGCATTGATCATCATTTTCTCTGACTTTATAAGTACGAGTTCACCCTGCAATACGCCGGCGCCAAAGCCGTCAATAAGCAGATTTTTTTCCTCATATTTGGTAAAGTGAGTGAGAAATCCCTGAGGCTTGTAGACATATTTTCCAGTCCATACGGGAAGGTGCACAAGTTGGATGCCCGCCATATCGAAGTCAGTTTGTATGTCGATTAAGGTGTCACATTGTACCTGAGCGAGTTTAAGGTGGTATTGGTCAATATGCCTTTGCGCCCGCCTAATCGCTTCGGTTTCGTCAATCTGTGTAGATAGAATTTTTGTGCCGTTTGCAAATCTAAAATCAAATGGTTCTTTAGCATCATAGATGCGGTCGTGAATTTTATTTTCCTCTGCGGGTGAAATGGCGCCCAATAGTCCTCGGGAAAATGTGGAGTCGAGGGGGAACCCATCCCAATCGGCATGGATTTCTTCTCTAGGATGGTGAATGCGAAGCATTCCCCACTGCTCATTAATGTTCCTTCTTGCAGAGACCGCCCAGCGGTAGACTCGTTTAAACGTTCCGCTTTCTAAGAGGTAACGGGAATTTGGGCTAGGATCGAGTTTGTTTGCGGATTGTCTGGTTACATAGCCTTTCCAAGTGGTGTGGACATCGACTGAAATGATCCAGTGGGGGATAGAGATTCCAGTGAGTTGCGTTACTTTAAACTCAGATTCTGCTTGAACAGGGCTGTGGTGAAAACGTTTAAACCACTCAACAATGATTTCTTTGATCCGCTTGGCATCTACCTGGTTGGGAACAATAAAGTGATCGTGAAAGATCTCTTTTCTGCCTGTAGCATAGTCAATATGAAACGTTGTCGAACAATAGGGGCAGAGGTGGAAATGGTCTTTTAGTTCGAACTGGCTTGGTGTATTGCAATTAGGGCAGTTTAACTCATGCATCCGCCGGCTCCTGGTGGTCAAGGTTGGGTTTATCTTATTTTAGCACAGCGGCCCTTGACAGTGACCATTAGCAACTTATCCTTTGAAGAGTGAAGGCAATACAAACGAACCAGGTTTCGTTTATAAGCATCTGAAATTAAACATAAATGGAGGCAAATATGGGAAAGATGATCGGGATCGACCTTGGTACCACGAACTCGGTAGTGGCAGTTATGGAGCATGGTCAATATAAAGTTATCCAAAACGCGGAAGGCCATCGCACAACCCCCTCTGTAGTAGCCTATACTAAAGATGGTGATGTGCTCGTGGGCGTACCTGCCAGACGTCAGGCCGAGACTAATCCAAGGAATACTATTTTTTCATCAAAGCGCTTTATAGGCTCAAGTTTTGAAGAAACTAAAAATGAGTCTAAACTCGTCCCCTTTACTGTAAAGGCAGGTAAAGCTGGCGGGGCTATATTCGAGGTTTCTGGGCGCGATGTAAGCCCTGCCGAAGTAGCAGCGAAGATATTGTCTAAATTAAAGGCGGCGGCTGAAGACTATCTCGGCGAGCCAGTGACTAAAGCGGTTATTACAGTTCCTGCTTATTTCAATGATGCACAGCGCCAAGCGACAAAGGACGCCGGGCGAATTGCTGGTCTAGAGGTAGAGCGAATTGTGGCGGAACCTACAGCGGCAGCTTTAGCTTATGGTCTAGATAAAAAAGCCCATGAAAAAATTGCCGTTTATGACTTTGGTGGGGGAACGTTTGACGTTTCTATATTGGAAGTTGGCGATAATGTTGTCGAAGTTCTAGCGACCAACGGTGACACACACTTAGGTGGTGACAATGTGGATGAACTTCTTATCAAGCATCTTACATCTAAGTTTAAAGGGGATACGGGAATTGATGTTTCAAGTGATCCTCTAGCCATGCAGCGCCTAAAAGAAGCAGCTGAAAAGGCCAAGATGGAGCTTTCCTTTGCTCAGAGCACTGATGTTAATATTGCCTACTTAACTGCGGATCAGACAGGTCCAAAGCATTTGCAAGCGACGATCTCACGTCCAGAATTTGAGCGAATGATTGGCGATCTTATCGAAAGGACTCTCGAGCCTTGCCGTAAAGTTCTTAAAGATGCCGGCCTTACAGCTAATGATATCAACGAAGTTCTACTTGTCGGAGGTTCGACTCGAATTCCTCTTGTTCAGGCTAAAGTGAAAGGCTTTTTCAATAAAGAGCCAAATAAAACCGTAAATCCTGATGAAGTGGTTGCCGTGGGAGCCGCAGTTCAAGCCGCAATTCTTTCTGGCGATGTCAAGGACGTCTTACTTTTGGATGTCACGCCACTTTCACTAGGGATAGAAACTTTAGGTGGCGTCATGACCCGCCTGATCGAAAGAAACACAACGATACCTACAAAGAAAAGCCAAGTGTTTTCAACTGCTGCTGACTCTCAGACTTCGGTAGAAATTGTGGTGATTCAAGGTGAGCGAGAGATGGCTCGTGACAATAAGTCCATAGGCAGATTTAGTTTGGTGGACATTCCTCCAGCGCCAAGAGGCGTGCCACAGATTGAAGTGACCTTTGATATCGATGCTAACGGGATTGTCGCCGTTTCCGCCAAAGATCTTGGCACTGGCAAAGAGCAGCGCATCCGCATCGAAGCAGACACCAAGCTCTCCCAAGAGGAAATCGAGAGAATGGTCCGAGATGCCGAAAAGAACTCTGAAGCAGACAAGAAGGTTAAAGAAACTATCGAAGCTAAAAATTCTTTGGATTCGTTGATCTATCAGGCTGAAAAGATGATTAAAGACAATCAAGAAAAGCTGCCAGCAGACTTAAAGAAAGAAGTTGAAGCGGCCATGGTAGATGCTCGATCTAAACTAGATAAAGACATCGATACTCTTAAAGCTGCTAAGACTGAGTTTGAAGCTAAGCTTCATAAGCTTACAGAGTCCATCTATAGACAAGCAGGCGCAAGCGCTGCTGATCAAGGACAGGCTCCCAATGGAGCAGGAGCTTCGAGTAAAGATGATGGTGTCGTGGATGCCGAGTTTGAAGATACAACGAAGTAATTAGATCATTTTCCTCAAAAAAAGCCTCTAGCTAGCTCTAGGGGCTTTTTTGTTTCTATGAATTCTTTTAACGGAACAAAGTCAAAAACAGTTTTCCAAGCTTATGGGAAAACCCATATAGCTTCCTGAAATCCCTAAGCTCATGAAGAAAGTGACTATAAGGAATCTCCTAGCTAAAAATAATGCTCCATCAAAGCAGGGAGCGTCGGCAAATTAGTGTCTGAGTTAAATTTCTAGTTCAAGAGCCCAACTTCTTCAATGGTTTTCTCTATAACGTTTCTTTCCTTTCTGTTTAGATGCCTAGTGTAAATCCTTGCGTCTATTTTGTGATTCATCCAGCCGAACTCGATTTTGAGCGCTACGAAGGCAAGAACGCTTTCAAGTGTTGACTCGCCCATGGTGTCCATCCCTCTAGTTCTGCGCTTAAATTGTCGGTTAATAGTCTCTATTGGGTTCGTTGTTCGAAGAGCAACCCAGTGGGAATGCTCGAACTTAAAGAATGTGAGCAGGGAATCAAGGTCCTTTTCCAAACATCTGACACTCCGCGTAGCATCGCTACCCAATACCTCCTTGAGC
>CAIMVM010000255.1 GCA_903844895.1 uncultured Pseudomonadota bacterium
CGCTTTCACGCTTTCGCGCTTTCACTCTTTCACTCTTTCACTCTTTCACGCTCGCTATTGGGTTTAGCTTTGAGTTGTTAGACGGGGAGATTCCGGTACACCAGAAAAGAGCTTTCAGGGGCGCACTTTTGGCCCTAATTGACTCGAGAATAGGATTAGGGGGCGGAGTGCAGAGCAAGTTGTTTTTTCGATCTAAACCTTTGCGGCAGGGCAGGTAAGTATTTTTAGCCTCTCGGCTAGTCAAATTATGTGTGATATGATCGAAGCCATAGTCTCAGCGTTGGGGTGAGTATGGGAAATCTTTGGCTCATATTGGTTTTATTGACTTCCTCTTTAGGTTTCGGCGGGTCTTTTCTTGCTGAAATAGGTCCAAATGGAGTTTGGCAAGCAAAAAGATTTGCGTCATTTAAGGCCCAAGGGGCCCGCTATTCGGAATCCTCTCGGCTACTGAGCTTTCAGTTAAAAAGTGTCGAAGATACAGCCCTGGCTGAATTTTACCTGCGAAGCTATATTGATTCTAGCCACCTGAATTATGTAATTAGTAACGGAAAGGTGCAAAAAGCACCTATATTTGCGGAGCCAGGCGCAGGCGGACAATGGTTTCATGAACGTATAGGAACACTCAAGGCGTGGGAAACTACACGCGGAGACTCTAGAATTACCGTGGCGGTTCTCGATACGGGATTGGATTATAACCACCCGAATCTCAAAGAGGCTGTAGCAATCAATCAGGGGGAAATCCCTAGAAATGGCATAGATGATGATCACAATGGCATCATTGATGATTACCTAGGATACGATTTTGTAAATGAAGACCCTGATCCCATGGATGAAACCTCATTTTATAATCCAGGTCAGGGCACTCATCTTTCTGGCATCATAGCGGCACAGCCTACTGCTGAAGTTGGTGTTTTTGGAATCGCCCCACTCACAAAGGTTCTGCCCATTCGCATTCTCGATCGAAATGGTGAGGGTACTTTAGGCGCTGTAGTCAGAGGGATCGACTACGCAGTTTCTCGCGGAGCAAAAATAATAGTTGCAGGTTGGAGTGCAAACCTTTCTAAAAAGGGAGCAGCGCCATTAGAAGCTGCAATTTCAAGAGCACATTTAGCTGGGGTTCTGATTGTGGCAGCAGCAGGCAATCAAGGGCGCTCTATCGATAATGTGGATATCTATCCTGCAAACATTCGCCTTCCCAATGTGGTATCAGTGACATCCACAAACCAAGTGAATTCAAAATCGAGCTGGGCCAACTTTGGACTAAATTCTGTTTCCATTCTGGCGCCAGGAGATAATATTTTAAGTACTCTTCCTAAGGCGGGGCATGGACGAGTGAGTGGAACTGCATATTCAGCGGCGGTAGTTGCAGGTGTAGCCGCCCTGACCCTGTCTCGAGTGGTTCTCACACCAGCAGAACTCATATCTCGTTTGCAGCAAACAGGAGTTCAGATCACAGCCGAAGCTCTTTGCAAATGTCTTGTGAATGCCGAAGAATCGGTAGTTTCCTCCATGCCAATTATATATCCGAGTTATTCAGTGGCTAAGGTAGGACAAAAGTTAAGATATCAAGTTTCAGGAGACGCGGGGCCGATAGAGGTAAGTGACAGTAATCTTGCAGAAATTGATGAACAGGGTAATTTAGTCGCAAAGAAGGCAGGTGTAGTTCAGCTGAAAATTCCTACCCATCCAGATGCAAAGCCAGCAGAACTTCGCATCAATCGCTAGGCGCTACATGACACTTATGTAAACTTGGCCCGCAGACCTTTTAGCCCGACGTGCTATTTTCTTGGACAGGGCAGCAAGAAAGCAGTGGGAGCCATTTTTTCGTCCATCAAATAAAAGCAAATGAAGACCACCACGGCACAATGCTGGCCCAGCTATGTTAAAAAAAACTGCTGTTTTGGCAAACTACAAATGGTCTTCCAGGAATGATTAGAGTGTCTTTCTCATCTAAACACGAAAATCAAAGGTTTAAAATTTAAGATACCATTTATTTTCTTCTTTATCTTCGAAACTAAAATAGGCCCTAGTCAGAATTCCTATCGGAGTCGTAAAGCCAATAGTAGAAGCAGTAATCGTACCTTGGGGATTTACAAAATAAAACACAGGCAGTTCTTTTACCTTAAAAGCTTCCAATGCTTTTTGATAGCCAAAGAAAGCTTCGACATCCAAAGTGTTTTTCTGAAATTCCAGAACTTCATCAGTCGACTTATAATTTTCGGCAATAGAAAAAACTTTAAATTTCTTAGGAAGAATGGATTTAACCATATTCAGACTTCTAGCCGTCCATCGACTCTCTTTTATTGATGGTGAGTATACAAACAAAATTTGAAAAACTTTGTCTTTGGGGAGAGCCTGACTAGTGACGCCGTCCATGCTTCTAAATCTCATGGAGGGAAGTTTCGATCCTTTGGGTACCAGGAATTGCTGTCTATAACTGTCGTAGCCCAGCCAAATAATCAAAGCCATTATTATAAGTAACACGGCATTGTTTTTAGAGAGTCTCTTTAGCAATGATAAACCTCATAGATTTGAATTCTATTTTAGACTAGTCTTGCAAATTGACAAAGAAATGGATTTGTGATGATCAAACTTCCGATTGAAGATGCAAAAGTCGAAATTGAGGAGAACATTCTTGCTTCCAATCAGCTCATTATTAGAGCAGAGCCTGGTTCCGGGAAAACGACTCGAGTGCCTCTATTCGCATTTGGAGTCTTGGGGGGATCCGTTGTGGTCCTTGAGCCCAGGCGAATTGCGGCAAGGCTATCAGCAGAGCATGTAGCTCAATCGATCGGTGAGCCCGTAGGCAAGACTGTCGGGTATAGGGTGCGCTATGAGGCGCAAGTCACCAGCGAGACTAAAATTCTTTTTATTACAGAAGGATTATTTTTACGACTGCTCGTTGAAGATGCATGCCTTTCAGAGATCAAAGCTGTAATAATTGATGAGTTTCATGAACGAAGTCTTCATACAGATCTAGCTCTCGCTCTCGTCAGGAAATTGCAAGAGACCACTCGCAAGGATCTTCGTCTGATTGTCATGTCTGCGACGATTGATCTCGAAGCGCTAAAGAATTGGATGCCTCAAGCTTCCACTGTAGATGTTAAGGGGCGCGTATATAGCGTGGAGCAGCGCTATCAAGAGCCCCAGGCTTCTGAATTTATAGATAAACAAATCTCCCGGGCAATAAAAAGCTACTACAAAACTGGGAATGTTTTAGTCTTTCTGTCTTCAACATCAGAGATTTTAGGTACTTTGTCGCGACTTGAAGGCGAATGGGGCCGGTTTGACATTTTGCCTCTTACGTCTGATTTAGCCAGGACAACTCTTCCCAAAATATACAGCGGAACTAAGCCTAAGATAATACTAGCAACTAACGTTGCAGAAACTTCTATTACGCTTCCCAGCGTTAGCTTGGTCATTGATAGTGGATGGCACCTCAGCGGAAGGTACTCACCGTGGTCAGGGCTTCCCATTGTAGAGAAAAAGAAAATTGCTAAGGATTCGGCAGTCCAGCGTATGGGGCGAGCTGGTAGAGTTGAAGCTGGAGTTTGCGTTCGGTTGTATTCACAGAGAGAATTTGACTATCGAAATGAATTTACTGCCCCTGAAATTAGTCGTGTTGATATGACGCAAACACTTTTAGAGTTATATAGTCTTGAATTGCTTTCAATTCAAGACGGCGGTGATGTCCACTTTACGTTCGAATGGTTTCAGTTACCAGAGCTTGAACATGTCAAGTCAGCCTTGAATACCTTAAGGAGCCTAGGAGCCATCAATGAAGCCGGAGTTTCCAGTCTGGGAGCCCAGATGGCAAGGAAGCCCATGCATCCACGTTTGAGCGCAATTCTTTTACATGGCGAAAGTCTAGGCTATCGAAATTTCGCAGCTTGGATTTGCGCCCACCTCTCTGAGGGCGGCGCGGATACCCCAGACATAGTTTCCGACACCATGGATCGGCTGCGAGGAAAAAAACTAGGTCCCGAATCAGACAGAATAGAAAAGTTTTATAGGAGTCTCATCGCTTCAAGAGGGAAACAAGACTTTGACATGTTGGCCGAAAAATCTGTGCCTGATACACAATTGGCCACTCAGATCATACTAGCTGGTTTTAGCGATAGGCTAGGAAAGTTACTTCCCAAAGGCGCAGAACAGTTGTCGAATGGAAAGTTTCGCGCAGAATATGCATTTTCCCTTGGACGTAGCGGCACTCTGGAGCAGATGGCTCCGCCAAGGGAGCTTTTAATCGTTTTAGGTGCTACAGAAGTCAATACAGGACAAACTCGAAAAACCCTTATAAATATCGCTGCCCCTATAGAAAAGAATGTCTTAGTGAGTCAACCGAGAGTTAAAGTTGAAACTATAGTCGAAAATTCATTAAGTGATGGACTCGTTTATGAAGTAGAAAGAACGTTTTATGACGCACTTCTTCTTGAGGAAAAAAGAGTTAGAAAGTCTCCGGTTGTTAAAGGTTTAGAGTCCGAAATCAAGGCTGGTTGGCCGAGGATTTTTAAGGACTATCGGATTCTTGAAACTTATCACCATGTCATTGATTTGCTCGATCGACGAGGTCTAAAGCATGACTTCACTAAATTGGAGGGAGAGTTTTTAGATCTAGTGATTTCCTTCATTGCCGATGAGTTTCGAAATGTAGCTGAAGTGAGACGAGCGTCTATTATAACAGCGCTTACTGCCCACCTTGGTTATGAAATGTGGAGTCTTTACGTGAAAGAGTTTCCATCAAAAATAAAGATTCCAAGTGGCAGGGAAGTGGATATTCATTATGAAGAAGACAAAGACCCTTGGATACAGGCAAAACTACAAGAGTTTTTTTCTGTAAAGAAAAATTTCACCCTCAGTCAGTTTCAAATTCCTATATCGATTCATTTGCTTTCACCAGGTGGAAAACCGCTTCAGGTCACCGCCGACCTTGTCCGATTTTGGACTGGATCCTACCGGGATATACAAAAAGAAATGAAAAGTCGGTACCCTAAACATCCATGGCCTGACGATCCTTCCCAGTTTCCGCCGGTCCTTATCGGCAGGCATCGCTGAGCATTTTTTTCCCTCTCAGTCCGGTCTTGGTTTGAATTACGATTATCGTAACTCTCAGGAGACTCTATGAAAAATGTCAGAAGTTTAGGACTGGTTCTATTTGTAGTCGTGTCCCAGGCTTGCGCAACCTCTAATGCGCAGAAAGTTCGCGAAAACAGAAATCTAACTGCTACCGTATTTACAGCCCCCGGCGCGATCTATCGGCCGAATGGAAAAGTCGGTATGGGTGCGGTGTTTCAGTCTTATCGGAAGAAAAATGATAGGATCCTTCATTCTGCTGAAAATTCGAAAGAGTTTGGATCTGACCAATTTACTACCAACGAGACGAAGTCTAGGGGGGTAGATACTTTCCTTCACTATTATCCTTGGAGCACATCAGCATTCTTCTTTGGATTAGGATTAAAGTCGACAACCTCTCAGTACAGCTTAGCGGTGGATACTCAAGGTACCACGTTGAATGAAGCAGATACAAATTTGGAATATTCCAGCAAGACTACAAAAGTAAAAGTACCCGTAGGCTGGAGTTGGATTTATGAAAATGGCTTTTCTCTACTATTTGATATGGGCCTAAAAGTAGCAGCAAATGAAGTGAGCTCAACCTCATCAAAAGGCGAGGCCATAGATAGCAAACGCCAAAAGATGCTTGTTGAAGATCTGTCTAGAGATTCTAAAGGGACTCTCTTCGAGCCGATCGTGACTCTAGGATACTCTTTTTAGTAACTCATAACTCTAAGTCATAGCGCTAAGTCATAACGCTAAGTCATATTTGGTCCTAGACAAATGGTCTAGGACTTTTTTCTATCTAAATTTCTTCTTTTCCTGCCGAGGGTGTGATTGTGCCGTATCTTTGCTTCCTGTACAGATAGAGAGAAGGCCTATGGTCTCATTGCCACAAGCCAAGGGATAGGTTTTGAGGCCCAGTTTTCTGCGATGTAATAGAGGTTGTTTTCTCAAGCGTTAGAGGAATGGAGTCGTTTTTTGCCTGTCCTTGCGATTTCCGTAGGTTAGGTGGAGTCGCTTTAAGGCGTTCTAAAAGTGGAGGATGGGTAGTCAAAAAAACCTTTTCTAGGGAGGTGCTATCTGTCCGATTTGCATGGGTTTTTCGCCCTTAAATATAATTTAAAAATGGCAGTTGAAAGTTCGAACCCGACTGATTTATTACTGTCATGTGCATAACGCACAAGGGATTTGAGAAAGTATGTTTAGAAAATTACAAGTTGGGTTGTTCGGTGTGTGGGTGGCGTCTTGTAGTGGTTCTGTGAGTACTACAAAACATGACAATGGCAAGCCCGTTAGAAGTGCATTGAAGTCCAATTGGATAGAACTTTCAAAGGAGCAATTTCTCACTAAAGTCCTTAAAACGAGTTCTCAAAGTTCGTTGGACAGTACTCATCCAATGAGTCAAAAACTTCAAGTTTGGACTGATACTTTCGACACTTACTTGCGATCTTTAGACCCTGAAGGAATGAAGAATATTCCAAAGCCAAATGTTGTTGTTCTTAATTCCAAAGAAGCCAATGCCTTCGTTTCTTCAGCGCCAGTTTGCTATGACATTGCGACTTCTGTCGGAGGAGGAGGTAGCAGCGTAGCAGCCATTCTTTTTAACAAAGGAAAAGAGACACCTATTGCTCTTTCAGAAGGGAAGAATAGTCTTTTAAGCCGGTGCCTTCCCGGTGATCTCTCGGACTTAGCAGATATTATAAAGGAATATGAAGCCAGTGCACCTGGATGTCGGGTGACACTTAGCGCTTCTAAAATACAGTTTGGAACAGGGTGCAAAGGATTTCGAGAAAACGGGAGCCCCGTGGCCAGCATGAGTTCATCCAAGTTGGTTCTTTTTAAGATTCCTAACTGGTTTGTCGTGCTTGCCCCAATATTAGAAACGATGAAAGAGGAATCCTCCATGGTCGGTGTTCTGGCGCACGAATTAGGCCATTACTATCGCTCTCATGCGTTGGCTCTTCCCGGGCAATACAATTTCTATTACAAAATCAATCCTAATGGAAATGCGGCTTCAAAACCAAAAGCAGATTCCAGTCTTGAAAAAGCGGGTGAGATTGCTTATTTTGCGAGTCAGTTGTTTCAATCAACATCGAAGATTCCAAAGGGAGATGGCTATGACGTTTCACCCTTTCACTACTTGGCTCTAGGAGATATTGCGCTACAAGCCCAAGCAAAGGGACTTGATTCTAGTGCTTGCCGGGAATTAGCTTCTTATAATACCAATGTTGAGAAGGCATCAAAACTAAAATCTTTGCCTTTTTCTACTGTGAATAATATTGAAGACTATAAAGTTGTAGTTCAGCTGGGTCGAGACTGCCTGCAGGATGTAGAGACCGCCAAGGTGTCTGTCGATCTTGAAAAAGCCTATTCTAATCCAAGTTTCATGCCCTTTAAAATCGTTCCTGAAATAGCGAAATCTAGCTCAACCATTCCATTTCTATTGAAAGGTGTTTTAGCCATCGGCTTTGTAGCTAAAAGTGCAAAAGTCGTATCTAAAAGCCTTACCGAAAAAGTTTTTGGAGATATGGAAGCTGCAAATGTATCGGTAGACCAGGAGATACGTCAGGTATTATCTGAGGCCTATAAGAATGGTTTAGGTCAATATACCACTGAGCAAGAAGCAGATGATTTTTCCGTGGAACTTCTCCAAGGGAACCGTGTGGGAGGTGCTGCAGCGGTGAATGCTTATCTCAATTTGATGTCTGAAACCCCTAGATTTGGCGGGTTGGATCTTTCACGCGAGCGTTGCCAAGAGATTTTTGCCAATAACTGGGTAGACCCCAAAGGAGAGTTCCAAGTTAATCTGATGCCAATAGGGAACTATTCCGAAAATCATCACGGCGCTTGCTATAGAGTCTATAATGCTGATCGCGAGATAAGGGCGCATGGATATTCCGCGAAGGGAAGCGTTTCCTTTTCCGTCTCCGAGTGGTCGAATTTAAAACAAAGAGTTACAAGTGATATTACCCGTCTAGCTATTTTTGATATGGGTATGGCCCTGCAATTAGTCCAAGATTCGTGCCCGTTTGAGAAGATTAGGGACTAACCTTTGACTCTGCGAGCCTGCCCTAAAAATAAAAGCCTTTGGTATTGAGAGGCTACCCTAAACTGCGCTATATTGGTCATCCTTCTGATGTGGAGAAACGGAATGCGGTTTGATAGCTCTGAAATAGCTTTTTCTCATTTAGATAATAGTGCATTAAAAAGGGCTAATCTTCTTTTTTTACTGATGTCTCTACGTTTTTTATCAGTTGTGGGCCCTAAGATGATAGGCCTGATGCTTTTTTTCCGTCTGCCCGTCCTGGGATTGATACGAATGACACTTTTTTCTCATTTTTGTGGTGGTGAATCCATCGAAGATGCTCAGAAGACTGTCGTTTCTTTAGCTAGGCGAGGAATTGGGGCCATTTTGGATTACAGTGTGGAAGGTATTTCTGACAAAAGTGCACTTGATTTGGTTCTAAAGGAGCTAAAGGCTTCTATTGATCAAGCAAAAGGAGCTAAAGCGGTACCCTTTGCTGTATTTAAGGTGTCTGGATTAGCTAGGCCTGAATTGCTTGAAAAGATCCAAAATGTAGAAATTATTTCAAATGAAGAGACACAAGAATTTGCAGAAGCAAAAAATCGCATTGAGGCATTGTGCCAGCACGCTGCCCAGTCGAAGGTTAAGATTTTTATTGATGCCGAGGAGTCTTGGATTCAAGAGGTGATTGATGGCATTGCCGAAGAGATGATGAAACGTTTTAACCAAAAAGAAACTTATATTTTCACTACACTTCAGATGTACCGTACCGACAGAATGGAGTACCTACTAGGGCTTCACAATAAAGCTTTAGAAGGCGGCTATAAAGTAGGGGTGAAAGTCGTGAGAGGCGCCTATATGGAAAAAGAAAGAGCACGGGCTCTCCGCTTCCATCAGCCTTCCCCCATTCATCCGGATCAGTTTTCCACCGATAGGGATTACAATTTGGCGTTGGAGTATTGTGTACAGAACCGCGATATATTCAGTATTTGTGCAGGAACCCATAATGAGTTTTCAAGTTTAAAATTAGTCAATTTGATGGAAGCCCATCATATTGAAAAAAACGACCCTCGCTTCTTTTTTGCGCAGCTTTTGGGTATGAGTGATCACATTTCCAATGTTTTGGCGCAAAGTGGATATAATGTTGCTAAGTACGTCCCCTATGGCCCTTTGAAGGAGGTTTTGCCCTATTTGTTTCGCAGAGCCCAAGAGAACACTTCCATTGCTGGTCAGGCAGGCCGAGAGCTTACTCTTCTCAAGAAGGAAGTTGTGAGAAGGCGACTCAAGGGGTTTTAGTTGAAGATCTAGGCATCAGAAATTAGAGAATAATCTAAGTGCCAAAGGGTGATCTATTTTTTCTCAAAGTCTCGTTGGCGGTCTTATCGTCGAGGTCTGAAGCAGGATGGTTATTTTCCAGCCTCAGTTACCTAATTTTAGGAATTTTTGTATAATGGATGGGATGTCATTAGACGTCCCAGATATGGAACCAATTGATTAAACTAAGACGAGAGGTTTTTATGAGACATTTGCTTGTTGGTTTTGCCTGCGCCGTAGGGAGCGTCACCGCTTGTTTCCCTGGTTTTAGGCCCTCTCAAGATCCAGAAGGCTCAGACAGCGGATTGTCCTCGATAGTATTGCCTTCTATAGATGAGGTCAATAAAGTTGAATTTTCAGGTAAGCGCGCCGAAAGCGCGAGGCTATTCATTTTTAAATCTGGGGTTAGCCGTTCCTATAGCAAAAAAAGAGATTGCCGAACGTCTGGTGATATATTGTCATTTGGAGCGGAAGGATTTTGTAGTTTAAGGATTGCCAAGACAGGCGGTGAAGGAAGTTTAGCGTCAAAAATAAAGCTTAAAAAAGGCGACGGCTATGTTTTTGCTTTGCAAGTCTATTCGGATGCAAGTTCCAATGTGGAGCTTGCCAAGACGGAACTCACAAAAGTGAAGTCAGCGGACTTTCCTTGTGGTTATTATGAAATTGCTAAGGCGGAAAATGACGAGTATCAGGTTGGTGTGCCGGTTTGTCGAGACGGGGCTAAAGTCGTAGTAGGTGGTGCCTCCTCCGTAAAAGTCACTATCGAGACCCCTGATTCAAAGGGACAAGTTGTGCCGGCCGCTCCGGCTAAGCCAACACCGCCAGCGGCGGAACCTACCCCGACAAAAACTGTTACTTGCAAGTGCACCAAGACCCTTGAAAGCGAGTGTAAATTTTCTTTAACAGCTCTCTTTTCCTCAACCGCGGAGTGGTGCTCGGCACTGCCTGGTAAAGTCTTTACGGTCTCTCAAGCAACTTCAAATGCCATTTATACCACAGGCAAAATTGATAATTTCAATGACATGATTCGAGCCTGCAATAGCATCGAGTCTAGAAGCAAAGCTCAAAATGGTACTATTTTTCTTTCTCCTAGCTTTTTTGAATGTAAGTAGTAATAGGAGTTCTTTATGCGGTTAACCACTAGTGCGGTCGGGATATGCACAATTGCATTATTTCAGTTGTTAGGTTGCACTAGAAAAAATCTTCGTCCAGATAGACCGATCGATATGGATACAGGTACACCGAGACTTACTGGTCAACCCGTGGATGTATTTATAGACGGATATGAAGGTGGCGAAGATTTGCCCGTAGCTTCGGTGGAAATCATAAAATTTGACTCTAAACCAAATGCGTTTGATGATTTTGGCGAAACATTTAAAGTGGGCAGAGCTGGGAAGAAGACACTTTCTGAGCTTAAAGCTGGAGCAACGTATTACATTGCAACAAAGTTATATGATTCCGCCGGGCGTGTTATAGGCCGGACCCAGTTTGGTGATCTTAGGTGCGATGTCTTACAGTTTGTTGCGGCTCATCGAATTTCTGTGAAAATGCCCGTGTGTAAATCTGCAGTTGGCATTGTACCTGATAGTGGTACGACGAACATAAATATCAAGATAGAGACCCCCAAGTAGCAGCCTGGCTCTGCTGGCGGCCCCGCAAGAACACGCTGCCTGAAGGTTGATAACGGGGATATTTCAGTGGCTTAAATTAAATTTTTCCCTCTGGCGCGTCAGAACGGGGAAGCTTTGGAGCTTGTATATTCACCTTGCCCTCCAGAACTGTTCCCGCAACTGAGGCTCCTCTCCAGTCTGCTTGTTCATACTCTGCATCGCGGAGATCAGCGCCATCCAGTTGCGCTCGGCGCAATTTAGCGTTTCTTAAAATGGCGCCTTGTAGATTGGCTCCTTGAAGCTTAGCTGAAACCAAATTGGCCCCTTCAAGATTGGCGCCCATTAAGTTAGCATCCCGCAAATCAGCGCAACTTAGATTTTGGTAGCGAATATCAAATCCTTGGAGATTAGCGCCTCGTAAGTTCGCCCGTCCTGTTCCTACCTCACGTTTTGGGTCCAATACAGAGTTCATCCAGGATTCATGGAGGCGAAGAATTTCCTTAAATTCCTCTTGGCTTTGTACTTCTTTAGGTTCCGCTGGTTCTATTCTCGAGAGTACTTCATTCCAGGATTCGGTATCTTTATGAGCGGCAACATTTTTTGCATGTACCGCATTCGCTTCGTTGAGTTTTCCTTCAAGCCATATGAGGTCATGAATTCGATCGTCGGCAACAGCCTCAAAACAGATGTCGCGCAACACCTCGTCAGACAGGTTCTTAGAAGACTCGTGCTCTTTTAGGGCGGAGATCATAACATCGAGGACTTGTTCATGGACTCCATAATTATCGGATTCAGCACCTTTTATTGGCTCGCTCATGAGGCACCTCAGCGTTTTTAAATAGAATTATGGAAAACTGCCGGCCGGTCAAGAACTTTACTAAAACGGCGATTTTTAATCTTTATAGTCTTCCAGGTAACGATAGGTCTCTGGCCTAAAAATATCTAAGGTCATTGCAAGTTATAGGCTGGGAGCAGGACCTCGGCAAAGTCATTACTCATTTTAAAGACACCTAAGGGACTTAAAAAAGCTACACAGTCGCTTCATTCCAAGCTAGTAACTCGCGGATTGGCTTTTTAGCCTTACACCTGCCAAAGAAAAGGTTTGAGTAGGCGGGTAAATTTCACACAAAAAATAGCCTTTACCGGCTGAGTTTGGCTAGGCGGCCGTTCAGCGCTATTTTGAGGCATCAGAGAGGTTTTGAGGGAGAGTGATCTGAAATTCAGTTCCTAGTCCCAATTCTGATTGGACAACTATGGATCCCCCCTGGTCTTCGACAATGCTGCGAGCAATGGAAAGCCCCAGTCCTGTGCCCTTTCCCTTAGGCTTCGTTGTATAAAAAGAATCAAAAATGTGTTCTAAATTCTCTTTAGAAATGCCCATGCCGGTGTCAGAAATAGAAAGAACAAGATTGTTTGAATCGAGTTCGGCATTAAGAATCAATTTTCTAACGGGGCAAGCCTCCATGGCATCGCAAGCATTAGAAATAAGGTTTACGATCACTTGTTCCATTCGATTCGGGCTAAGTACTATTTTGAGCTCTTTTCCTTTTATCCTGTTTTCTAGTGTAACATGAGCGCCTTGGATCTTTGATTCTACCATCAAGATGCAGTCGTCTAAAAATAGCGACAAATCGATCTCAGTTGCTTCTTCCTTTTCGTTTCGAGAGTAGGAATGCAAGTGATCAGAGAGCTTTTCGATTCTAGCAGCAGCTCTTTCGATGGAAGATTGACATTTCCTTTGAAGGGTGACGTCACCTTTTTCGATAGCGCTTTTAAGAATGCTATTATTGTAGTTAGAGATTACGGTAAGTGGATTTCTTATGTCATGCATAATGCCGGCTGCCATTTGTCCCACGGCAGCAAGCTTGCTGCTTTGAATCAATTGTCCTTTGAGGGCATTGAACTCACGCATATCTCGAATAATCGAAAAGGTTCGAGAGAATTTTCCTTCCTCATCGTAGAGAGAAAAACTTCGTATTTCGACGTCGATAATTTCCCCCGACTTGGTCAGAAGCTTTGATTCAATGTGAGAATTAAAACCGTCGTTTTTAAGCTTTTGAAATCCGGCTTTTACATTTTTTGAAAGATTTTCGGGATAAATTTCAAAGATGGATTTACCCACCAGTTCTTTCTTAGAATAACCCAGCAAGTTCTCTGCTGCTTTGTTCGTTGAAATAATGAATCCTTGGTTGTCCACTGAGTGAATGATATCAGGAAAATTTTCGACAATCTGTTCAAAAATCGAATCTCCTGGGTTTTCTCCTAATAAACTATGCAGCTTTAAATTTTCCAATTTCTTAGGAGCCATGACTATCTTGTTTCCTCGCTTTGTGAGTTCATATATTTTCGGATGCTCCCCCTATTTTATTGAGATCGAATGTTGTTAATTTTGAATTCAGCAATAATAACGGGTTATTGCGCTGGCGACCAGGCGCGTGGCTCTATCTCTCGGCTTGTGACTGAAAGTATGCTAAGTTCCCTTTTCTGTCTGGAGGGTATTTGAGTGGATATATTTTGGGGTGACATCTCATTGGAACAATTCTTAAGTGAGTATTGGCAAAAAAAACCACTGCTTATGCGCGGAGCATTGCCGTCATTTAAATCTCCTATCAGTCCAGATGAGTTAGCCGGGCTCTCCACGGAGGAAGGGACCACCTCCAGGCTAGTAGTCAGAAATAGTCAGACTAACTGGGAGGTGCGCTATGGACCATTTGCAAATGAGGAGTTTTCAAAACTTCCCAGCGAGAATTTTACACTCTTGGTGCAAGAAGTGGAGTGCTATAGCCAGGACGTTCTACAATTAAAAAGAAAATTTAGATTTCTTCCGGACTGGCGCATGGACGATGTAATGGTAAGCTATGCCGCCAATGGTGGTGGTGTAGGGCCTCACGTGGACTACTATGATGTCTTTTTAGTACAGGCGATGGGACGCAGGCACTGGAAAATTGGAACTCTTTTAGATCAAGAGCCAGAGTATAGGGAAGATCTAGATTTGAGAATCATGAAGGAGTTTCACCCTGTCGAAGATTGGATTTTAGAACCTGGTGATATATTGTATTTACCTCCCATGGTTCCCCATGATGGTGTTGCTATTGGCGAGGCCATGACATTTAGCATGGGTTTTAGATCTCCTGCTTATGATGAAATGCTTGCCGCTTGGTCTCGCTCTATTGGCATTGAAATGCTTGAAACTCAGAGATTTCAGGGACGTCAGCACAAGCCGATTCCCAAGCCAGGCGAAATCAGTATTGAAGCGGTAAAGGAAGTGATTCAAATTCTTAATTCCTTTCCCAAAGATCCCGCAGATGTTGCGAAATGGTTTGGTCGCTTAGTCACGTATCCGAAAAGAGGCGAACCCTCTTCAGAGCTCACCGGATTGCTGAAAGATGGAATTCCACCTGAAGAAATTCGCCTATTTGCAGAATCATTTCGTCATGATGTGTTTTATGAATGGAATGAACAAATCAGGCTAGCTTATTATCATTTGGAAGCGGCGATACTTTGCTTTGTTGATGGAGAACTTTTCGAACTTCATCCTACCTTTACTCCGATGATTGAGCTTCTTTCAGGGGAGCGAGAATTTGGAGTTAAAGAATTTCAATCATGGGCACATATTGAGGGAGCTTGTGAGTTGCTTACTGCATTTGCAAGCTGCGGTGTGATTCACCTGAAATTACCTGAGTAAAAAGAACCTATCGGTACACAAATGTAACCGTACTTCCTACTTTTGATATTCTTTCACGTCAAAAGGGTGGAAATCGAGTCAATAGGGCCTTGATATTCATTGGCACAACCGTTGCAGTCTCCTTGTCTGAGAGACTTAATGGGACGCTAAAGTCCAAAGGAGGCACAAATGATGAAGAGATTGGCAGTAGGTGCATGGTTACTTAGTTCGTTAAGTGCAATGGCACAGGATGGCCCAGATCCTAGGCAAGTGTACATCAGAAACGTCATGGCAAATGGTTCTGGGTGTCCCATTGGAAGCGTCGGATCAGATATCTCCCCTGATGCGAAAGCATTTACCCTAACTTTTAGCGAGTACGCCGCAGAAGTGGGTCCAGGAATTCCTCTGTCTGAAAGCCGCAAGAATTGCCAAGTCACAGTCGCCATGAATATTCCAGGTGGTTGGTCATACACAGTTTTAAAAGTAGATTATAGAGGCTTCGCAGCACTTGATGCAGGTGTTGTTGGGCAACAGCGTTCGACGTACTACTTCCAAGGGGCAAGTGGTCGCACCAATTCGGGATCTCTATTTACAAACATCTATGGCCCAACAAGCCGAGACTTCACCATTTCTGATAATGTTAAAATCAGTGATTATGTTTGGTCGCCTTGCGGTGTGACTCGCTCGCTTAACATCAATACGGAAGTGCGTGTTCAGGGTCGCCCTGGAAGCCGCGGCTACATCACACAGGACTCCATTGATGGCGAGTTGACCCAGACATACGGTATAGTCTGGCGCAGATGCAGCTAACCTAGATTCTCAAATTGAATTTACCGAGAGGCCTTCCAGAGATTGCAAAATACTCTGGAAGGTCATTGGTGTTCATAGCCTTTCCATGAACACACTTCTTTTTCCCCTTTGTCACTTATAAGTTCGAAGAGGTGGGGAGTGTTTGTAATGATTCCAATTTCAATTGCCCCTAATGTCTCCATGGCTTTTGAACCCTCAGGTACTTGCGCCGTAAATAGAAGTTCAAAGTCTTCGCCGTCAGTAAGTGCTTGCTCCACATCATGGACGCCTTCATGGAGTGGAATCTTGCTCGTAAAAATCTCGGCACCACAATGGCTTTGCACGAGGATGTGACGCAGATCCGTTGCAAGCCCATCCGAAATGTCGATCATCGATGTTAGGAAGCCCGTATCTGCAAGCTGATGGGCAAGCTTAGAGCGGTCAGGAGGACTTAAATGACGACCTGAAGCTAAGCTGCCCCCAAGTTTTCCTGTCACAAAAATTCGATTTCCTGCCCTTGCGCCATCTCTTCTAATAGAGCCACCTGGATGCGGGGATGCCAGGATAGTGACCGATAGTGTCGTAGCCGAATCCGTAAAATTGGTATCTCCCCCTAAGAGTACGATGCCTTTTTGATCACAGATCTTTAGGAACTCTTTTAGAAACCTTGGGGCAAAGTCCGGCAGTTGACGTTGAATGGCCATGGAAAGGAGCACGGCCTTTGGGGTTCCTGCCATAGCGGAGACGTCGGATAGATTAACCCCCATCGCCTTATGGGCAATTTGTTCTGGGGAATGGGAAGCGGACTTAAAGTGTTCCCCATCTACGATCATATCGGTGCTTGCCAAAAGCGAAGAAGCCGGCCAAAGAAGTTCTCCGCAGTCGTCCCCGATGGGGATGAGGGCCTCTTTTCTATCTATTGGGAGTAGAGAAATGATCTTGGATTCCATAGAAGGTAGTGCTCGCAAGTAAATAAGTTATGAATTACCGATAGATACCAATTATCCTGAGGTGCCTTGACGCAGGGTGTGAGGCGCGATAGGATCCCCCTCATTTTATGGAAATCCTATCTAAAAGGAAGGCAAAACATGGCCGACACTCCAAAAGTAGAACTTTGTCCAGAATGGGCTCAAGTCATGATTGATCAACTACTTCAAGTTGAGATCTATTTGGGAAATGTTTCTAAAGGATTGGAATGGAGCTCCGAGAGACTCGAATCTGTTCTCAGAAAGGTTTATTCGGAAGAAAAAGGTGCCATCACGGAAGATGTCGCAGAGCTGCTCTTTTCTAGAATTGTTAGAGGACTAAGAACGGAAGGTGTGAGCGATGAAAAGATCGCTGAGTTAATGAACGCACGTATTGGTTACAAAGGAGGTCCTAAATATTGTGATGCCTCCGATGTCAAAGCAGTACTGAGTTAGGACCACTACTTTTCAATTTCAAAGACTTTTGTATTCATGGAGTAGATCTTCAAAAGAGAGAGGTTCTTCTCGAAGCCAAAGTCCACTTAGATATGCGGCTTTTCCCACAATTTGTTCCGAGGTTAGGCCTTTTCTAGCCCAATCTTGGATCGACTCAGACAGATCTCGTTTCGAAAGTTTTGCGCCACTTTCTGCATAGACGAGCGGGTGATGAAAGACTTTTGGGTAAGCCGCATTGCCCATCATCTCGTGAAGCCTCAGTTGTCTTCCGGTTGACTCCAAAAGGTCTGCGCCCCGTATAATAAAATCGATATTTTCCATGAAGTCGTCAACGACTACGGAAAATTGATAGGTATAGTTTTGGTTTTTCTCGCGAAGAAGGAGATCTCCGCATTGCTGCTTGGGATTGTGCGTAAACTCGCCTAACCGATAGTCCCAAAACTTTATGGGTTCAGGATCCCAAAAAAGGCGCAGCGCTCCCGACGTTAAACCCCTATGGCGACAAAAACCATCGTAAGCAATTTCTGTAGCTTTTGATGGAGAACCTATTCGGCCCTCTATCGTTTTTCGTGAGCATTCGCAGAAGTAGGTTTGAAGGGGGAAAAGAGCGTCATGGTATCTTTCTGGATGACGAGACTGGATATAAGAAGACTTAGCTAGATTATTACCGTGATCCGGCAAGAGATTAAGAAAGTTTAAATCTTCAATAATCTGTGCGGTAAAATGGGGGCGAACCCTACTCTGATCGTGGTCCTCAATTCTAAGGACTATTTCTGCATCTTTAACTTTAGCAATAAGCCAGACAAAAAGAGCGCTCGTGACATGCCCTAAATGAAGAAACCCAGTAGGGGATGGTGCAAAGCGAGTTCTAGAAAAACTAGGTAAGCGGTGTATGAGAGCCTTTAAGTCTTGGTTGATCAAAAATCGCCCTTACATTAGACCATAAGTCATTATAAAATGTTATCATCCAGGTTTCCAGGAGATTTTTTGAAGGATTCAAGACCAAAACTCGCTTTTTTTGACTCTGGTGTCGGTGGTATTTCAATTCTAGATGAGGTTATGGGGAAAGTGTCTCCATGTGATGTGGTATATGTCGCCGACTCGGCAAAGTACCCCTATGGCTCCTTGCCTGAATCAGAAATCATTTTCAGAGTTACCCGCATTGCTGCAGACCTTCACAAAATTTTTCCCTTTGATTGCTTTGTCGTAGCGTGCAACACAGCGAGCACAGTGGTACTTCCTAGTCTTCGTTCCCTTTTCCCCCATTCCATTGTTGGGGTTGTTCCTGCAATCAAACCTGCGGCAGAACTCACCAAGACCGGTGTTATGGGTCTTTTGGCGACTCCAGGTACTGTAGTTCGGCCTTATACAGATGAATTAGTGGCAACCTTCGCTTCCCAAAAAAAGGTCCTACGCCTCGGCTCGACTAAGTTGGTGGATATAGCTGAGAAGAAAATGCGAACGGGCATGGTGGATCTTTCTGAGATGGAAGTGGAACTCAAACCATTTTTGGAGCAGCCAGAGCTTGATGTCGTGGTTTTGGCCTGCACTCATTTTCCATTGTTAGAAGCAGAAATTCGAACAGTATTAGGAACAAAAGTCACCCTTATTAGCTCAGGCCAAGCTGTAGCCCAGCGGGTTCTTACACTTCTTGGAGCAAAAAATCTTCACACCGACGCAAGACTATCCACAATCACATATATTTCCACATCGGATTCAGGCTCCCATGAAAACGTAAGGACCTATCTGTCGAAATGGGGGACTGTAAATTCTAAGATAGATAGCTTTGGCTTGTAACCTAGTAGCGGGTTTCCCAATTGCGAAAAGAAAAATTCTACGTACCACCTTAGTGAGCAGAGAACTTTTTCCCCGGGCCTTCATACCAAGAGGGGGCCAGGGTTATACCTGTGGGGGTAGGTGTAAAGAGATAGATTGGCCAACGTGCAGTTCTTCCCTCCTTAAATGCAATTTGACTTGGAAATCCTATTTGATTGATGGGGCGTTCTAGAAGCTGCTTAGGCCAAACTCGATGTCTTGAGTCTGGAAACTCCAATACCTTCAAGGCAATGCCACCAGCTCGGTAACCGAGCAGCTTAGAATCAACTTGCGACGCCAACAGTCCATTTAAAAAAAGTGGATTCTTTGGTTCAACATCAACCTTAAAGGGCAAATTCAAATAGGAGCCAATAAAGTCAACAAAGAAGCTTTGACTCAGAAATTGATCCCAGGGCGAAGTGAGATTGGGGCTTCGCCATAGATGATTGCCTGCAAGTTTTACTTGGGTCACGCCATGAAAACGCAAGATCTTCAGAATATGCCTAACCATTTTAAAATCATCTGGAACAAAGAGATAATCAAAATCTTGAATAGGAGGCAGCCTGATCGATTCTAGATTTAGAGGAACCTGTTCTAGGCTAGCCTCAGTTTGCTTTTTTTCTACTAGATCTCGATACTCCTGTTCACGACCATTAGTACTAATTTTCAACAGTTGCTGAACAGCCAAGTCCAAGGCTTGAAAATTACGAGGCTTATAGGTAACAAGTGCGGAGACCGATATATCTTTAAGAGTAGCCTTTGATTGAATATCATTTATGGTTTCGGTTGCGGTCTCAGGTGCCAAAACTGCAATGCGTTTTGCTTTAACTCGAGAAAGGCCTTCAAGTACCCCATCCACCAATATGTCCGGTCCAGGGGCAATTCTAAAGAGCCAAGGATTGTTGCCGGGAGAGGCGTCTCCTATACTTAGTAGAAGAACCATGAGCCCCTTGGTGTACTTCTCAATGGTCTCCATTTCAAATTGAGAACTTCCGCCAATCAACATGCCCACCCGGTCCATGAATATAAGTTCTGACAATTGCTCTAGAATCTGTTCTTTCGTCTTTCCGTAGCGCTTAACTATGAATTTTTTGTTGAAGTCTAAGGGGCCAGTTGAGATCTTGATCCCCTCGACAACCTGTTCCAAGGACGCAGTTGTTTCGCTGGTAGGCCCCAAAACACCAATTCTTGGTGCCTGGGTTTCCAAAAGCTCCAGTCCTACCTTGATGATTGCTGATTGACCAGGGCCTCCACAGGAAAGGCCTAAACTCTGTGATATTTTTCGGGCGAGGGGAGATTCAGAAGCCTTTCGCGAGTATGAATAGAGTTCTTTGGCTAATGGGAACGTATATTGAACAATTTTGTCACAAGCTTCTCGTTCTCGGCTGGCAAGGGGGATTGCGGGTTTGTTTTCCTCTCCAGGATTTGGCATTTCGAGTGCGCATAAAGAGGTTCCAAACGATGAAAGCGTGAGAATGGAAAGTATCGGATACAATATCAACCTTCGAAGATTGGCAATGAGGTTTGTCATTTGTAGCCAACTCCTCTTGCAAAGCCATCGCCTCTGCTAAGAGACTCCAGGTCTTCTCGATTGACATCAGGCTTGTCATTTTCTCGAAACCACATTTCAATCCCATTTTTTGAAATATTCCCAAATTCGGGATGGACAAAAAGGGAATACATTCTTGGAGGTGGTTCCTTAAGAAGGGGAGTATTTAACTCTGGGGTTATCTCCATAAAGCTCATCCAAATCGGTAAAGCAAGAGTGGCTCCTTGGGCGTCGCCAGGAATTGCTGTGGGCTCATCCGCCCCGACCCAAGAAATAGCGACACTTGACCCCGTGAGACCAGCGAACCAATTGTCTTTGGAGTCGTTGGTGGTGCCAGTCTTTCCTCCTGCAAAATCAGAAAATTTTGAAGCTCGACTTGCGGTGCCGACTTGCAAAACCTTTTTAAATGCTTGGGTGATCTGAAACGAGTTTTCTAAAGAAATAGCTTTGTTTGAACGTAGTTCGAGAGTCGGAGCTTCGTAAAGCGTCGCTCCATTGCGATCGCTAATTTTTGTGATTGCAATCGGTTCGATGTTCGTTCCTCCATTTGCGAAGGTGGAATACACGCGGCCTAACTCAAGCATATTGACTTCGGATTGCCCCAATGCGGAGCCAAACTCGCGCTTTATTGGTGAGGATATACCTAATGCATTGGCGTGAGCGATGATTCTTTCCATGCCGAGCTTTTCAGCGATTTCGATAGTGGGCGCATTCATCGAACGATAGAAGGAACGAAGCATAGTAGTTTCTGAAAGATAGTCAGAACTACTATTGCGAGGACGATAGTCTCCTGAAACACTAATGGGCGATACATAGAAGACATCACTCCATTTGAACCCAGATTCCAGCGCCAAAGAGTAAATAATTGGTTTAAATAGGCTGCCAGGGGACCGCATGGACTGTGTCGTTCGATTGAAGTCAGATTCTTCATTTCGACTGCCAATCATCGCTTGAATTTCGCCATTTTCTGGATTGATTACGAGAAAGGCTGCTTCTAGCTGTTTGTTGGGATGGGAATCACCAAATGCTGATCGCGAAGCGATTTTGAGGGCTGCATCTTGATCTTGGACGGCCTGTAATGCTTTTTCCTGCAGATGTGGATCAAGAGTTGTTTTAATGACATAACCTTGATTTTTTAAATGTGAAGTCTTAAGGAGTCTTTTCGCTTCATTAACTACGAAATTAGAAAACCAGCGATTAGCTCCCACTTTTAAGCCATTCCAAGGAACAATTTGAATTTCCATTTCCTCAATCGATTGTTTCTCTTCTAAGTCTATTTTTCCACTATCAACTAACGCAGTCAAAACCTGCTTTTGTCTAACTAATGCGCCGCGCAAGTTTTTTTCAGGGTTGAAGGCTGAGGGTGATTGAAATAAGCCAGCTATTAAGGCCAGCTCGGCTTTACTGAGCTGACCAAGTTCTTTGTCGAAATACCTTTTAGCCGCAGAACCTACACCGTAGCTTCCATTGCCTAGAAAAAGGTGATTTAAATAGATTTCAAGTATTTTCTCTTTAGAAATTTTCTTCTCTAGCTGATATGCCAGATAGACCTCTTTTACTTTTCTCGAAATGGTCTTTTCTTTACTTAGTGTAAACTGTCGAACTACCTGCTGGGTAATGGTGCTAGCGCCCTGGTTTAGTTTTGAGTTCTTTAAAACATAGGAGGAAGCAGCCCGCAATATCCCTTTCGGGTCATAGCCACTATGACTAAAAAATCGCCGATCCTCAATGGCAATTAGAGATTCAATTAGAAACTTTGGAATTTCTTCATAGGGGATGTATTTGTGAAAGGTATAGAACTCTTCAGATATTATGTTTCCGTTTCTATCCAAAATCAAGGTGTTGTCCGACGGTGACCAACTAACGATCTGATCTAGTCCTGTCTCAGAAGCTTTCAGATTTAGAGAGGAAATAAATTCAGTTCCAATGAAGAGACCAACTGCTGTTGCAACACCCGCAAGCGCCAGCGCGACGCGCCAGATGCGAAATTTGGCTTCCTTTAATGGTTTCTTGTTCCTACTGGATCCATCACGAGGGTTGGGCATTCTCGAATCTGTCGGCTTTTCCATATAATCGTTTTTAAGTCGTCCCAGAATGGCTGAGATGACTGATGGCGATGAAGGTGTTCTTTTATCTCTATTCATAAGTAGAGACTATTTTAGCGAAAATCTATCGAGGCCGTTTGGGCAAGAAGTTCCCTGTCAGTTAGGCGCATTGCAAAATGGATAAAGGCCAATGGGAAGCAGGTAATGCCTGGAAATGAAACATGATTTCCCCCTAGAATTCCGCTCTTAAATTTTGTCGCAAGAATGCCGAAGAATCTTATGGATTTTTACGGAATCTTTCGCACCCGGGCCGGAGTTTGTTATAGCCGAGGGTTTTGACTCTTGGATGAGAGAGGAGATCAAAATGTTTCATTCGACCTTGGGTTTGTTGATTATGCTAGTTTCATGCAACCCGAATGGCGTTTTTAATGGCGGCCCTTCTTCGGAGAGATCGTCTTTTGCTACTGAAAAACCCAAGGATCCTCCCCCTAAAGCGCCCGTAGCGGTAACTCCTGAGGAAAATAAAGCCAGTGCAGGAGATGCAACGGCGATCGGTGCAGCGGATTTTGCCAAACTTTGTGCTAGTGGAGTTAAGAAAAGCAGGTTGGTTGTGCTAGACATTCCTGCCAATACCGGGTCGAAATGTCCCTATGGGCAAGGGGACAACTTAGGGATGATGGAGGGGAAAATTACAGCCAGAATTGAAAAAGATTTTCCTTTAGATATTCCGAAATCACATAAGATTTGCTCGATGAAAGCAGAGGCAACCAAGCAGCTCATGCGATACGATGATCATCTAGTTTTGACTTTAAACAAGAATGTGGTATTGGCTTCTACAACTGAGGTGAGTCTTTTTGCCGATGGGGCAAATGGCTTTAAGCAGTATGATTGGAGCAAAATTAGAGGTGCAGGCAGCTTGGTTTCTATGAGCTATTGTGGGCCTGGTATACTTTGCGCCCTTCCTCGAACCGAAGTTGAGGGAGATTTTGTCTTTTCGATTTCCGACGCTGCGAGTCCTAAGATATTTGCGCCCTTAGTTGACTCAGATCTTAAATTTGGCCTTATACTCACTGGAGATAACAACCCAGACACTGATTGCCAATTGAATACGTCTCTTAAATTTTCTGTAGTTTACGAATACGTCGAGTAAATTCATAGACTTAAATCATTTCAGCAAGGTTCGCGGGATAAATGTGCTTGACCTGTTGTTGGATTCCTAACTGCTTACTACCACAAGAAAACCTTGTTCAGCCCCCTCAAAAAAGCCCAATCCACATAAATACGAAGATTGGGCTCTAGGAGTTCGCTGACCATAAATGACTAAGGGATACGATTAATTTTAACCATATTGGTGGGTTTCATTTGATTGATAGGAATGCCTGCTGTAATCACGATCATGTCTCCCGATTTAACAATTCCAAGCGACTTGAAGAGATTGGGTAGATCCTGAAGTAAAACATCAGTATTGTAAAATAATGGATTTTGCATTCCATAAACACCACGAACAATGCCGAGTCTTTGTACTGCATCTTTTCTTGGGCTAACCGCAATAATAGGCGTGTGTGGACGCCATTTTGCAATCGACCTAGCAATTGAGCCTGTCAGAGTGAGGCAAACAATAGCCTTGGCATTTAAGGAGTCTGCTGCTTCACAAGCGGCAATGGCAATGGCTTCGTTATCTTCCCAGCTCACATCAGCAGACCATGGAACATCACTTTTGTATTTTGGTGGCTGTGTCTTTGTCCAAGCTTCGACGTTTCTGATAATCGCATCCATGGTAACAACGCTTTCCACAGGATATTTACCTGCTGCAACTTCTCCGGACAGCATCAGGCAATCTGCTCCCTCTAGTACGCCGTTGGCTACGTCAGCCATTTCCGCGAAAGAGGCGCGAGGATTTCCAATCATGCTTTCAAGCATCTGGGTGGCTACGATGACCGGCTTTGCATGTCTATGAGCAGCCTCAACAATTTTATGCTGATAGGTAGGAACTCTTTCGACTCTTCCTTCTACTCCAAGGTCTCCGCGAGCGACCATAAGTCCATCAGCAATTTGAGCAATTTCATCAATTTGCTTTACTGCAGATACTTTCTCGATTTTTGCAATCACAGGAATATCGGAACCTAGAGCTTGAATAATCTTTTTACACTGAGCTACATCGGCTGCCGTTTGAACAAAAGAAAGAGCAATAACATCTACGCCATTTGCAATTCCAAACAAAAGATCTTTGGAATCCTTTTCTGTAAGTGCCGGTAGTGAAAGGATAGAGTCAGGAAAATTCACACCTTTTCGATTTTTAAGAATTCCACCTTCAACGACCTTTACCATGACCGCATCTTTTTTGATTTCGACGACTTCAAGAATTAACAAGCCGTCATCCATCATGACTTGTTCGCCCACTTTTACGTCGCGGACCAAGTCTTTATAGTCTATAGGGATGACCTTGGGGTCGGTTTGTTCAATCCCAAAAATTAAAGAGTATATGTCGCCATTCTTTAGTTCTATGGCACCGCCTATGAGTTTTCCTGCACGAATTTTTGGACCTTGTAAGTCTTGCAGGATCGTAATGGTTTGACCGGTGTCTTTAGAGATTTTTCTAAGCATTTCTATGTTTTTGAGATGAGAATCATGTTCTCCGTGACTAAAGTTAAGGCGAGCAATATTAAGGCCACTTTTTACAAGTTCCCGCATGGTCTCTTCATTGGATGAAGATGGGCCAAGAGTTCCGATAATTTTGCATTGTCTAATCGTATGATTCGACATTTGAAATGGAGCCAGACCTTGAACAATGGTACCCTGGCTGTCGTTACTCGTTTGATTCATATTCACCCCTATGGAATTGTCAAAGTTGCAGCAAAGGCCCTATACCCCTGTTTGTCGTTTTGGCAACCTTGATCGTCTAATATAGTTAATTCATGGGGTTGGTGGCAAGCGATGCTCACCGAATGTTAACTATTTGACCAAGCCGTGCCGAATAACTAAGCAGAATCTTTGATTTGTGGTTAGGAAGGTGGGTTTTGGCAGATATAAAATCAACATCCATGCCGGCACTAGCTGGTTATCATACACTTAGGATCCTTGGTCGCGGCGCCATGGGGGCTGTCTATGAAGCAGTGCCCTTTTCAGATCCGACAAGCAGGGTGGCCATTAAGGTTATTGATCAGTCGGGAGAAATCCCACATGAAGTGTATTTACGTTTTCAAAAAGAGGCTGCGGTTATGGGGCAGCTTTATCATCCCAATATTATAACTTTTTTGGATTTGGGAGCAGTCAAGTCACTTGCAGAAGACGATTCGAATCTTGGATACTTTATCGTCATGGAGTTGGTGCGTGGGCAAAATTTGAAGGAGATCATCACCGAAGGGATAAAGCGCGGCGATGAGTTAAAGCTTCTCTTTAGAATCGGTCGTCAACTTGCCTCAGCACTTGATTACACTCATAGCAAAAACATAGTACATCGTGACCTTAAACCTCAAAACATTATTGTTTCCTTCCCAAATCAGAAGATAGGTGATGCTGAAGCGAAGCTTTTAGATTTTGGGGTAGCAGGCTTATCGCAAGCGAGGCAGTATGTCGGCGATGGAAGGTCCAGCGGTATCGATGATTTTGCTGGTACACCGCTATATATGGCGCCTGAACAGTCTGGTCTGACTCACTGGGAATCAGATCATCGAGTGGACATTTACTCGATGGGTTGCGTCCTGTTTGAGATCCTAATGGGTAAGCCGCCGTTTTCTGGCAAGACTAAAGATGATCTAAAACTAAAACATCTTTCGGAAAAGCCCCCAAGCCTTTTGGATCTCAGGCCTGATTTGCCAAAAGCACTCTGCCAACTCATCGAAAAATGTCTTCAAAAGGATCCTGATCATAGGTATCAATCTGCGTTTAGTCTCTATTGCGACCTTTATTCCATTGAGCTAAATGGCATGCAGGCAGGCTTCGAAATGAATTTAGGCGGATTCGACAATTTTAATGCGATCAATGCAAAATTTCCTTTGATTGGTCGAAAAGATGAATTTGAGAAACTCATAAATTTCTATATTTCGCTTGAGCATGAAACTAGGTCTCGAATCTCTGTGGTTTCAGGTGAAAGTGGATCTGGAAAGTCTCGCATTATACAGGAAGTTCGCAATTTTTTGATACAGAGGAAGGTGAGATTCGTTGGTGGATCATTTTCGCGACATGATTCTAAAATATCGTTTAACGCCCTAGCTTCGTCTTTTGATGAATATCTTTTGAAAGTAAAGCGAACCCAGCCAGGTGAAGCTCAAAGGCTTAAAGAAACGTTCCAAGAGGTTTTAGGTGCAAGCTTAAATGATCTTGCAGTAGTCATCCCCATTTTAAAGGACTTTAGGGATGAAACAGTAGAAAGAACGGAAGTTAGCCAAGCTGGGCAAATTGACACCTTCACAAAAACATTCTTAGACTTCACATCATGTCTCATGTCTGATGATCAGCCTATGGTCTATATTTTTGACGATATTCATAATTCGGACGACGATTCCTTGAGATTGATTGATGATTTTTTTACTCATTCTAACACTCAGAAGATATATTTGATTGTAACATACAAAGAGGAGTACCTTCATCGGAGACCGCTTCTAAAAGACTTTGTAGATAAAATACAAAAACTAAAAAGACGCTTCCAGCATGTCAGTCTAGAGAACTTTAAATCGACTGAAATTTCCTTACTACTTTATAACCTTTTCAATGGCAACAAAGTTTCGGATTTCTATTTGAAATGGATCGAGAGTCAAACGAAAGGAAACCCCTTACAAATTCTTGAACTAACAAAAAGTTTGATTAAAAACAACAAACTTAGGGCGAATCCAGAGGGATGGGGGGAAGGTCTTACCGATTTAGATACCTTGGGGGCGGCTCTCCAAAGTAGCGACTTGGCAATTTCTAGGATTCAAAACTACTCTTCTGAGCATTTATTGATTCTGCAGTATGCTGCCGTCGCAGGGATGTCCTTTAAAGCGGAGAGTGTAGCTATTGTTTCCGATTTCTCTCGTGACCTTGTGAGGGCTACATTAGCAAAGGCCAAAGATGATGCACTTATTTTAGAATTGCCGAATCAAAGCTACGTGTTTAGTCACTATGAAATTCGAGAAGCGCTGGTCGATGGAATAGCTAAGTCGAAGCTGCTTCAAATCCACCTGGACTTTGCCGTTCAGTTGAACAAAGAAGAGCCTGCTAATTCCGACCAAGATGTGTTTAGCATCTCTCACCACTACAATTTAGCGACTGGGGGTAGATCAAGAGTCCCTGTTGATGTCTTGTCGCAAGCACTACTGTCTAACATAAGGTCAGCAAGGCTTGCTGAAAAGAGAAAGACTTATCATTTTGCCTTGGAATACTACAATAAGAGTCTTCAGCTTTTCGATACTAATCCCGTTTTGAGGGAGTCAGATCAAGACTATGCGGGAGTTCTAGCAGGTGCGGCATATGTTTTAATAAAGCAGAAAGACTTTGATCGCGCCAAGGGAAATATTCGCAAAATCTTGGATTTAAATGTTTCGAAGGACAGCAAAAGGTCGGCGCTGTTTGACTGGATCCAGATGAACGCAATTCAAGGTCGCATCTCCGAAACTTTAGCAAATGCTCGCCATTTACTAGGTCGATCTCTTCTTTTGGTGCCAAGTAAGATTTTTTTGCGTGGCTGCGTAGTATTACTCGGTGACCTTATAAGTCGGTTTCAAAAGCTTCCTGGATATTCCTCTCTTGCGATATTTCAAAATAACCAGCCAAATAATGGCGAAACGAGAGATCAAAAAATATTGAGTATAGCCTTTAGGACAGCATTTAGAGGGAGAATACGAGAGGCTTTTCAGTTGCAAGTTGTCGCGGGAGGCTTAGCTTCTTCGGGTAGGCTAAATGAGGCTGATGCGTTGGATTATATACTGGATAGAGTCGTTCTCTTGCATGGATTGGGTCTTAAAGGAATCGCGCGAACGATGCTATTTGAGGCTTCAAAAATGCCAGGACTGAGTTCACACTCCAGAGCGAAGATATTTCTGGTCAAAAATATCTTCTTTGACTTCAATAAATTAGAGGTCAAGAAAAGCATCGACTATTTCATATACAGGAAAGGATATGAAGTCTTGCAATGGCCGGAAGACGCACAATATGAAGCCGTTCATAGAGGGATGTCTGCTTGGGCGCTTTTGCAGCAGGGGGAAATCATTCGATCTATGGACCAAGCTAATCGTGCCTATAGAATGCTTCCTATTCGAAATCAAGTAGGGACATTTGGAGCGGTAACTCTTTTGCTTAGTCTCTCTTTAAAGGGTGAGCGTGATCAATTATTAAAGGTTGGGAAGAAGTGGCTTAGACGTAGAAAAGAATCTGGCCATAGATCAAATAACATTTTTGCGATGGTTGCTGCAAGTTTGATCTATATAACATCTGGCGATAAGGCATCTTGTCAAGAAATATTTGGCCGGATATGCAAAGAGTTTGAAGGTGTGTTTGTCAAGAAACATAATTTCCCTCATGAGCTTGACCTGATAAGTTTCTATTTTATATTCTATCCTTTTCATTTTGAGTATGAGTTTGGCTCACCTATTAATGGCAATGAGAATCTTAGCAATATGTATAGCAGCTTTTCCAAGGGCGTTTTTAATTTCAAAGTCTCTCCGCTCTATCGTCAAATTTTTCAGCTACTGTCATTCGATTTTGTAGCCCAGGGACAGAATGCTTATACTGCCTGGCGTGAATTAGAGCCAACACTGGCTGCCCCGAACCACCATCTGTTAAGATCTCTTATTAGCACAAAAGTAGGACTTAGTCTTTGGAAGGATTTCGGAAAGTTACCGAGGATAAGCAATGCTATATTGCAGGGTCATTCAACGTCTAGAAGCTTATCGATAACGCTTTTAACCAAAGCAATAGAGTCTAAATTGACAGCCGCTGGCATCAGCTTTTTAAAAGATGATGTCTCTGAAGGAATTGCTAATTTTGCAGCTAGAGTCGCATATTATCCCTCGACGATTACCGAAGAGTTGTTGGACTACATGTCTCGTTCTGACCGCAGTCGTGGCGGGCGGGATGATATAGATAAAGCGGCAGCTTTGCTTGATTCTCATTATGGTTCTACGGCGATCTATATGTTACAGGGCGCACGCCTTGGAAACTCTTTAATAAAAGGAGAGCCAGGCTCTGAGGAATTGGCAGAAAATATCAGAGAATTCGCCTCGGGAGCGACAACTTCCTTTATTCCTACTGCAAGTTCCCGAGGAAATCGAGTCGAAAAAGACCAAGATTCATCGCCTGAGAACACTAGTAGTGAATTTTCCGCTGGTAAAAACATAGGTCGTAAAGGTCTTTTTGAAGAGACAAACATCTATTTAGAGTTAGAGTTTGAGTCCGAGGAAGTGACCAGGAAGAACGAGCCCAGCTTGGATTTAGCTTCCGGGCAGCATAAATTAACCCATGCTCCACATTCTCCCAATAGTATGGGCTGTCTCATACCCATTAAGCACTGGGGAGATATTTTAGGTTATTTGTTTGTGGATAATATAGGTGAACTATATAAACGTGACATTGCAGCTAGTCGCTCTGAGCTCGACTACTTTGGGTCTATTTTGGGCACTGCAGTGTCGCTACAAAATTCGTGGGTGGTTGCGCATGATCACGTGGTCAGGGATCCTGACGGATCCACAGTTTTGGAACCTTGCAGCTGGTTAAATGTTTGGTTTCACGGTCATTTACGTCGAGACCGTGAATCGACCTGGTACCTTAGTGCCAACCTCGGTGCTGAATTGTATGTAATTATTTATGGACATTTAGACGGAAAAGAAAAGTTCAGAAAGCGCTTGAGCAGCTATATCTGGGTATCTGTGAATGCTACTATCTCTGAATTAAAGACTAAGAGTGATGAGATTTCGATCCACCATATATACGAACGGATAGCCCTTCAAATTCAACAAAATGCAACCGACATTTTAGAATTAACCCAATTAAATTTTGCGGTTAGCCTCATCCGCAAAGGGGACTTGTCTGTGGAGAGCGCCTATTTTGGTTCCAGCAAGCCATGGGTTTTAGGTGGTAAAAACAACCAAAGTGCCTTCAATGATGCCGTTGCTACAATAGATGGCTATTCCAAGCTCTTAAGGTACTTTCATATAGATTCGAATCTAAGTGACTTTCATCCCCTCCTATTGTCTAAAGATCCGTCAAAGATTGACCGAAGGGTAGATGCTAAGATGCAAGTTTCCCTGGCTGAGGCCTACCGTTGTTTTATAGGGCAAGAACCTGACGGGGACCAATTACATCTAGCTCTAGAGGCAGTGTTAGGGCTTGATTCTATACCGCGATATTATCTTGGCGTAGGAGTCAAAGGTGCTTAAGTTTTAGGGACGAGTATCTCTTTCTAGAATGCTTAAGTTGTGATATTAACTAAGGTGTTCTAGACCGTAAGATGAGGCATATTTTTGGAGGCATGCATGGCTGGATTAGGCGTAACAGAACTTCTTGTGATTCTTGCAATAGTGGTACTGTTGTTTGGGGGTTCTAAACTTCCAAAGCTTGGGCAATCTCTAGGTGAAAGTATTGCCAACTTCAAAAGAGGGGCCAAAGAGGCCGAGAAGCCCTCTGGTGATTCCAAAAAAATTGAAAAGGATAATGGCTAATCGCCGCTAATGTGGTCAGATAGTCTCATCCATCGAAAGTTGGTTTTTGTTACAGGAAAAGGGGGTGTAGGTAAGACCTCTTGTTCGGTAGCGCTTGCTCAAAGTTTAAGTGACTCAGGGAAAAGAGTGCTGCTAGTGGAATCTAGCAAACTTCCCCAACTGCCTGAGTATAGCAGAGGGTTAGGAATTGATACCCTCAATTTAGAGATATCAGATTGTTTCAGGGACTATATTGTTGATAATCTAGGACAAGCCAGGCTTTATGAGGCAGTTTTTTCAAGAGACGTGGTTAAAACGTTTCTTGAAACTATTCCAGGGTTGGGAGAAGTCATGTTGCTTGGCAGGATCTTCTGGGCTTTGAATCCTAGATCCGGCAACCAGTATGATGTGATAATTTTTGATGCTCCCAGTTCGGGTCATTTTCTCTCTTTACTTACGACCCCTAAGGCTATGATTGAAACCGGCATTGGTGGTCCCTTGATGGGTGAAGTGCAAAAAGTCTATGACTTTTTAAAAAGTGGTGCGGCATCGATGATTTACCTAGTGACTCCAGAGGAGCTCGTGGTGAGCGAGGCCATCGATTTCCTTCCTCAGATCCAAGCAAAAGTTGAAGTCCCAATGGAATTTATCTTGCTCAATCGGTTTCCTCCACATATCGACTCTTCACGACTAAAGCCGTTTCTTCGAGCATGGGTCGATCAAGAATTGAGGCGGTCTCGTAACGCTGCCAAAATGCTATTTGATGGTGTGCCTGAAGCGTTGCGCTCCAAGTTATATACACTCGATTTGCAAAACTCATTTGAGTTTCCTATGAATGCTATAATATGCCGCAAGCTCCTCTCGACCCTCAGAATTGCAGGTGATCTATGAAGTCCTTGCTGGATTCAAAGGCTGTTGTCTTTATCGGCCCAGGTGGAGTGGGAAAGACAACTTCAGCCGTAGTTTTTTCACTTCTTGCTGCATGGCAAGGTAAAAAGGTGGGCCTTCTATCCATTGATCCCTCTAAACGACTTGCAAGTGCCTTAGGCATGGACCTAAAGGGGAAACCTAAGCTTCTAGATATGGGTCCGGAGGTCAAAGGCACGATTCATGCTGGGGTTGTGGATCTCAAGCAAATTTTTGATGACAAGGTAAGGGAATTTTCTAAATCTCAAGCAAAAATCGACAAGATTCTTGCTCATCCCCTATATAAGGCCGCAAGTACCAACCTGTCAGGCCCCGTGGAGTATATGTCTTTGGCCAGATTTCAAGAGATGGTGGATGGGGGAGAGTTTGATATTGTTGTTTTAGATACTCCCCCTGATCATCATGCTTTAGATTTTCTAACGCGGCCCAATGTGCTAGCAGGCTTTATGGATAAGAAAATCATCCAATGGATGGTTAAGCCTTTTGCTTTAGCTGGGCGATTGGGATTGGGTAAAATATTTTCTATGGGCGAGAAGCTCATGGGAGGATTAGCCCAGATCACAGGGATTTCTACACTCCATAAATTTGCGGAATTTGTCATTGATTTACAAGAAGTCATTGAAGGGTTTCATAGGTTAGGAACGAGAACATTAGCGATTTTTGCCGACAAGTCGACCAGATTTGTCTTGGTTTCTTCAGTGAATCATGATCGCGTATACTCCATAAAGTCCTTAGGAGCGAAGCTTATCGAATTGGGATTTACAAATCCAGACCTGATCATCAATCGCTGTTTACCTCAACAAGTGACGGACGAACTTGGCGAGATCCCAGTGGGGACGAGTCCTATTTTAGATGAAATGGGGCAACGTATTCAAAGAGAAAAAGATCTTACAAAATGGTTTTCTGGCATCAGTTCAGGGCGTATCATTCGAGCAGAGGACATCGGAACGGAAGTCGATTCCCTCGAGTCTCTTACTAAATTTGCATTAGCTCAATCGCAGCTTAACTCGCAGGTTTGAGCGATGTTTTAGGCCCATCCCGCATCTGCGGGAGCGTACTTTTTCAACGTGGGATGGACAAAATATCTTTCGGCTATTTTTTCTCAAAATGGCGCATTCAACTTTCGAATCAAGGCGTCTTTGACCATTCTTTCGTTGGTCGAGATAAATATAAATTCAGCACCGAAACCAATTATAGTTCTCTTTCTAATTGCGGGCAGTAAACATCTCACTGGTGAAACAATGGAGGTACGTTGCCGTTTCTGTTTCCTGCACAAATTCAGCTAGGGCAAAGTCACAGTTGCCGAAACGATCTTCTGAACTAAGTTGCTGTCGATACTGATTTCAGCTGAGCAGGCAGTCCCATGGCTAGGCGTTACAGTAAATTTATAGATTCCTGTACTAGTCATCGAAAGCATTTTTCCTTCTATAGCGTTTAGACCTGGAGGTGTTATAGATGCAGTAAAATCAACCGCTGGAACCAGGACGATAGTAAGGGAGCCCGTACTTTCTGGAGGGGTTAATGCCTGGAAAGTCAGGTTAACAAAACACTGCTTCATGGGTCGGTCCTCTGACGTTGAGGAAGCGCTTTCTTGGGTTTGCTTCACGCCGCTTTTAGGGAGGCTGCCATTGTGTGTTTCTAGGGCATCATCTGGGGAGTTTTTAGGTGGTTCGTCATTGTCAGTTGGGTTTCCCACTTGTGTGCCGCAAGATGCGCCAAAAATGAAGCAAGAGACTAAAAGAAGTTTTTTTAAAAAATAGCAAAAATGCGATCTATGACTCATTTTTTGGCCTCGCTGCTTGATGTTAGTTGCGAAGAGACTGGAAAAAGCTGAATGTTGAGCTGGTATATCCGGTCGACTTCAGAGCATTGCTCTGATTTTTCAAGCATGGCTTGCCAAAACACAGTGATGTCTGCCTTTATTTCGTGCATAAGCTTTTCGGAAACAGGCAGTGTTATGGCTTGGAAGTCGCGGGCTTGAGATTTAACGGTTGTGAGCGCTGTTCGTGCTAGCTCGATCATGACTTGATGGTATCTGGTGACAGACATGGAGCGGACCAGGGATCCAGTCGTTATATGTAAGTCTTTTGGAGTTATCTTATTAGAGTTTTCAGAACGCACTAAAAATCCTATTCGAATAAGAAGTTCTAGTGCTTCACTAGCTTGCTTTATTGAGATAGATGGACTCACTTTTGCAGAAATCCATTCAGGGTCAGCTTTAAATTCTTCAAAGTTCGCCAATTCTCGGACAACCGGATAGTACCATTCGCTCAAGTATTCCATCATGTCTCGTTCGAGGTCAGGTGGTAGAGTTTTGTGTTTCATCTCGATCAGTTCTGAAAAAAGCTCCTCTTTCTTGTTGGGCGATGTAGTGCACTCGTGAGAAACCAAAAGCTCAAAGTATCGCTTCTCATCTCCCCGCAATTGCAAAGTTGAAGATAAATCTTTAGCCGCTTTAAGGGTTAGTTTTCTTTGGCCAGTGCAGATTAGATGCATATAATTAGATGGCCCATAGCCAAGTTCATCAGCAAACTTTCTGTAGCTATAGCGAGAGGAATATTTCTTAATATAGAGATAAACAGCTCGCAGATAATCTGCTGGCTTCAAAAATTCGAAGACCTTTTGTGATGCTGCAGCGTCTTTTAACGTTATGGTCATGGGATTGTTGGCCTCATCTTGAATTCTCTTTCCGGCAAGACGTATATCTGTTTATCGAACATCCCTTATAAAAACTTGAGGATAAGTATTTCTTTTTTTAAATCGACAATCGAATTTGTATACTCTATGCAACCGTCTGAAAGAATAAAGCTTTCACCTACTTCAGGCTCTTTCTAGAAGTTCTCTTCTAATTCCATTAGAGATTTCCGTAAGTTGTGGCCAGAGCTTGCGGTCCTCTTTGTCTTAGGCAGATTTTTACATTAAGAGTTGCCTAAAAACTTGCGAGGCAAAACAGCCCGATGCGAAAAGTATACAAAATAATTTAATTAAAAAAATAAAATTGACAACAAAATGATGCAAAAACAGCTATTTTGACTCAAGAAAAATATACATCTTCCGATATCTCTCCTGTGTCTATTGAGTGGTTCCTTTTTACCCAAAACAATGGAGATGGAAATGCGGAAAAGTCGATGGTTATCCCTAGTTTTATTAAGTTCCACTTATCTAGTTGGATGTGGCAAGTTTCGAATGGAAGGCAGTAAAAAGTCGATCGATAAGACTTGTGCGATGTCACATAGCGAAGGTGTGCGGATGGCGCTCGCTAGGACTGCCGACCAGAGTTACAATCATATAGAACCAAATTCCTTGCCTTTTACTAAGTGCATAGACCTCTATGCCTATATTGATAAACAAAGAAATAAATATCAAAGCTGCAATGATCAAGGCGAGCCTAAGGTTGTAACACCCTATGCAGACAACAATGTGGTCTATGCTGAGAGCAGTCAGGCGCCTGCTGTGATGACTAGCCAGAAGGGTGCAGAGAGTCCCGATATTATAACTAATTTGCGCGAGCGAGGAGTCGATGAAGCGGATCTAGCCAAGGTATCTAAGAGCCACATATTTGTTGCAAGCTCCAGCCAAATCGCGGTTTTAGATCGAAAGTCAAAACAGTGGATAGGGCACTTGAAAGTAGATGATTCCCATTTCAACTCATCCATTGAGCCTCTGGCAATGACAATAGGCCCGAAGCCAGGGCCGCAAATATTGACTAAAGATGAAAAGCTCTTAGTGGTAACAGCATCCAAGATCCAGGTCTATTCTTTAAAGCCTATGAGCATGCCCGTTTTGAAGGATGAAGTAGCTTTATCACAGCCAGCATCAGAAGTTAGGCTCATGGGAAGTCGATTGATCGTGTTGTCCCATAACTATTCTTATGGCATCTCAAATGGCCGACCTATCGAAGATGATCTGATGATTCGCTCTCTACCATGCGACGCTACCTACGCTGAAATGTTTCCAAATCGTTACAGTAATCAGCTTAGTGCCACAGTTGTCAAATCTATAGATATCGACAATCTAAAGAATGAAAAGAGCTTTGCGTTTTTGCAGAAATTAGATTCCTACATTACAACCAACAATATTTATCTCTACTCGCAGGATTATAGCCGTGACACGACTTACATAAGAAAAGTCAGCATCACTGAAAAAGGCGACCTTTTAGAAGTGGCTACTGGCTCCGTGCCAGGCTTTATTAAAGACAGCTGGGCCCTCTCGGAAAGTGGTAAGCAAGCTGAGTTTCTTTCGGTTGTTAGCACATCGCAAACTAAGAGGTCGAGCCAGCTGTCAATTTTAACTTCCAAAGAATCAAAACTTACAATGGTCGGATCTGTCGGAGATTTTGGGATTGGCGAAGACGTCAAATCAGTCCGAAAGATAGAAAATATTGTGTTTGTTGTTACTTTTAGAGAAGTTGATCCCTTGTTTGCAATTGATATTTCTGACGTTAAATCTCCCACAATTCTGAGCTCCTTAAAGATTCCTGGATTCTCAACTTACATGCACCCATTTGGATCTAATCGACTGATAGGACTTGGATACAGCGGTGCTAATAGGGGCTTTGATAGGTCTGTGCAATTGTCTCTTTTCGACACGACAGAAATGACGGATGTTAAAAGAATAGATGCGATATCAATTGGTGGCTCTCGTAGCAACTCTATAGCTACATATGACTATCATGCTTTTTTTATGGATCAAGAAAACTCAATAGTGGGATTTCCAATCGAGTATAGTTCGGAAGTTAGCAAGTCCGCTTCCGGAAGAGCTGAAGGCGCGTCAGATTCCTTATCTGATCAGGCGGGTCCGGATAAACCTCAGTCATCGAATGATCTAACCTCAGGTGCGGCGCTTTATAAAATCGGGCTTACTAGCATCAAGGCTTTCAAATTCATCCAACATGATGACATCGCAATTGCTTCAAGTCCAAGGGGGCGCTCCGTTGCAACTTATTGTCATCCGTTTTATAGTCCGTCACGGATATTGCGGATTTTAAAAATTGACAATCAGTTGGTTTCTATTTCTGAAAATGCACTTAAGGCCTTCGATATAACAGAAGATATGCCACTTGTGGCCAGTGTTAGTTGGGAGAATGAACAGACTTTTTGTTCCCCAATTAAGTATGACTAATAAATCAGTGTGATGAAGTGCATATAAAAAAGGGGAAGTTGCCGCGCATCAATCGGCTCGTTAAATCTAAAAGTACTGAGTGGAGAACTAGCAGATCAAGGAAGATTCTTGCTGGTTCTTCTAACTTGTAAATCCTACTAAAATCGCTTGTTGATTTTTCACGACTTACTTTAACTGACTGAGAAGTCCAAGGTTTCTATTTCTCAACTAAACAATGCCATAGCCTGAAACTCAGATAATGCCAGCCCGCAATCTAAATTAAAAAATTCCCTCAGAAGCGACATGTTCCAATGTAAGGGAGAGATGTCTATTGTAGCAGCCATCATCAAACGCAGTGAGGTAGCCCGTTTCCTGAAGCATCTCGGCATTGAGCATGACCCACCAGTCAGGGTTCCTCTAAAAACCAACAGGATTTTTTTGAGTTTGGCTCCCTTGAAGATCTCTACGAATGCATGTCCAGCATAGATGACTGATATCTATGGGGAAGGCGGAGCTTTACTTAATAACACTGCTCATGTGGTATAGCTTAGGAATCCGCCCCTCACGGGAACAGCTGATGCTACAAAACAAACGGAGCCATTCATTCTCGACCTAGAACCGCTGCAAAAGCTTACAATTAAGAAAATTCGCTGCTGATCTATACATCCTGTGGCTACAGAAGTATACTTGTAAAGGTTGCTTGATTTTCTAACGACTCTCATGAATGCCCAAAAAGCCTTTAAGCACTTTTGACAGTATTTAGGTTGGTCGGTACTATTTTTTGTAATGTCTGCGTTTCAATCATCTTACAATTCTTGTTTCAAGGGAAGTCTATTATGAACCGTTTTCACCTCGGCATTTTGTTGGTTATCGCAGCACTGTCTGCGTGTATGAATCGCAAATTTCATTCTGAGACCGAGTCTAATGACCTAGCTTTCCTCTAAATTTGTACACTACAGAACCCACCTGAATTAACCTGCTGATATTTTTGATTTGTTTTTTAAGCGCAGGTTTAGTAGTGTATTTTTATGTGTACACTACAGGTCTGGGCTATTTTGACAAAAATAGGGCAAAAATATGTCTTTTATACGTAAAATAAAGAGGAATGGGCGAGTTTACTTAGCAGAAGTTGAAAATTATCGAGATGCCGGCAAAGTCAAGCAACGCCATATCAAATATTTGGGGCTCTCCCCTGAAACAAACGAAGACAGTTTTCAGTTATATTCTAGGGATGTTACTGTAGATTCCGTTAAGGTTCATGGGCCTGTAATTGTGCTTGAAAGCTTGGCGAGGGAACTTGGACTGTTTGAAATTCTTGGTGATATTGCTCATCCCATTTTAACTCTTACGTTTGCTCATTGCATGAATTATAGAAGTGTCTCAGAGACAGAAAAATGGTTCAAAAATACTGATTTAGCCTCGGTTTTTGGTTGTGATGAAATCACAGAAGCCCAATTGTACAATTCGATATCTAGGCTTTCAAAGTATGATTTTTCCTACCTCGAAAAGTCAATATTTGAAAAACTTACTGGCATTTTTGGTGAGGATCACTCGGGCGTTATCTATGACGGAACTAACACATACCTCACTGGAAGTCGCTCAGAGCTTGCAAAAATGGGCAAATGCAAAGAGGGCGTGAAGAGCAGAAAGTTGATACAAATTGGACTTGGCATTACTAAAACGTTAGGTCTGCCCATTTTTCACCAGGTCCACGCCGGAAATATTCATGACACAAAAATGTTCAATGAGGCAATTTTGAGATTTTCAGACCTCGGGACAAAAAATGGATTAGCAGTGTTTGACAGGGGAATTGCCTCAGAAAACTGCATTTCTAAGCTTGAAGCAATGGGCTGGAAGTGTCTTGCCGGACTCCCCATGCACAAAGGAGTTAAGACAGCAATTTCAAATCTTGACTTTGACAATCTAAAAAACTTCAGAAATCTAGTGATACAAGGGGATACTAAGTTCTTTGTTACAAACATTCCATTCAAGATTGGCAAAACAACTGGAAAGCTTATGATTCTTCAAAACTTCCTTAAAAAGCAGATGCAAACTGTGGAACGCATGGCTCTTATAGAGGAGGCAAAACAGTATCTAGGAACAAAGCAAGACTTGGTTTCTGATGAAATTAAGAAGTGCTTTACGACATCTGGAAAAGTCAACCGGCACGCGGTTCAGAGAATTGAAAAGTTAGATGGACTCTCTTTCATTTTTACAAATGCAAAACTTTCTCAAAAGGAAGCAGTACAGCATTATTTTGCAAAAGACCTGATTGAACGCTGTTTTAAGCTCTCAAAAAGCACTCTAAGTCTAAATCCTATTCGAATGCAGCTCGATGAGAATATAAAATCCCACATCATGATCTGCTATCTTGGACTAACGCTGTTAACGACAGTTCGACTTCGCCTAGAGAAAAAAGGCATTTTTAGAGATCCTGGTGAAGTTTTGCGCAGTTTGGACTCGATTTTTAAAGTTTATATGACAGGAGAGGATTCTAAAACCAAGTCAAAAGTACCGTTTTGTAAGGTAAATACGCTGTCGAATCACCAAAGCAGTATAATTAAGATTATTTCACCAAAAATCGAAATGTAGTGTACATTTTCCGGGGGAACTCAGGTAATGAACTCCAAAACTCCCCGAGAGATATCATTCCTGCCGAGATCAGTTGTATCGAAGATCCTAATAGAGACAGATGGAACTACACAGTGCGCGTCACCAGTGCTGGTTCATGCGAAATGGTAGCAGCTAAGGGGCAATTGGAACCACTTGAAGCAGAAGTTTGTTCTGCGAAAACCTTTGTGGAAGAAGGGGGCGTTCGCTATGAAATTGCACTTGATGGCAACGCTGGCTCTCCCAAGAGGTTTATGAATGTTTGGTTTATCAATGGAAGAGGAGAGGGTCCTGCGCTGTTTAGGAACAATATTCCCGTATTACTGAAATGCGGTTTCTTATCGGGTGCTGGCTTAGCCAGCTCACCGAATAGCAACGCGGAAAACACCCCCCCCCCAGAAACCCAGCTGGCAATCCAGAGGATTCAGGCGCTCGCTACAAGTGCCTAGGTTTTGAGAGCGCAGTAACATACAGCAGCAAAGAAGAGTGTTCAAAAGCTGCATGCTCCAACAGCATCTGCGTCAAAGCAAGCTAATGAAGAACTGGGTCCCATTTGAAATTGTAATTCCACCAAATATTATAGAAAGTGGCTATTCTCCACTGCTAAAAGGGAGACCATCGTGAGAGGGAAACTTACCACATTGCAGCTGTTTTTCGCTGCTATTTTGTCTGCTGTTTTGTTCGTTTTCGTTGGCTGCAAGACAGGTCCCGACGACGGAGGAGAGACATCCTTGGTTCAACAGCGGAATTTCGAGCCAGGGTTAAAGGACTTTGTTTTGGTGGTGAAACCCGATGCTATCAAGGGAAAGATTCGAACAAAAAGTGCTATTGCCACACCAACTAATCGATGGATCACAGTCTTTGAGCGCTGCTCAATGAGTCTGAGCAAGGACTATTACGTTGATGGTTTTGATCACGCTCTTGTGGCGCCCCTTGCAATGGACGTAAAGGGCGCTACAACCGACCCGGATACTGCTGGTTACCTTCAGTCGGCAGAGTTCTTGGCCCCCGTTTTGCGTAGCCCCCTTCCCCTGAAAGAGGGGGCAAGTGATATGGCGGCCGCGAAAGAGTACAAGATGAAATATATTGGTGGAGTGTTGTTTGTTGAATACAACAAACCCTTGGAAAAAAGCTTTGTTGAAATCACGACAGATCCTTCACTTGTCAAAATATCCAAAATCAAGCTGACGCGAAAAATGGGCGTACCCCCTCTGAATCCTATTTCAGTGGAAGTGGTCTGCGGATTCTAACGGCAGGCTTTCGCTTTTCTGTGTGGCGGTGTCGACAAGTCTGAGTATTCCTGCACCCGACGGGACGTACACAGCGTTTACAGGCAATCGTTCTGCTTCTAATCAGTGTCTATATGCACCATCCACGGCACCCGCGGACACATATGCTGTATCTGTGTGGGCACGCTCGATCCCAAACTTCCTGACCTAAATACGTAACGAGCCGAATAAATCTTTTATTTTTGGATCGTTACTTTTTTTGTTGCAGAATATTGTTACGTATTGTATGCTTTTAATACGTAACACTGTACTGAGGTTGAAAATGGCGCATCC
>CAIMVM010000256.1 GCA_903844895.1 uncultured Pseudomonadota bacterium
AAAACGTTTCCAAAGTCTTTGCAATCTCTGGAAAATTGACTTCAATCTTAACCAAACTCAAATTTAACCTCATATCCCTAACTTTTCTCTGAGAACATATCCGAGTTCGCAGGGGCGGGACACAATCTTTTACACGCTACCCCTTGTCCATAAACGTTTCCGGGTAAACTCGCCCACTCGAGAGCCAGTTTATCAGTGACCGATCTTAGGTTTACGTTATCATTATACGATAATCGTCTAAGCTGTGCATATGCAAATCGATACCAAATTTTATAGATGGCCATCTTGTCTTGTGATGTAGGAGAAAAGTCTGGAAGCCGACCGGTCATCCAAGGAATTTCTGATATTTTATTATTGGCAATATAGTTTTGCGCTTCACTCCATGTGTCCGGCATAATCTGATAGCGCCCTGCGGCAGCAGAGCATATGTCAGTGCAAACTACGGTGTCTGGATGGCGGGCAAAGCTGCTAAAGTATTTGTAACCAAATAAGAGATTGTAGGCTCTAGCAGTCGTTGCTTCCGGATTATTTCTAAATTCAGAGTAAGCTATGGCGTCGAGCATGGCTAGAACCCCAGGTTTGTCACCTGTAAAATGAAGCACGGATCCCGAAATGGAGCCACTACCACGGCCAGAGGAGCTGCCTTCCCCACAAGGAGCTGTCTTTAAAAACGAAGTGGATACCCAGCCGGTGTAGCCGCTCTTGGTCTTCACCTTTGTGAAACGATGTCCCCCCAAACTGCCGGTTCCCGTTTTTGAGCCGCCGATGAGTTTGACGGATTGAGAGGCCTCGAGTAAAGGAGCGTCCGTTGGGGCCAATGCATCATTTCGCATGAGTACATCAGGGGTGCAAACATAGCGCGTCGAGGAAGACTGTTCTTCAGAATCATTCAAATTTTGTCGGTCACTTTGATTTCCGCAACCTACGAGGGGGAGTGCAGCTAGCAGATAGAGTGGTAGGACATTGAAGTATTTCATAGGACCTCCTTTTCATAGTTTTACTATCAAAAACGATGCCAAAAATTAGGCCAATGGTATCAAGAGGTTATATGTCACCCCCTGTAGACGTACCTATCAACCTGTTTGACCTCTAAACATTTTTCTTGACTTGGGGTTGACACCTGATTTTGGCGGTGATAGATATTTGCTTAGTTCCAAGTTAGGGTTCTGTGACGTGTCGCTCCAGTCCCACTTGTTTTTGAGAAGGATGTTTTAAGATGGGAAAGAAGCTATACGTTGGAGGTCTTCCATACAGCACTACTGATGAGAGCCTACATGACCTATTCCAAGAAGTTGGAGAAGTAGCCAGTGTACGTATCATCACTGACCGTGATACACAGAGATCCAAAGGTTTTGGATTCGTAGAAATGGCATCAGACTCTCTAGCTGCTGAAGCTATTGAGCGCTTCGACGGTAAAGAGTTCGGCGGTCGCCGCATTACTGTTAACGAAGCACGCCCACAAGAGCCACGCGAAAATAACCGCGGCCCACGTGGACCACGTCGTGAAAACAACTATCGCTAGGATTTATTCTAGGGAATGAGAAACCGAGCTTTTGCTCGGTTTTTTTTACTCTATTTGACATCTAAAAAATCCCTGATCCTTCGCTCTAATTACAAATGAATCAGGCCTTTTCTAGAAGGTCTGACTTTCGTTTTAAAACCAAATTTTGCACTCCTAAGTCCAGTTAGGGTGATTCGCAAGGGACATTTTTCTTTTTTTCATGAGATAAAAGGCGACATTTTTTTCATAGTAGCTGGCTTCGCCCACAAACATGGGATAGCTGGGTCCATCTAAGGGCAGCGTGATGACGTTTCCTGATGGTTCCATAAATGCCTGAAGAGCGCCACTGAAGAGGCTAAAGTCTTTTCCGTCAAGGGCAGGATGAATCATGGCGCCCAACTCCCCATTCGCGTCTAAAGGATACATTACGGTTTGATACGGCTCAAAAATCTCCAGACTTTTATCCGTAAAGTGCTCAGGATGGGCGTTCCAAACCGTAAAAAAATCTAGCGCAGCTAGGACTGCTGACTGGGTTGTAAAGTAGATTTCAGCATTCCAAGTCCGCTGGGCAATGGGTCCAATTTCAAAAGTAACACCGTTGGGTAAGGCATCTTTTAAAAATCCAGTTTTGCGGTCTCCATTCCAAAGCGCAACTTTAAGATTTGGGATGGCTTCACTCAAGAAGCAGGCAAAATGAAGATTGATAAGGGACGGATGGCTTAAGATCAAACATGGCCCTGTCGCCGCAGTGGTAGTATGTAGATCCATCACGAAATCCGCAGGATCTGTGCCATCGGGGCCATAGGTGGCAAGTAAATTTCGGGCTAGCTGCACCTCTCGATCAGAGACAGATAAATCCGTTAAAAGCTCTTTTTGAAAAGAGCGATTTAAATCGCGATCCAAATAGCGTTTTTGTTCCTTAAAAGCCTCTGGATTGCTAATGAGTGCTGACGTTCTAAAGGTTCTTCCCAAGAAAGCATCTGGCTTCTTTAAAAAAGCGTGGATGAGTTTAACGCCAGTCCATTCGTCGCCATGGGTGCCACCAGCGATCAACAGGTGATGGATCTGAAAGCTCATTTTTTAGGCCTAAAAAAATCATTTCCTTTATTGTCTACGATGATAAATGCAGGAAAGTCTTTCACTTCAATTTTCCAAACGGCTTCCATGCCAAGTTCTTTAAAATCTAATACTTCAACATGGGTAATACAGTCCTTGCCAAGTCTGGCTGCGGGGCCTCCAATGGATCCTAGATAAAATCCACCGAATGCCTTACAAGCTTCTGTGACACTTTGCGAGCGATTGCCTTTACCAAGCATGATCAAAGAAGCTCCGTTTTTTTGGAACTCCCCCACATAGGGGTCCATTCGCTCGGAAGTGGTAGGCCCAAAAGAGCCACTAGCTGCGCCTAGTGGAGTTTTGGCGGGACCTGCGTAATAGACAGGAAACTTTTTAAAATATTCAGGAAGGCTTCCTGCCTTTAATAGCTCCATAAGTTTGGCGTGAGCGATGTCACGAGCGACGATTAATGTACCACTTAAAGATAAACGAGTCGCCACGGGATATTGGTCTAATTCCTTTAATATGGTGGCCATGGGAAGATTTAAATCAATATTTACACAACGTCCCTCAAGGGTCTTGTTGTGGGGTAAAAAACGCAAGGGATCTTCTTCTAGCTGTTCTAAAAAGACACCGTCTCTATTGATTTTAGCCTTAATTTGTCGATCTGCCGAACAACTCACACCGATACCCACAGGGCAGCTCGCTCCGTGTCTAGGAAGGCGAATCACTTTAACATCGTGGACCAGGTACTTGCCCCCAAACTGCGCTCCGATTCCCGTTTCTCGGGCCCATACTTCCACAAGTTTCTCTAATTCTTTGTCCCTAAAGGCTCGTCCGCCTTTAGAACCTTCACCCGGAAGGTCATCATAGTAGCCGCAGCTGGCAAGCTTTACAGTCTTCAAGTTCATTTCAGCGCTCGTTCCTCCTATTACCAAAGCAAGGTGATATGGAGGACAAGCTGCGGTGCCCAAGGACATCAAAGCCTCTTTAACAAAGGTCTCCATCGAAGAAGGATTGAGAAGGCTCTTCGTTTTTTGATAGAGGTAGCTTTTGTTGGCAGAGCCACCACCTTTGGCTATGAACAAAAACTCATATGCGGAGCCTTTTTCAGCATAGATGTCGATCTGGGCTGGGAGATTGTTACCGGTGTTTTTTTCTTCATACATGGAAAGGGGAGCCAGCTGACTATAGCGAAGGTTTCTGGACTGGAAAATGTTGTAAACCCCTTCGGACAGAGCCTTTTCATCGTCAATCCCGGTGTATACGTTTTCACCTTTTTTACCCATAATGATGGCGGTGCCTGTGTCTTGGCAGCTAGGATATTTACGGTCAGCTGCGATAACCGCATTGCGGAGCAATTCCAAAGCTACAAACCGATCATTTTCAGAGGCTTCAGGATCGTCTAGGATTTTTGCAACTTTTTCAAGATGCTGAGTGCGTAAAAGGTGGCTCACATCATCAAAAGCAGTTTCAGCAAGCCCTGTTAGAGCCTCGGCTGAAATCTTTAAGATCTCTCTCGGGCCATGTTGTTCGAGGGAGACCCCCTTAAGGTCCAACTTACGGTAAAGGGTTTCATCTTTGCTTTTTTCAAATATGGGCTGAAATTCAAACTGAGTCATGGCTGTTCCTCCTAAAGCTTCCGCGTACAATGTAGCATGTCTCGTCAATTCCTCAATGAAGAGTCGAGAAAAGAAGCGCCTTTAGGACAGAGCGCCTGCACTAAAAAGTAACAGGCAATTGGGGACTTTTTCAATCATTCGCTTAGATTGAAGTTTTTTTTGTTTTTTTGGAAAATTTTACTTTTTTATCTGACTTAAGTTCCATGCAAAGCTTCATTCCGACGCTGAATTCCGGGATTTTGATTTGGATGTCACGGCGCCCGCGTTTGGATGGGATCTAACGTCATTGACGGCCAAGTTCGCGTAAGTTTCAGTAGCGGCAACAAGAAGGATGATCAAGTTTGCATAAGTTTTCGACTTACTGCTTCAACCCAGTGCAGCCAGGTAGTCGGAAACAGATTGTTCCATTCCCACATCAAGAGCTCTTGTGATCAAGTGATGACCAATGGATACCTCATCTATGCCAGGGCACTCTTTTTGGAGGAGGCGTAAATTGAGATGGGTTAAATCATGACCTGCATTGACTCCAAGGCCCAAATCTTTTGCCTTGGATATAGTTTGGTTAATTGCCAAAATTTCTTTTGAAGAATCACCCTTTAAAAAGCTTTTAGCAAAAGGTTCTGTGTAGATTTCAATTCTATCAGCGCCAATGCGAGCTGCCGATGTGACGGCTGCTGGATCACCTGCATCGACAAAAAGAGAGACGCGTACCTGATGGCTTTTGATTTTTTTGATGATGGGCTCCAAAAGCCAGGCGTAGCTTTCAAAGTCCCAACCATGGTCACTGGTAATCTCTCCAGGGCGAACTGGCACGAGGGTGCATTGGCTGGGCTTTAAGGAAAACACGAGCTCTAGAAAGCCTTCTCTCAGATCGCCTTCAAAATTGGTCTCAACTGTAGTAATTTCTCGAGAAATGTCGAACACATCTTGGCGGGTAATATGTCTTTCGTCGGCCCTAGGATGTATGGTGATGCCGTGGGCGCCGTAGCTTACGATCTTATGGGCAAACTCCCCTAAATTAGGCTCAAGCCCCTGCCTGGAGTTTCTTAAAGTGGCGATTTTATTTATATTTACTGAAAGTTTAGTCATGCTCTGCTCGTTACATTAAGGGTCGAAAAGGATTTATCATCAAACCCCCCAAGAGCCAAGATAATTGCAATGGCAAGCTGACGCCGAGGGAAGCTGACATGGAAGTGTGTTCCGTCCTGTCTAGTCGTGCGTAGGAGTTATTTTCCTCGGGACTCCCCAAGAAGGGGGGCTATAATAGCTTTTAGGAGTCGACGAAGTTGGGGGAAGTGTTTGGCCGTTGAAAGTTTAAAAATGCTGGGACGAGACTTTATGGATTTGCCTGAATCCATTAAAAAACGTGACCCGGCGGCATTATCATGGGCCGAAGTCGTTTTTTTATACCCTGGCTTTAAGGCCGTTATTTTTCATCGTCTGGCCCATTTTTTTTGGCTTTTAGATCTTAGTTTTCTTGCAAGATTGATTTCTGAGGTCGCTCGTTTTCTGACAGGAATCGAAATCCATCCAGGTGCCAAGATTGGCAATAGGCTATTTATCGACCATGGCCTAGGGGTGGTGATCGGGGAAACTTCGGTAATTGGCGACGACGTCACTATCTACCACGGTGTAACCCTTGGAGGAACAACACTTGATCGGGTCAAAAGGCATCCCACCATTGGCCATCACGTAATCCTCGGAGCAGGAGCTTCTATTATAGGAGCCATAACCATCGGTGACCTGGCTAAAATTGGTACTAATGCTCTCATCCTAGAAGATGTCCCAGAAGGGGCTATCTACGTAGCAGAAAAAGCGAAACTCATCGCAGGAAGTCGCTGAGGTGCGCTTTATGTGTATGCGAGGCGTTAAAAAGCGATATTTTTAAGTTTTACGATTGAAGCAGCGAGCATTCCTAAAAGCTTTTAGCCTGTGAATCTACTCCTCTCGAGGAGCCTTTCTATCAGAGGAGCCTTCCATGTTCAGTTCAAAAACCAGAGCATAGCTTCACTATTGGATCCAAAAACATTGAAGTGCGTCGTTTTTCTGTTCAAAATTTTGCAGCTAAGGGCATGAGTTGATCTGCGAGGGCAGTGCCAAACTTATGGGCGTCTCCTGGCCACCTTGCAGATATATAATGATGATCTATTAAGACGAATCCTGCTCGGAGGTTGCTCGGAGAATCTCTTCTGAAGGGCATCGGCCCGCGCACAAAATCTGCTGGTTTCTCTATAGACCGGACTACTTCGGTTTCCATGGTTTCGGGATAGGTTCTGTAATAGTTATTCAGCCAAAGGCAAGTAAGTGCCCAAGCGGCTAATTCCTGAGTGACAAGCAAACCGCTTCCGTTGGGTCGAAGTCACAGGATGGAAAAGGCATTAGGATTCGCTTTTCACTTTTCATTTTTCCCGTGCGCCTTACAGTCGGATGAAGATCTCCTAGTTAGGAAGACTGTACATCAGTATAAGGCAAAGAGCTAGAATTCAGCAATTTGTCAAGCAGATCGGAATCTTTAGTCTCTAGAGCTAAAGTCTTAAGGATTTGCAAAACCTTGCCCAGCTTCTCTAAGTGCCTTCAAAAACGTCCCAGTCGCTTGCCAGGATTCGAAATTTGGTCAACTATTGACGTTTCTTTTTACAAAGTGTCGCTGCCTGGTCTTGTGATATTAGTGGGTTACGGCAGGCCTGTATATTGCATTGAAAGACTGTGGGGTGACGGACCCTCTTTACTTCTGGAGATCATATGAAAACTGCAGCTTTTGGCCTAGGGTTGATTTTGAGTGCTTTTATCGGGTGCGGTGGTGAGACATCCAACCTTGCCACAGAATCCGCCGCGCGCGAGTCCAGTGTCGCTACTTCAAGGCAGATCAGCGTTATTTTTGGGCCTATTAAACGAAGCATTACACTTGCCCAGCTCACGAAATTCGCAAATACAGGCGTGGCCGAGGGCGATATTGGTAACTTTATAGCCCTAGCAAAACTTGATAAAAACATGATTCAAAGTAAACTCACGGAAACTTCTGAAAAAGATCTTCTTGATATGGACCGCGCTCTCAATTCGGAAATCGGCGTGGCTATTTTGACGAAACTAGGAACAGCCATTCATCCAGCAAAAGGCAAAGGAACTGAAGTTCAATCCCTAAGAGCGGCAATCATTTTGTCTCTCGCAGACGATAACAAGTTGAGTATTCTTGAAGTTTTGGAAAAGCTTCCAGTAGATATGTTTGTCGATGTGCAAGCCCTTCTTAAACTCAAAGATGAAATCAAAATGTTTTTAGGCTAAGATTAGATTCTAGAAAACTTTAAAATAAAGATTTCTTGATCGTTATCACGGGCAGAGGTTAATTCCTCTGTCCATTTTAGTTGTTTCATTTCATCAAGAAAGGCTTGTAAATAGGTGCGCCCTGGGTCCGCAATCCAAATCACTCCTGTAGACTTCACTAAAGAGTCTAATGCTATCGCTACATCCCTGGCGTGTCGTCCTTCATATAAAATATCAGATCCCAAAACTATGTCGTAAGAATGTCTTAAATGCACGGGGGGATCCATCCAATTTAAACGTAGATAATGGGATTTAAGGCCATTGCGACGGGTGTTTTCTTCAAAAAAAAGAGCTACGTCAGGATGGAAGTCGCTTGTGGTGATGTTGGCTCCCATTTTACCTAAAACCAAACTGGGGAGTGCGAGGCCAGCACCAATTTCTAAGATTTTTCCCTCTTGTCTTGGCGCATGTGCTAAAACTTGAGCTAAGGCGCGACCAGATGGCCAAATGCATCCATAATAAGGGCATAAATCTTCTGAGAACACATCTTGATCTTTTTCGATGTTTCGACAAAGGATATCGATGGCTTCATCAAGATCCCTGACACAAGCCACTTCAAAGGAATAAGGACCAATCTTTTCGATCTTAGTTACGATGGGATAGAGAATGGAAGAAAGTGTCATGGAAAGAGGCCAGTTATGAGTTGTGTTATCGAATTAGAGCGAAACTTTTTAGAGCGAAACTTTTTAGAGCGAAACTTTTTAGAGCGAAACTTTTTAGAGCGAATTTAAATCTAGTCTAAACTAAGTAGGGCTGCTTTGCTGATAGAAGACAGTTTGCGTTGGATAAGCAAACTTGATTTCATGCTCCTTAAAGAGACTTAAAATTCTAAAATTTACCTCTTGTTGGGCGTCCATTAAGGCTAGGTATTCACTGTCGAGTACCCAATACATGCTTTCAAAGTCGAGACTAGAAGGCCCAAAAGCGCAAAAATGAGCTCGATCAAAACGAGTTTTTGGAGACTGCTCAACGGCTTGTTTTATGAGAAGAGGAACGAGTTTAGCTTTGGCTTCAGAGGTTTCATAGATGATGCCGAGGCGCAGAGTTATACGGCGTTCCGTCAGGTGCTTATAGTTTTGAATGGACTGCTTTAGGATATCGCTATTTGGTAAAATGATGAGCTCGCCATTTACAGATCTGATACGAGAAGTCTTTAAGCCAATCTTTTCGACCGTACCTATGGCCCCATTCACAGCAACCGCCTCACCCACAGCGAAAGGTTTGTCCATAGCGATTGAAATGCTAGCAATGAGGTCCCCAAGTATATTTTGTACGGCAAGAGCAATCGCTATACCACCGACGCCAAGTCCCGTGATCAAAGCGGTAATGTTCACACCTAAATTGTCTAAAAACATCAAAACAATAATTGTATAAACTATAAATCTGCCAACAAAACTTAAGATGATATCTTTAGGATCTTTGAAATCAGAGTGCTTGGAGGCAGAAACGCGGCTTTGCCTTCGGATGGCTACTAAAATAGCTCGGTCTGCCCAAACAAACATTTGAGCAAAAAAAGCAGCTGCAAACGCCACGTCTATAAAATGCTCTAAACGTTTAGAAAGGCTCAACCCTTGAAAAGCTATATATACAGCCAAAACAAATAGAAAACTTGATTTTGTACGTTCGTAAATACTGAATATGTCATCGTCCCATTTGACGTAAGACTTTTTAGCTCTAATAAAAAGACGCTGATTAAATGTGTTCTTTAAATAGACCAATACCGCTGCTAGAAATATTCCAAAAACTATCGCAATTACCCAAGATTGAACGGTGTTGCCTAAAACCTTTACGGACAGTATGGGCAGTTCCGTCAAAAGAGGGATTTCTTGATAAAGAGTTGTAACCTGCTCGCTTAAACCCAATTCAAGCTCCTTAATATTAGCTGAAGTCAGTTTCATTTATGGGAGAAAGTTTAAGCGAGGCTAAGTTAAAAACAAGTGTTTTTTAGTTTTTAGGAGACGTGACTATTGGCAAGGTTGGGAAAGTGCACTTTAACCTGCCGATTCGTTCAGCACTTTTGATACCCGGAGTTGCCTGCCAGCCTGTCCACGGCCAGACGAGAGGCTTGTCATGCAGGCAAGTTTTGTCATAAAGGAGTTTCAAAGAGCTATGGAAACTAAGAAATAGAGCCAATAAATAAGAGCCAATAAATAAGAGCCAATAAATAAGAGCCCATAAATAAGAGCCCATAAAAAAAGGTCGCTATGTCCTTTATTAAGTTCTGGTTGTTTCAATGGCATAAATGTAGAGCTATGTGTCAAGTAAATTCAAGTAGGAGGCCTTCCCAAAAGCGAAGTTACATCTCGCTTCAGCGAGATGTTTTGTCTTTTAAAAATAGGTGTATCGCGGCTTTCACAAGTAACAGTGCCACGGCAGAGTCTGCCTCAGGTCGTTACTTCATATCATCTGTTGAGGTGTCTTTTGCGATTTCAGTGTTTAGGACAGCGTAGTCGCTGTTTAAGGAGGCTAACATTTTTCTCGTTTCAATCATCTGGGCGATCTTAGGTTGAAGACTCTCAAATGAGCTAATAGCTTCTATGCGATACCTTTCAGCTGCGGGGCATTGGGGCATGGATACACTCATAGTTCGATCTAGCAAACCTCCAGCTAGGCCCAAAAAGGTTTGGCCGCCTTGGATGGCCCCCATGCCGCCAGTCATAATGCCCCCCACCACGGTTCCTAGGACCATGGTGCCGAGCTTTAAAAAGCCTCTCAAACGTTGTTTGTTCGCTTCTTTTGAAGCCCAATAGTCTTCACAAGACTTTTGAGTGTCTGAGATCATTTTGGAATAGTTGATAAGGTCATTGATGTCGCTTGCGATGTCAGCTTCTTGTTCGCCGACCTTTTGGGATATTTCCATGAATTTTTGACTGAGGGCGCTTTGGTAGGTGATGGGCTCTGACTTAACCAAATGGTGGGAGCATTCTTCTTTTTCCGTGATGGAGTTCTTTGCCAGCACGCAGGGATTTAAAATATAGTAGTAGCTTCCAGAGGGGGCAGCGAGGTCCTGAATCGTAGTTCTAGGAACTCTAAGTCCAACGGACTTACAGGACTTGTAATCTCCTTGAGCCCGGTTCCACATCCATTTAAACCGCTCAATGTCAGAAGAAGTGTCCAGGCTTTCAAAGTCCTGCCCTGTGCTGGTGATGAGCTTGTAGTCTGCATGGCATCTTAGAATCTGAATGAAGTCTGCACGATCGAGTTGAACTTCTAAAGTTGGGACATTAAGCCTAGAGCCAACAGATGCGGGAGACTCCTGGGGGATGCGGTTAGCAAGGCTCAGGCGCGCTTTCTTGGGGTCTTTGAGTTCTCTTTTCGCATCAGAAGCCGCCTTCGGAGCAAAATCAAGCTTGGGTGAGCAGGCAAGGAGGAAAAAACTAAATAAAATAGCAAGTCTGTGAATCATGGCTTACCTCGACTCATCAAATTTGGTGGCGTATACGAGATGCTCAGCTTTAAAAGCGATTACTAGGGTCTCCAGTTTGATTTTTGCCTCTGTTGCTGAGGTGCAACTTCTTGGAAAGTCGTTTTCATTTGCAGTAAGGTCCATAAGCATGCCGCCAATGGGAACGGAGGCTCCTGCGATAGCGCCTTTGCCATCCCATACCTTTTTAAACGTATCAACAGAACTTACTGCACTCGAGCTGGCAGAATAGATATTAGCAGCAAAGGAAATCCCAAGTCCTACCAACTGAGTGATTGCAGCACGGCGTTTTAAGGACACCTGACGGTCTTTTTCCTTCTTGGTGCACTCGATTAATGCATTATTGAAATCGACCGTCGTGCCATAAATATCCCGAGAAAGCGCATCTATTTTGGATCTTTGATCAGTTACAGCTTGCAGCGCATCCAGTTTTATCTTTTCTCTTTTATTTTGGAAGTACGTAAGAATGCTGGATACGCCAAGTTGCCGCGAACAGTTGCGGTTTCCGGCTAGTTTTGCATCGGCGAGTCTTTTTTGATCGACACAAGCTCTGACTATATAGCGCCAATTGCCCGAGGGAGCAGCCATGTCCAAAAGTTGCTGTCTTTCATTAAAGTCTTTGCCAATGAGAGTACAAGCCCCACTCTGCTCAGAAGACTTCCAGTAGTCATTATCCTTAAATTCTTGGAGTTCCTCGTCTTTGGTCATCGTCCCGACTTCCACATCAGACAGTGATTTATCTAGACCTGAAATAGCTACATCACCCTTACAGCGGAGAATCTCAACATAGTCGGCCTGCTCCGGCATCATCCAGGAGACAAAAGGTGTATCATAGTTCAAAAAGGACTGAAGTCCTGTTTGAGTTCCATTTACCTTAAACTTTGCGGCATCAAGCAGGTAGGCAGATACCACAGGACGAACAATGACTTTTAATTCCCCAGATGGAGTTTTGAAATCATTTAACTTGGAAAGGGGATCACCAGGACATCCAACGAGTAAGACAGAAGTTGCAATCCATAAAAAGTATGTGAATAATCTTTTCATGGAAGCTCCTTTTCTATTTGCTTATAAATACTTTGTAGCAAATAACGTTCGGATTTTAATTTTAACATGAGGCTTTGGGCGCTCGCTTCATAGCGTTCTCTTGCCGTGCAAGTCTCGAGGACTAAGTTGTTGGCACTAAATGCTCCAAAAATCGCCCCCCCAATGGCACTGAAAGCACTGATGGAATTTCCACCTTGAAAGAGCCCTGCGGCCGAGGCACCATGTTTTATATAAGCAATAGGGGAGGCCAGTCCGCCTAGCTTATCGCTGGCAGTGCTGATTCCTGCGAAGGCTCCTTTAATATCCACCTTGCCAAGCTGATGTTTCAGACTGGCGTCTATGAAGGACGGTTTTTTGGGAACGTCTGCTGGTGAAGCGGGAGTTGAAGTACTCGTTGAGGTACTCGTTGAAGTACTCTTGGCCGCTCCCTCGGTGGAGGAAGTCGCTGCATCGCTAACTTCAGTGCTAGGTTTTGAAGCCGTGGCTGAGGCTGCGGAATCTTTTGGGGTAGGTGCAGAAGTTGAATCTACAGTCCCTTTAGAGGCTTCGATTCCTTGATTTATAGGGGCGATTGGATTTTTTTTGAAGTACATTGATACGGCTTTCCCGGCCAGCACTTCTCCAATGCCAAGGAGGCCAACGATAAGATTGCCTTTGGCGCGAGTTTCTGCGACTTTATTGGCATTTTTTTCGCATGTCTCCATCTGACGCGCAAAGGCCTCTGAGATGACTTTAAGCTTCGCGACGGTCGCTTCTATCTCCGAAATTCTAGCAGCCTCTTCCCTTAAGAGCTGAGCTTTAAAAGGAGAGGAAGTATCGGGCTGGTTGTATCTTACGCTCGTCCATTCGCCGCAATTAGTTTTAGGATCGAGGGCATACTTGGATTCGACACATCCTCGCAAAGATACTTCCACGGGGCCCGGCTCAAAGGGGGGGAGGTTAACTCTCTGAGAAGTAGAGGTCCCTTTAGAGCAAGAACCGGTACTTGGACAAGATTGCACCTCTATCCATTGTGTAAAATCGCTGGCATCAAAGCTGATACTACCAGAAGTAATCCCTGCTATCTCAGCATTCACGGTCGACAGACTGTAGAGAATTAATTTTGAGGCATCAATCTTTTCAGGGACTAACGGAGCCGGCGTATAGGGATAGTTATTTGCTTGCGTGAATGTTTTCAAATCCGAATCTTTCTTGGAATTACAAGAAGTGATAAAAATGAGTAATAATAGAAAGTTTTTCATGGTTAATTTGCCGCGCAATCTTGAATTGCTAGGACGTCTAAATACTCTGCGCGGTTTTTATAGTCGCTAAGCTCCAGATTTCTATCGCCGAAGGTAAATGATTTTCCTATGTTGCTGTTTTTGTAAAAAGTTTTTCCGTTTATCTTGACCTCTAAGGAGTTCAAGGCGGAAGTATTGAGTTCGGATATCGCGGTTTTGCAAGTGGATTTACAGAAAACAAAGACGCTGCAGCTTTGATGGCACTTTCTGTCATTAAAAAATTTAGCACCCATTTTTTTTACAGATATCTGGCTAATATCTGCTACTTTTTTCAAACTGAATTCGGTACTTGTGATACTTCCGTTGTCTTTCATGATGCCAATGTCTGATGTGATCGTGATGTCATTTCCAAACTCGAAGGCGATCTTAGAAGAATCCCCATCGTCTGTCCTGCCAGCGCCGTAGCCCAGGCTTTTGGGTCCAGGTAGGTTTCCATCAACAAGGATTTCAATACTTTTTAGAGGCTGTTGCAGAAAGCAGCCGCGGCTGGAATCAATCGTTAAATACTTTGTAAGTTTGTCTTCTGTGTTTCGCGCTTTTGCTAGTTCTGCACTGCGAAGTTTGATTTCACCTTGAAGTTTAGCAATTTCAGCTCTCATAGAGCCATCGTCTTTGCTACCATTGGTGATGCTTGGAAGAGTGGCTGAATTACAAGCAAAAGCTGTCCAGACGATGAAAAGCGATTGTAAGTAAATTTTCATTATTTTACCTCACTAGCGGCAGGCGTTGCCGAAGGTTTTGCTGCAGCACCTTCAGGTTTTTTTTCTGGACCAGCCATGGATGGAGACGCCGACTTTCGTATGGCTTGAAGCTCGGCTCCTGAAATGTGGCAGGAATCAGACAAATTCATAAATTTTGCGAGTTGTACCTGTAAGGAGTCACCACTGGCGCCTGTGACGTCAGAGCCATTTAAAACCTCTCCGCCATTTACCTTTAGACTAAGGGGAAAGCCGGGATTGGGCGCTCCGCCGTCTGTACGTCGTAAAACTAGTTTTCTTACGTCAATAAGTTTTGGGTTAGATGTTACGCTGCCACCAGCAATCGGGGAAAACTTAAGATCGCTCGTACCCCGTTCAAAAACTTGAGTTTTTAAAAGGTTATCGGCGATCATTTCATACTTGCCATCAGCATCAATAGTGATGCTGATTTTATTGGGCGGAGTGCTTGTGCCGTCGCCGCAGTCGAGTTTAGAGGTTGCTTCATCTGTGATAATCGTCACTGCAATCTTACAAGTATTGCGTAGGGTTTTAAGGCGGGCGCACAGTTTTGGATTCAGCGCTTTTAAAGTCAAGATCTCTTTCTTCTCGTCCTCGTTTCTTTTTTTAAGGGTTTCTGCCATTTCTTGAAGTTCTTGAGAATTTAATTTAGTCAAGTCTACGCTAAGTTCGGGATCGACCTTGCTGGGTTCTGCTGAGTTCTCGGTTGAGGAACCTGTAGACGTAGGAGCGGAAGGCATATCAGCGCCTCCGCAAGAGCTGAGAACAAACAGTATCAATAGAAGATAGTTTATGACCATATTTACCTCAGTCTAACTTGCTACGATCAGCTTATCGGCGTCATTACGTGTTTTGTTAAAGAACATTTTTAATCACAATAAATCCGCATGGTTATCGGCGAGTGTTTGTGCTAGGTTTAAAAGAAGGCTTGAAAAAAAGCAGTGATTTTGTCCCGTATTCATGAATCGGTGATTTCGGCCTTTTGTCCACCTTCTTTCCAAAGGAATTGTCTCTCATCAGATTTCTAGAATTTAGGATCAAAATCTTTAAGCCTTGCCCTCAATGGCGATTTAGCTGACGAGAGGGCATGGAATGAACTATTAAAAAAAGTAGTTCAAGATTGAATCTATCTAGGTTTAGACCTGGCATTTTTTTTGAATCGATGATTTTCCCTAGTAGCGATAATCATATAATTCTTTAAGCTGCAAAAAGTTGAATCTTGAAACACATTTATCTCGCCTTATTGAGGCTCTATGGGCATAATGGCTCTCATCCAAAACAGGTAGGAAATACTGTCATGAAGCTTAAAGCTATTATTTTTGATATGGACGGTCTTCTTGTCGATACGGAAACGTATTGGCAAAAAGCTGAGATAGAAGCTTTTTCGGAAGTAGGGGTCTCGCTTACCCTAGAGGACTGTAAACGGGTGATGGGGCTTAGGTGCGATGAAGCGGTGGGCGTATTTCTAGAGAGATATGATCTGCGCTTAGATATTTCTCACATGGTTTCTCTCATTGAAGCAAAAGTGATAACCATGGCGGAAAAAGAGCCCAAAATCTTGCCAGGGGTGATTCAGGCAATTGAGCTCTTTCGCCACCTTGGGCTCAAGATTGCTGTCTGTTCCAGTTCTAGCAGCCGGGTGATCCATGGCGTTTTAAAGGCAGCTGGCCTTTTGGAAACATTTGGTCTTTTGGTGTCAGCGGAGAAGGAATCCTACGGGAAACCTCATCCAGCTGTCTACTTGACTGCTCTGAGCAGTTTGGGGATCCAGCATTTTGAAGCGCTTGTATTTGAGGACTCCATTTTTGGCATTGTTGCGGCAAAAGCAGCTAAAATTCCCGTCGTGGCTGTGCCTAATGTTTTACCACGAACAGACCCCCGTTTTGGGATTGCAGATACCGTGATAGAATCCATGGATGAGGTAACCGAAAAATGGCTATTCGACTTTTTAAAATAATTCTGGTCTCTGTGTTTGTCGTAAGCTGCACAACCGTTCGAAGGAAGTTTGCGGAAGTTACAGATCGCGTTTATAAACCTGCCCTTAAATATGACTTGCAAGGCACTCCTGGATTTAAGGCTTTTTTAACGGTACCTGTAGCCAACCATGTTACAAGTGTCTACCTAGAAAGCCGTGTTCCGGTTTTTGCAGGGAGAGAGTATTTAGTAGGCGGTTTTAGTGGCCCATTAAATTATGCCAAACTAGCCAATCGATCTCGATTGGAACTTAAAAAGCTTCCTCCCTTGATGCGCTTTGACATTTGGAAAGGCTCTAAAGACTTCCCGACTTGGAGTGGCGCAAGGAGTTCAAAAGGCGTCGAAGTTTCTGAAATGGATATCTTAGCTGCGGTAGCTCTCGTGCCAGGGAAGTTTGATTCTATTGATTCCTTGGGCCCATCAGGCATCACAGTCCCTTTCTTTTCGACGGATTTAGCGGCCCTTTTAGCCTGGCTTCATTATCAGCAGGGCCGTCTGCCTCAGCCTGTTTCAGGCAAGTGTGAAAGCGGCTTTTATACCTCTCGATTTGCCCTGGACCAGAGTTTGGCCGGTGGGAAAATCTCGCGGATACTTTATGGTGAGGAAATGGAGAAAGTCCGTAAGTCCTTTGACTGTCAAGGTCTTATGGAAGCAGCACTGTTTCATCAAGTCGTTGTTTTCTATATTGGCGAGCAAAAAAAATCACTGTTGATGGAGCGGGACGGTAAAAACTACATCATTCATGGCTATGAGCTGACGTGGACCAAGGAAAAATCTGGTTATACAATGGCTAATATGAAATTAAAGGTGCTTTCTTATCGTGGCGAAGGGGAACTTACCTATAAATATCGCATGGATCTTAATTCCAAGGGGGCTATGGAACAGGCTGTTTGGGTTGCTGGCGAAGCTCCCGCAGTCATTTGGAAGCCAGATGAAGCCACCCCTGAGGGGCTTTTCAATGATGTCATGACATTGGTAAAAGAAGCTGGGAAAAGCACACCAGCTATTCCCTAAGTGTTATAGGTATTTCGTGAGCCCGTTAGATTTAGGTTTAGCCAATAGGAATACTTTCCATGATGGTAAAGATATGAGCTTAACCTATGGGCCCTATCTTATGGATGGAAAGTGAGACCGCATTCGAAGCGATGGACTTTTGCTTATCGATCACGAATTGTATTTCCCAATCATGAATCTCCGCAGAGTCAAAAATGATTTGGGCAACAGACCATCCCGAGGAGTCGGGGAGCTCCGTAAGCTGAAAATTAGTGGAGTTTCGAGCGCGGCGGTCCGTTACGATTTCTCGTGACTCACTGTAAAAGTCGAGCCACTGAGATTCCAACCACTTTTCTAGTGATTTGGAAGTCTCTGTAGATACTTCGGGCTCTGTATTTGATAAAGCCAAGGCTGCTGCAGGGTAGTTCTTAGTGGCAAAAAATTTCACATATCGAAAGACTTCGTTTCTAATTTTAACGAAAAACTCTTTTTTGTTTCTAGTGATATCATAGGTTTCATCGGAAACTGGGGCTTCGGTTTTTGCAAGTTCACGAGGATGAGTGGCTCCTAATCGGATCTTTTCCCACTCATCGACAAGGCTGGAATCGATTCCCCGAATCGCGGATCCGATGTACTCAATTAAAATATCTAAATCTTCGGTTCGATTCGATTCTGGCACTGTTTGGATCAATACTTTGTAAACATCACTTAAATAGCGAAGAAGAAGGCCCTCAGCCCTTTGAAGGCCGTATTCTTTGATATAGTCATCAAAAGACTGAAACGTCTCATACATATCTCTGGCAATGGACTTGGGTCTAATATTTTCTTGGCCGACCCAAGGGTAGAGTGCTGAAAAGCGATTGTAAGTGTCGTAGATAAAGTCTCGGTTAGGTTTGGGGTATTCCAGTTTTTGAAGTTCTTCAATTCTTTGCTCGTATTCAACCCCTTCAGCTTTTAGTTCAGCCATTTTTAAGGTGGAGATTTTATCGAGTTGACGGCGGAGTATGACGTCTGGATTTTCAATAATCGACTCAACAAGCGTTAAAACATCCACGGCATAGTCGGGGGATGTGGGATCTAAAAGCTTAAGCGTGTCTATGAGATAAAGTGATAGAGACTGATTTAAGGAAAAATCAGTTTGTAATTCTTCATCAATAATGACCTGTTTGTCCCGGCTAGATAGGGTGTATTCAAATTTTATGATCTGTCGTTCGTGAAGGGCTCTGAACATTTGGAAAGCCGACTTTCTTAGGGCAAGCTTTGTTTTGGGAGTCTCGTGGCTGTCTCGAATGAGACGACGCATGGCTTTACAGCCTTCTGTAGGGCGGCTTAGAACTTGAAGCAACATGCTATAGGAAAGCTTAAAGGAAGAATTTAGGGGCTCGGCAGGGGAAGAAATAAGACGGTTAAAGGTCTGGATGTCCCATGCCACATAACCCTTTTCTGGCGGCTTTTTCTTAACAAGTTTCTTTATTTTTTTAGGGTCGCCCGCAGCTTTTGACTCCTGGCGCAAGTTCTCAACAATGTGTTCAGGAGCTTGGACCACTACCGTGCCCTCAGAATCAAAGCCTCTTCTGCCTGCTCGGCCGCTAATTTGCTTAAAGTCGCGAACTGATAAAATCGCTACTTTTTCGCCAGTAAACTTGCAGAGTTTAGTAAAAATTACCGTGCGAATGGGTACATTGACTCCCACACCTAAGGTGTCAGTGCCGCATATGACCTTTAAAAGGCCGCGTTGAGACAGCTGCTCTACAAGGAGTCGGTACTTAGGAAGGAGGCCAGCGTGATGGATTCCTATGCCGTGCCTTAAAAGTCTCTGAATGTCTTTTCCATAAGGGCTAGAAAACTTAAAGCCTGATAAAAAAGCGTTTATTTTCTGCTTGTCTTCTTTGCTGGATAAGTCCTCTGACATCAGGTTTTGGGCCTCTTCAGCGCATTCTCTTTGGGTAAAGTTGACAAGGTAGATAGGATACTTTCCCTTGGTCATGAGATCCCGAATGGTTTCGTGAAGGAGTGTTTCTCGATACTCATAAGTAAGGGGCACAGGCCGATCATCCGAGGTCACGACGACCGTCTTATTTGTCGTGAGATCATTTAAGTATTTCTCAAAAGCCTCCGTGTTTCCAAAAGTAGCCGACATCAGAAGAAATCGAGATTTTGGTAGTAGCAGAAGAGGGATTTGCCAAGCGACCCCTCGATCGCGATCACTATAATAGTGAAATTCATCCATGATGATGTCGTGGAGTTCAGGATCTTCTCCACTTGCCAGGGCAAAGTTCGCAAGGATTTCAGCCGTACAGCAGAGGATTCTCGCGGAACCGTTGACGGTGGCGTCGCCCGTGATCATGCCCACCTGATCGGCGCCAAATTCTGCGCAGAGTGCTAAGAATTTTTCATTGACTAGGGCTTTGATGGGGCAGGTATAAATGGATCTGCGACCTAGGGATAGAGACAAAAAGTTAAGGGCAGTGGCAACCAAAGATTTCCCTGAGCCGGTCGGAGTATTTAAAATGATGTTGTGACCCGAAAAGAGCCCAAGAATGGCCTCTTCTTGAGCAGGATAAAGATCAAGATTTTTTTCCTTCACGTATTCCAAAAAACGATCAAAAAGCTCATCTGCCTCGACCTTGTCGTGAATCGTGGGCACTCGCTTCCCAAGGGGATGACGGAGTTCGGTGTTCTTAGCTTCATGATCTAGTTCTGCCACGGTGTAACCTTTATGGAATTTCAGAGCAATGCACGAATTCTATCAAAACTCTATTTACAAAAGAGCCTCTTTAGAAAAACTCTAAGATAGAAAAACTCTAAGATATCACTAGAGCCTCTAAAAAAGGACTGCTTTTTTAAATAATGGAGTTTGGAGTTCCGTTAAGCCAAAGACCGTAGCTAAAATTTGACCGCCGAGTAAGTCGTGGGCTGAAGCAGGGGCTGAAACACTAAGTCGAAAACTTATGCAAATTTGATCATTCGTCTTATAACCGCCTGCAATCACCAGGGTGCCGATTGGGGTAATACTGGAAAGAAACTAGGCAGGACAACCTTTGTGAGGCAGCTTTTTGTGGATCTTAGGGCTCTTAGATATGATCACCTCGACTCTGAAGTTGAGGATAGGTTTTAATAGCGATTCTGGTTAGGCTTGTCGAGGATCTTGCTAGCCCGTACCCTGCGGAGTCCATGTCTCATTTCATCTATACTATTCCTTTTTTCTTGAATCAGGGAATACGATGCTTAGCTACGGCACAGGTATGGTAGCTAAGACTAATATGGGAGTGAATTTTTCGAGGACTCAAGAGGTAAAAAGGTCTCATTTTTAGACCATGTTTGTTGACGCGAAAGGCTTCTTCAATTTGCCAAAGTCCTCTGTGGCACTCCAAGATCTTTGCAGAAGAGTCTTCTGAAACAATAGTAAGAACTCCATGACGTCCGTCCCAATTCGCATCACTATCATCTTTATTATAGTCGAGCAGATGGGAGATAGGATTCCTGGATTATAAATAGGGGCACTTAATTTCATGCGAGTGCTTTCGCGCAAATCCCAGACATTAGTACCTAAAAGAGAGCGACTTGAGCTTTTTTCTGCTTCAAGTCGCTGCTAAATGCTACAATTGCAGCCACATGCTACAACTTTAATGGCGGTCAGGATTAGGTGGATTTTTCCAATATAGCAGCTCTCAACGAACGGTTTTTTAGGAACTATTTTAGTGGAGCTGATCATTTTAATGCTTTTCATGCGGCCTAACTTCTCATTTACCAAAAAAAAGATTAAGCCACTCACTTCTAGAGGCCCATTTTAAAATTATCCCTAGGGTCGCTGCAAAATAAGTCGAACATAGTGACACGAACCAAGGTACAGTAGCATCGCGTAGTCCTTTGCGTGTAGGTTCCTCTCATCAACAGTTCTTAATACTGCAGCTAAGATCTAGACCTGTGATAAAGAAAACATGGAATTTGGCCCCCAATGTCTGAGACTATTTTTTGTCTAGAGCTCGCCAGTGCACAGGAACTCCTATGACAGGAACTCCTATGACAGGAGCTCCTATGGCGCAACAACTTTGGAATACAAGAAGTGCTTGGGCTCCTTCGCTCCTGCGCCCCAGCATTGAATCGCTCCCCCTGTCATTGCGCAGCTTTGGCTGACTCCGAGAGAAACATTGGATACGGGAGAAATCAAATCACTTACTGTGATGGGAGCTAATCTATTAGCAGTTGTACCGTCTCCCAATTGGCCGTTGAGATTGTTGCCCCAGCACTTGAGACTGCCGTCTTGAATTGCGCAACTATGGCTGCTGCCAGTAGATATGGCTGTCACTCCGGAGTTTAGCCCACTGACGGAGGCAGGTGAAGTACTAGCGATGATAGTACCATTTCCAATTTGCCCTAAACCGTTTGATCCCCAGCATTTGAGAGAAGAATTTTGAATGGCGCAAGTGTTAGTTCCACCGGCTGCAACTGCAGTAACCCCAACCCCATGTCCTATAACATCAACAGGCACCGTGCTTTGGGCCGTATTGCCAGTTCCAAGCTCTCCTGATGTGTTGACCCCCCAACATTTTAGTGCGCTATTTTGAATGGCGCATGCGTGATTATCACCGATGGCAACTGCAGTTACCTGTGAGGTAAGCCCTGTTACTTCTACTGGGGAGAGGCTATCTACTGTCGATCCATTTCCTAATTGACCTGAGCTATTTCGTCCCCAGCACTTGAGCCCTCCATTTTGAATGGCACAAGTTTGATAATTTCCTGCAGCTACTAGTGTGACGCCAGAAGAGAGCCCTACAACATCGACAGGTATGGAACTACTAGTTGTTGTGCCGTCTCCTAGTTGGCCTAAGCCGTTTGATCCGAAGCATTTAAGGGCACCATTTTGAATCATACAGCTGTGGGAACTGGCAGCGGAAAATGCGGTTACGCCCGTCGAAGCTCCAGATACATTAACAGGCTGTATAGAAGATTCAGTAGTGCCGTTGCCAAGGTTGCCAAAAGGGTTTGATCCCCAACATTTAAGGGCGCTATCTTGAATTGCGCAAGCATGATTATCTCCTGCTTCCATCGCCGTAACTCCAGCTGCAAGTCCCAGCACTGCAGCAGGTTTGGTGTTGGTGTTTGCAGCTCCATCGCCTAATTGTCCACTATAGTTTGATCCCCAGCATTTGATAGAGTTGCCTTGCACTGCGCAAGAATGTTCCGCTCCCGAAGTAACTGCGGTGACCTCGGACGAGAGGGAGCTTAGAGCAACTGGGGTGGGCCTATCCGTAGTGGTCGAGTCGCCAAGTTGCCCACCTAAATTAAGTCCCCAGCATTTTACGGCACCATTTTGAACAGCACAATTGTGAGAATAGCCAGCATCTATTGCCGTTACTCCTGAGGAAAGCCCTATCACTGTGGCTGGGGTGGGGGTACTCGTGCTGCTCGCCACCCCATTACCTAGCTGGCCAGCTCCATTATTTCCCCAACACTGAAGAGAACCATTTCTAATAGCACAAGTATGATTGAAACCTCCATCGACTGCAGTTACTCCAGAAGAATGGTCAGAAACAGAAACCGGTGCACTTCGGTCAGTCTTTGTTCCATCTCCTAATGCTCCGTGAAAGTTAAATCCCCAGCATTTTAGACCACCACTTTGAATGGCGCAGGAGTGTCTTCGTGTTGCTAGAATTGCTGTCACCTCTGAGGATAGTGACGTTACTTGTACTGGACTGAGGCGATTTACTGCTGTTCCGTCGCCGATTTGCCCCTTTAGATTATCTCCCCAACACCATGCAGCCCCCGCTTTAATAGCACAGGTGTGAGATACTCCAGCAGACACAGCTGACATATCTGTGGATAGCCCCGCTACATTTACTGGGACAGAGCTACTAACTACAGTTCCGTCACCTAGTTGGCCTGAACTGTTTAAGCCCCAGCATTTGAGTGCTCCACTTTGTACGGCGCATGTGTGACTTTCTCCTGCTTCCACAGTTGTTACACCCGATGAAAGTCCACTAACGAGTACGGGGATGGTACGATCTTGGTTCGTGCCATCTCCGAGTTGTCCGGCATTATTTCTTCCCCAGCAATAGAGAGCCCCATTGGATATCCCACAACTATGGTACCAACCCGAGGCAACAGTCTTCAAAGATGAGATGTCAGGCGTTGGAAATGAAGGTACCGTGTGTGTAACCGCAGTGCTGCAGGATTTGTTGTTTGCTTTGTCTGAGCTTCGAATGCGAAGTGTGTGGGTTCCCCCACCGCCTAATGTGGGAGCCAGAAGTACGTCGCTATTTGAGATGCTTTCCTTAGAGCTCAAAACAAACCCACCTTGGCACAATTCATCAGAGTCTTGCACTACATCAATCGAGGTACCGATTCCTATACTTGAGACGGCTATGGTGGCTTGAGTTGACAAGTTTCCTGAAGGAACAATCGGAGCTACTGGGATCGGCTGAGCTAAAGTTGTGCTGAAGGATTCACTCGAAGCAGAAGTCAGTCCGACGCTTTGAGCAATCAAGGAAAGGTTCTCATGTTGAGAATCTATCATTAGGTTATCAAAAGTGGCCACTCCATTTATAGTAGTCGCACTCAATGTACCAAAGAGATGAGCGTTTGTTGGTGGCGAGGATAGACTTAAAGTCACTAGCACACCTGAAGTTGAAACATCACTGCGTGAATCTTGTAGCTTAACTTTTATGAAAGGAGTGGTGGAAAAACCAACATATATATTTTTAGGCTGTTCCTCAAATACAAGCTTTAATGGAATTCCTGAGGAGGGATCATTATTGCCGAGGGTGCCAGAGGAAGGATTCTTTTTAATTTTGTCAATTCTTTCAGCCGTGCAGGCAATAAAAAATAGATGTATTGTCAAAAAAATTAAGGATTTTCTAATGTTTTGCATTTGGAACTCCGTTCAAATCAACTGAAAGTAAGCATCATTTTTTCGCCTATTGATAGAGGATTCGGCAAAGACTAGGGGTTTCTTAAGCGAAGATTTCGATGAAAACATGCTTCAACTAAAGAGTTATGTTTTCCTACGGTTAGACGGCTTTATGATTCCAACAATAACAAAGATTCTAGATTTTGGCTCCTGCGTCTTTGGCTCCTGCGTCTTTGGCTCCTGCGTCTTTGGCTCCTGCGTCTTTGCTCATAGGCGAATTGCTTTGTAATAGAAGAGATCTAATTAATGAGCTTCCTGAAAATGTGCCACGCTAGCAGATACTTTTAAAGGAAATTGGACCTGCTTTTAGTCAGAGTTTTTAGAAGGTTAGGGTGGTAATATTAGAGCCGGTAAAGTTATTTAAGGATATGCCGAAGGGAAAAATGGCCGAATTCTGCGGCAGCGACTTTGAAGGGCAAGGAGTAGGCATGCATAGATATGTGTGGCGCAAATTTGGCTTTGTGATAGTGGCAGTATGGACCTTTTCTACGGCCTGTAACCGGAGAAGCGAGACTGGTTTAAAGCGCATGCCATCGCCTTTAGCAACCACAACTCAGCCAACAACCACTGCAGGCGCAACTGAAGCGCCAACCCCTACTGTCACAAACTTGGTGCTTGGCGAAAGCAGCTTCACATCAAACAAAAATTTTAGGCAATTGAGTGGAACCGCCCAGTCAGCCTACCCATTCACCAACGGAACAAAGTTTATTTTGTCAGAACCCAACTACGCCCGCATTCGTATTTGGAACTCAATTCCCAGCTCGCTCGATAACCC